>JAQGKC010000445.1 GCA_028290305.1 Bradyrhizobium sp.
ATTTCTTCTCATCATTTCTACTTTCTCTGCGGCGACGTGCCGCCCCTCGGGCGGGTTCATGGGCGCTGGGCATAACGCGCCCTTCCCTACCAGTTTCAGGCGGAAAAGTGTCTGGCTTTCCGCGACCCGCCCGGTCGAAGGCTTGAGCATCGTGAGATTGGCCGCGCGCCCAGGGGCGCCCGGCCAAAATTTTGGTACCCGCACGATGACGAGCCGGGACCGCGTGAAGGGTCCCGGCCACGCCGATTACTCGGCGGCGACGGAAGACGTGTCCGGACTCGCCTGCGGGGGTTTTGCGGGCTCCTGAGCGGCTTGCGGCGTTCGCATCAGCGCGGGCAGCCATCCGGTTCCGGCCAGCAGCTGCTCGGCGGCTTCCGCCACGTCCTGTTTCTTCATATCCGCCATCCGATCGGCGGCCTCATCGCTGACAGCTTCCCGCACGGCTTCAGGAATACGCGCCTTTGTGATGCGGCCCAGATAGGTCCGCACGGTCGGCCGCCAGTAGCCGGTCATGTCGAGTGAGACGGCTTGCGCCAATTTATCGGCCGCTCATAGACGGCCTCCTGCCGGGGCATGATCCTCGGTGATGCAAAGGCCATCAACTGGTCGAGCGCCATCTCGCCGTCGCGTAAGCCTGCATCAGCTTGGGCGAGACCGCGCCTAACCGCAGCCTTTGCCGCACAACATGCGGGGTCACACCGAACCGCGCTGGGAGGGTTTGACGCGCTTCCTGCATGATGGTCGCATTGAACTCGATACCAATCCGGTTGAGCGCGCGATCCGGCCGGTCAAAACGTCTCGGACGCAGGCGTATGCCGAGCTGCTCCGGCTAAGGCCAGTGCCCGGTCAAAACGGGGGCGCAGCTCATCAAGAGAAATCGGCGGGCTTCCACCCTGTGAGATGACGCGCAATCCTAAACGCTCACCGGCTGGATTTCTTTCAACGAATCGTCCTGTATTTGTTGGTTCGATTTTTCCAGGGAGTGCTCGCCGTTACTCTGGCAAGATTGGAGCTGCATTGGCTTATGGCTACTTTCCGCGCCTAAATAATAGTCATCTTGGCGCTGGCGTTGATTACCGCCGGCGGGTCTCTAAACTCGAACGACCCATATTCAGTACTGGCTTGTATTTGTCGAAGATTTGGGCGGTGCAATTGGGCTTCGCTCCAGGCAAGCTTTCGTAAAGAGCCGTCTTCGCGTTGAATTTCGATTCGCTGTCGTTGGGCCAACGTTCTTGAGACCGTAATGTAAGCTTGTTGTGGGAGGTGCGCTGTCCATCACTTTGGAAGGGACAAGAGCATGGCATCTGAGATCATTGGGATAGCGCTTTTGGGATTTGGCGTTGGCTTGATCTTTCGCTTGAACGTGCTGCTTCCGGTTCTCATGCTCCTTCTGTTTCTTTCCATCGGAAATTCAATCGTGCACCACGTTGGCTTCGTTAAGGCCGCGCTGACGATCCTAGGCGTCCAGGTCATTGCCCAGGTCAGCTATTTTCTGGGGCTTGTTGTGCGGTGGTTGATGAGCAATGTCCGCATATGGGGCTTGGTTTGAGTCGCGTGAGCCGCACGGAAAATAGGACCAGATATGCCAACCAATGGTAAAATTTCCGCGAAACGTGATCTGTTTCAATTGGTTAGAACCCAATTGTGCGCCGCGCAATAATTGGTTAAAGTCACGTTAATAACATGGCCGAACAGTGACGTCCCCCATGAGCCTGGTCCACATTATGGCAAGGTGTTTTTCATGAGTATCCTTTCAGACATTCCTAATGATTTTCATTTCGATCCTCGGTTCGTTTCAGTCTCACCGGTCGGGCTCACAGCGAAGCGAATGATCGACGTCGCGCTGGCGTTGAGCGGAATTATCCTGCTCGCACCGCTGCTGATCATTTGCTTCGTCGTGACGAGGGCCACGTCCTCGGGGCCAGCCATATTCCGTCACAAGCGGGTGGGATTTGGGGGCAAGCCGTTCGACTGTTTGAAATTCCGAACAATGGTCCTCGATGCGCCCGAGCGGCTTCGCAAACTCCTTGAGGAAGACCCGGCCGCGGCGGCCGAATGGGCGGAATGCCAAAAGCTGCGCCACGATCCACGGATAACGCCAATCGGAGCGATCCTGCGCAAGTCGAGCCTCGACGAACTGCCTCAGCTGTTCAACGTGCTGATGGGCAATATGAGCATCGTGGGCCCACGCCCCGTGACAGAAGAGGAACTTTCCAGATACGGCACATCGGTGAAGATTTACGCGGCATGCAGGCCTGGAATTACCGGGCTTTGGCAAGTCAGCGGCCGCAGCAGCACGTCCTACAAAACGCGTGTCGCGTGCGACACCTATTATGCACGCATGTGGTCGCTGTCGCTCGATATCAAAATCATGATCGTCACCATCCCGTCCGTTCTCTTCACCAAAGGCGCGCACTAGCGAAGACGCATCAATGCGAAGTCACGGACCGGGCCCAGTAAGGGCGCGCTTCTCTGCTGACGTCTTGCACTGAAAAAAGAAACGGACGCAAAGCTCTCCAAGAGCAAGGGCTCCGAGTCGCACGGCTCGCGCTCGTCTGATGCGTGGTGTTCACGTGCCTAAAGAGATCCAGGCTCCTATCGGAGGCCGGGTCCAGTCGCCGCGCCGCAATCGCCGCGTAGATCGCCTGCAGCGCGGGATAGTCGGCGCCCCCGCGCCCAGCCCTGAACACCGCCGTTCAGGCGCCGGCGCGCTTCCAACCGCGGGTTACGAAGCGATTCGATATCCTGTTCGCCTTATCGATGATCGGGAAGGGTGAGCGCACTTATTGATGATCTTCGTGTTCAAACCATTGGAAACCGCCACGGCGTACGGCCAAACGGCTGGCATCCGCCTCAGGTCGGGTTCCACATGCGGGGCGACGGAATGACTGGACCCATGCCCGAATAGCTCATATTCAAACTAATGATGGTGGAAGCGAATCCTTGTGAAGCCGTTCACAATCTTTGGCTGCACAAGGGATCATTGTTTAAGCCACGCGCGTTGAGTTTTGGTCACATCTACGGACTTCCGTCTAGGTTGAGACGAGCGCGCCAGGCGAAATCGATCCATATGCTCACTTCCATGCCTAGCGATCGCTCCAACGATGACGTCACCACGCACAGGTGCGCCGCCTGGTTTAGGCATCTCCTGCAAGGACGATTATTTGCGGTCGCTTGGGCTTTGGCCGTCATTATCGCGACAGCTGGTTGGTTCTACTTCATTTTTCGAATAATCTGGTACTTGATCAGTCCCCTATTCCAATAATTTAGGACGGCATTCGATGAGGCCCGGATCGGGACCAGCGACGATCGCGGCCGTCATTCGCGCGACCGGCGCGACAAGATGATGTTACAGGGCACAGGGTGCAACCGCGCTTGGAACTCGACAGCCGGCGAAGCCTTGTCCTCAAGATGACAAACCTGTGACGACGATGCCAATTTTGCATTCGACGCTTCCAGTATCTCGAGGCCGGTCGGCTCCGGCACGTCACCCAATCACACAGTGCAGAGAATCCGCTCGCTACTAACGCAAAGTTATATTCTTTGTGGGACAAAGTCCGATGTCGGCTGAACGGAGCCGACGGCGTTGATTTGCGTGAGAAAAGTTCTTGCCTCAGATTTGGATGACTTACGAAGAATTGGCCGGGATGCTCAACTGCTCCGTCATGGAAGCGCGCGAGCGCGTTCACTTCGAGGGCTTGGATCGGAAAATCAGCCGCGACGGGCACAAGCGCGCCAAACTCGACGCCGCACTCACTGCCATCTTCATCGAGCGTCTCAGAACGATCGAAGTGGTTGTGGACCAGGCAGTCGAAAATTTGAAATATATTCAAGGACTGCTCCAAGAGGCCGATCGGCCCCGGCGCCTGACGTCCTGGCTACGCTCGCGCCAAACTGGCTGAGCGCGCTCAGGCAACCTTTGCCGATAGATGCCGACGTTCCTGGCCCGCTTCCAAGTTGCCATGTTGTATCCGAGACCGCCTATCATGGGATGGCCTTGCCGAAGCTAATTCTTGACCATTTGCTGGGCCTCGTTCCTGCACCCGAAAATCAGCTCCTCAGAGAGCGGCCCTGCCAGCTGCGTTATAATTTATCGCTTCTCCGCCGATGCTTGCGCTGACGAGGAAGGCCAGGCGCAATGGTTCGCAACCTTCTTACGGACAGCATCTAGTCCGAAGAATTGGTATGTTGCCATGTACCGGGCGCCCTTGCTGTCGCCGACTCCAAGTCTCAATCTGGCGCCGTCTGGGATTGACTGCAAAAGCGCCACGGGGTCGCCCTGATAGAAAAGGATTGTGCCCTGTTGTTCGTCCCAGATCCATCGCTGCTTGACCGGACGCTGGTCGTCGATCTGAGAGTCGATCCGAATTTCACCCCATCTTGGGACATCTAGGTCGCCCATGAGACGCAGCGAAAGTTCGATGCGCTTGGCCCGGCAACTGATGGTGAAACCACTGAGCCCGCTGTTCACCTGTTGCCTCGGCCAGATGGTCGCGCTGACCAGCGGGCTGTAATCGACCGGCGAGGTTGTTCACTGACGATCCAGTTGGTTTCCACGGCCTTCGCATTGAATGTGCCGCCTCGCTGATCGGTTTCCGCGGGGCGAGCCATCTCTACCGGTTTGACGACCCCTCGCGGCTGAGATGCCGCCATGGACTTGATGGCTGCTGCTGTCGAGGCGATTTCATCGGGTTGAGTTGCTTTTGTTGGCCGAGCCGTTTCTGCCGAGTTCACGGCTTCTGTCGGGCGAGCGAGCTCGACGAGCTTGATCGGTTCGGCCGGCTGCGCGATTTCTGCGCGATGGCGACTTCTGTCGGTTGGCTGATCTCGGTAGGCTTGATGGCCTCTGCGCGCTGCGCGAG
>JAQGKC010000461.1 GCA_028290305.1 Bradyrhizobium sp.
GTTGGCTTTTCGGGGAGAAGAAGAATGAGGTGGCGGCCTCCGGTGATGCAAAGCCGGCGCCCGCCGAATGACCGAGCATCGCAGCCGTTTCCAACGGGCCGTCAGTATTGGTTGCCCAGTATCCGGACGTAGAGGAGACGACAATCGCGGAATGGCCTGACAGCATTCAGGTGGATGGACCGTTCTAAACTTCAATTTAATAGCGGACGGAAAACTCGCGAGTACCTCTTAATTGTTCGAATTTCGTCCTTGCCGGGCGTACTGTTCGATGAGTGGGGGTTCCTGCTCTGCCGGTTCGATAATTCCTGCCGAACAGCTCCCGGCGAATGGCTTCACTTCCAGGTGATCTTTCTGAACGGCAATTTAGTGGTTGGCGTCTTCGACGCGACCTACTTTTTTTACGACTGCCGGCCAGCGATCACGCGACGATGGTGCCGTCGGCATCAACCACCGCAAACCGAAGCGACCCCATGAGTTCACATCCTGAAATTCGCATCATCCGTCCGGCTGAATTCGATATCGGAACGGCACAAACGCCGGGTTCCGAGCGGCGTGCGGCAGTGTCACCGCAACTTGGTGTCGCCACGGCGTTGTGGGGCGGGCTATTCGAGGTGGAACCGGGAGCGCGCACCGGAATTCATCATCATGGAGAGCAGCAGACCGTAGCTTACGTCCTGTCCGGCGTTTGTGAGGTCCGCTGGGGTGCGAAGGGCGAGTGGTCCGCAGGCGCAAAGGCTGGCGATTTTATCCATGTCCCGGCCTTCCTGCTGCATATGGAAATCAACCCATCGAAACTGGAGCCATTCCGGTGGGTTGTCGTGCGGAGCACTGCGACACCGATCGTGGTCAATCTGCCGGCCGATACCTGGTCCTAGGCGCGGCCAAGCAGCGCCGCCTTCAAACTGCAAACAGTTGGAACAGTCATGAACGAGAATGAACGTTTTCAAATCGAGCTAACCCGGCGCACCGTCATCGAGACCGCAACCACGGCGCTTGTGCTGACGGGATTGCCGCGCGCGGCGCTGGCCGCCGGCCCTGCTGATGGCGGTCCGCCACCTGAGCCCGCCACCGTCGAACTGCAGATCAACGGCCACTCCCATGTCCTCAACCTGGATCCGCGAACCACATTGCTGGATGCGCTGCGCGAGCATCTCGTACTGACGGGCTCCAAGAAGGGTTGCGACCACGGCCAATGCGGTGCCTGCACCGTGCTGATCGATGGCCGCCGCATCAATTCCTGCCTGACGCTGGCGCTGATGCACGACGGGCAGTCCATCACCACGATCGAAGGACTTGCCGAGGGCGAGACGCTGCATCCGCTGCAGTCGGCATTCATCGAACATGACGGTTTCCAGTGCGGATATTGCACGTCAGGCCAGATCTGCTCCGCCATCGGCATGCTGAGCGAAACCCGTGCGGGCATGCCGAGCTATGTCACCACCGACCTGACCCAGCCCCACCCGGAACTCACCGATACCGAGATTCGCGAACGGATGAGCGGGAATATCTGCCGCTGTGCGGCCTATCCGAACATCGTGGCGGCGATCAAACAATCAGCAGGAATGCCCACATGAAGGCTTTCACATACGAGCGCGCCGCCTCGCCGGCGCAAGCTGCCGCTGCCACGCTAAGGCCCGGCACCAAATTAATCGCCGGAGGGACCAATTTGCTCGACCTGATGAAGCTGCAAGTCGATACCCCCTCGACCCTCGTCGATATCAACCGGTTGCCGCTCGACAAGATCGAGGAAACGCCAGACGGCGGATTGCGTATCGGCGCGATGGTGCGCAACAGCGATCTCGCCGCCGACGCGCGCGTGCGGCAGCGCTACGGCGTCCTTAGCCGCGCCTTGCTGGCGGGTGCGAGCGCTCAACTGCGAAACAAGGCCACCACCGGCGGAAATCTACTGCAGCGGACACGCTGCTATTATTTTTACGATGTGACCAAGCCGTGCAACAAGCGCGCGCCCGGGTCGGGCTGCGCCGCTATCGCCGGCTTTAACCGAATTCACGCCATTCTCGGAACCAGCGATCACTGCATTGCTACTCACCCCTCCGACATGGCGGTCGCGATGCGGGCGCTCGATGCCAAGGTGGAAACCATCAATGGCAAAGGCGAGGCACGAGAAATTCCGATTGCCGAGTTTCACCGCCTGCCCGGCAACACACCGCAGATCGAGACGACGCTTAAATCCGGTGAACTCATCACGGCAGTGACCCTGCCCCCGCCGCCGCCCGGATTGCAGATTTACCGCAAGGTTCGCGACCGGGCTTCCTATGCTTTCGCACTGGTCTCCGTCGCGGCGGTGGTCGATGCGACCGGCGGACGAATCCGCTCGGCGCGCCTCGCCTTCGGCGGGCTCGCCCTCAAGCCATGGCGCACGCCTCGTGCCGAGCAGAAGCTCGCGGGTTCGCCGGCGAACGCCAGCACATTCAACGCGGCCGCCTCCGCTGTTCTCGATGAAGCTCGTGGGTTCGGCGGCAACGATTTCAAGATCCCGCTGACACGACGAACGCTGCACGCCGTGTTGACCGATATCACCCGGGCTTGAAGGAATTAGCTCATGGAAATGAATTCACCCATCGGGTCGAATGCCCTTGACGTCGGCATGCAGGGCATCGTCGGCAAGCCTCTCGATCGTGTCGACGGGCGACTGAAGGTCACCGGCGGCGCACGCTATGCGTTCGAGATGCAACAAGCCGGCGCCGTCTACGGCTTCGTCGTCGAAGCTTCGATCGGAAAAGGAAAGATCCGGTCGATCGATACACGAGATGCCGAGAAGGCCCCGGGCGTCATTCTGGTGCTCACCCACCTCAATGCCCCGCAACAGGGCACCGGCAATCACCACGAAGCTCATCCGGTGCTCACGGGACCTGACGTGACGCGCTATGGTGAACCGGTGGCGTTCGTGGTTGCGGAAAGCTTCGAAGAGGCCCGGGCGGCGGCGTACCTGGTACGTGTCGATTATGATCGCGCGCCGGGAAGATATGCGCTGAGCGATAACCTGCGGCAGGCGCGCGCGCCGCACCCAGCCGACGGCGCTGCCCCTGACAGCACGGTGGGAGATTTCGCAGGCGCGTTCGCATCGTCGCCGGTAAAGATCGATGTCACTTATACGACGCCGTTGCAAAGCCACGCGATGATGGAGCCTCACGCCACGCTCGCGATGTGGGATGGCGACAAGCTTATCCTGCACACCGCAAACCAGATGTTGAACCAGGGGCAGAAGGCGGTCGCGACCACCCTCAAAATTCCGATGGAGAACGTGCGGCTGATCAGCCCATTTATCGGTGGCGGATTCGGCGGCAAGCTCTGGGTCAATGCCGATGCCATTCTGGCGGCGATTGCGGCGCGACAACTGAAGCGACCGGTGAAAATCGCCCTGACGCGGCAGCAGATCTTTCACGTCACCACGCACCGCTCCAACACCATTCAGCAGATCCGCCTTGGCGCGGAACGAGACGGCCGGCTGGTCGCGATCGGTCATGATGTCTTCTCCGGAAATTTGCCTACCGAGCAGACCTACGAGGGCGCGGCTTTGCAAACTCGTACGCTTTATGCGGGCGCCAATCGGCTGACCCGGCATCGCCTGGCGCCACTGGATATTCCCGTCGCGTCCTCGATGCGCGCACCGGGCGAAGCGGTCGGCCTGCTGGCGCTCGAATCCGCCATGGACGAGCTCGCCGAAAAGCTCGACATCGATCCGATCGAGTTGCGCATGCGCAACGAGCCGACCGAGGATCCGGAAAAACACATTCCCTATTCCAGCCGGCACCTGATCGCCTGTTTGCAGGAGGGTGCGCGGCGGTTTGGCTGGGACAAGCGCACAGCCAAACCGGGCCAGGTTCATGACGGACGCTGGCTGGTGGGGATGGGTGTGGCAGCCGCCACCCGCGGCAACCCGCTTCGACTCTCCAAGGCCAATGTCCGCCTGACCCCGGATGGCATCGCCACCGTCCGAATGGCGATGACCGACATCGGCACCGGTACCTACACCATTCTTACCCAGATCGCCGCCGAGATGCTGGGACTGCCTCCCGAGCGGGTTCGGGTTGAACTCGGCGACACGAGCTTTCCGGAAGCCGCGGGTTCAGGAGGTTCATTCGGCGCCGCCAGTTCTGGCTCGGCACTTTTCGAAGCCTGTGATTCGTTACGCGAAAAGCTCGCCCGGCTCGCCGGCATGGATCCACAGACCGCCCGCTTCGCCAACGGCAATATCGAATCGGGCGAGCAGTCGAAATTGCTGACCGACATTGTCGGCGCCGGCGTTGACGCCGACGGAGAGATCAAGCCCGGCCTAACCAGCAAGGATTATTCGCAGCAGTCGTATGGTGCGCATTTCGCTGAAGTCGGCGTCGACCAAGACACCGGCGAGGTGCGCCTGCGGCGTATGCTGGGCGTGTTTGCCGCCGGCCGCGTATTAAACGAAAAGACTGCCCGATCCCAGGCGATCGGCGGCATGGTTTTCGGCGTCGGCGCCGCCCTGCAGGAAGCCATGACGCTCGACCCGCGGTTCGGCTATTTCGTCAATCACGACCTCGCCGAATACCATGTGCCGGTGCACGCCGATATTCCCGCGATCGACGCCCTGTTTCTTCCTGAACTGGATAACAAGTCCAATCCATTGAAAAGCAAAGGCATCGGCGAATTGGGAATTTGCGGCGCCGGCGCAGCGCTCGCCAATGCCATCCACAATGCTTGCGGCGCACGTATCAGGGATTTCCCGATTACCCTGGACAAGGTTCTTTCCAGCCTTCCTGTCCAGGCCTGAGGCTTGCCAACCCTGAGGCTTGCGAATCTGAGGTTTGGCGGAACAGCTGTCAGGGGCCCGGCGTAATTCGACCCGGATGGGTAAAGACCTCAAAGCCATCGCTTCGCGCAACGGCAGCAAGCGTCATGCCTGCCGCCTCCGCCATGCGGACCGCGCTTGCCGTCGGAGCCGAAACCGACACCATCACGGACGCGCCGACGGTTGCGCTCTTTTGGACCATCTCGACCGACACCCGGCTGGTGAGCAAGATCGCCCCCTCGCCGGTGCGAACCGCAGCGCGCATTGAGGCGCCCGCCAGCTTGTCGAGCGCGTTGTGCCGGCCAACATCTTCGCGCAACGCGACGATGCCTTGCATAGGTTCCCAGAACGCCGCGGCGTGTACGGCTCGCGTCTCGCTGTTGAGCTTCTGATGTCCCGAAAGGCCCGCCATGGCGGCCATTATCTGCTGGACCGAAAATCGCCGGCCCAGTCCGACCACGCGTGCAGGACGCGTGGCTTCCGCGATGGACTCGATGCCGCACAAACCACAGCCTGTCGGCCCCGCCATACGACGTCGCCGCCGTTGCAGTCGATCCGCATACGATTTATCGAGCCAGATCCGCAGCTCAACGCCATCATCCATGCTCAATATATCGAGCGATTGAATGTCATTGGAGCTGTCGATGATCCCTTCGTTCAGGCTGAACCCGAAAGCGAAGTCCTCGAGATCCAGCGGGGTCGCCATCATCACGGCGTAGGTGCCCCCGTTATAGGTCACAGCGACCGCCGTCTCTTCCGGGACGGATCGCAGGCCCTCGCTCGGGCCATTCTGCTCCCATCTCTGACGGCGAACGATGCGCGCGGGTTCGATCATGCGCGAAATTCAATCCGATGTGGCACACAATGGAAACATTGCAGCTCGGATCGGCCTTTTCCAATAAAAACGAATTTAAGCTGTCTTGTCGGCAAGACGGCGGCACATCTGGCCGCCTCCCCGACGTAACATGGGCGCTGCAGCAATCGACCAGCGCTAAGCTTTGATTCTAAAACGCTATTTAGTGGTGGTCCGAGGCCCCTTGCCTTAAATTTTACCGAAGCAGCGCTCAGCCAAGCAGGTTCGCAACGCGGACGCGCCGCGCGTTGCCCCTTTTCGACCGGCATGGCGCGCCGTATTCGGCTTTTTGGAGGGTATAATGAGGGGCTCGACTGGAGCATGGTGGAGAATATGACAATCGCTCGGGGTAACAGCGCTCCTCGCAATGCGTTAATGCCGAGCGTTCGACTTGAAATTGCGCCATTGTTCGTGGCGATCGGGAAAATGCCGATGACCAAGATTCTTCTGATCGAGGATGACAGCGAAACCGCCGAAGAAATCGCGGGCGAACTGGCTGAGCGCGGTTTCGAAATCGAGTGGGCTGCCAGCGGAATTGAAGGCCTGGATAAGGCCCGGTCCTGTCGGCCCGACGCAATGATCGTTGACCGGATGCTGCCCGGGATGGACGGCTTGACGATCATCGAAGCCCTGAGGCAGGAACAGGTCCGCACCCCGGTCCTGATCCTGAGCGCGCTTGGGGCCATCGACGATCGCGTGCGCGGACTGCGCACGGGTGGCGACGACTACCTTACCAAGCCCTTCGCGATCGTGGAACTGGTCGCAAGGGTCGAAGCATTGCTGCGGCGGCCCGCCGAGTCCCGGGAAACAATGCTTCGCGTCGGACCTCTTGAACTTGACCTGATCAAACGGACGGCCGCACGCGACGGTCGCGCGATCGACTTGCTGCCGAGGGAGTTTCGCCTGCTCGAATACATGATGCAGCGAAGCGATCAACTGCTGACACGCGCAATGCTCCTCGAAGAGGTCTGGAACTACAAGTTCGTGCCGGCGACCAATCTGGTGGATGTCCACATGGGCCGGCTGCGGCATAAGGTGGACGGACCAGATGATTCTCCCATGATTCACAATGTCCGGGGCGCTGGATTTATTCTTCGTGAACCTTCCTGATTTCGTCCGCACCACAACCTTCCGTTGGACCTCCATTGCGTTCGCCGTTTGCATTTTGCTCTTCTCGGCCTTCGTCTATTGGGAGGCTGCGGCTTATATGCTCGCGCGGATGGACGCTGCGATCGCCGAGGAAAGCCTGGTCATCGCGGCCGATACGCCGGACCGCCAGTTGGAGGCGATCGAAGACCGGCTGAGAGAGGATCCACGCCGCATCAAGCTTGCCGGGTTGTTCGGCGCGGATGGGCGTCGGATCGCCGGCAATCTGGAAAGCTTACCGCCGGGACTAACAGCCAACGCAACTGTCCAGACCGCGAAGGTCGTCAGGATCGACCCGCGCGGGCACGAGACGATGACCGTCCGCGCCATCGCGCACGGTCTTCCGAACGGAAACGTGCTGGTGATAGCCCGTCACGATGGCGAACTTCAGGAACTGGCGGAAGTGGTGGCGCGCGCGCTGCTCGTGGCCCTGCCCTTCGCGATCGGCTTGAGCCTGGCCATCGGCGCCATTCTAAGCGTCCGCGTTCAACGGCGCGTCACGGATTTGAATGCTCTCGTCCGGCGCATCATATCGGGCAATCTGCGCGAGCGTATCCCGGTCTCCGGGCTCGATCATCCGTTCGATAAGCTTGCCGCAATCGCCAACGGCATGTTGGGCGAAATCGAGGTCCTCGTCACCGAGATGGCCGGAGTCGGCAACGAGATCGCTCACGATCTGCGCACACCGCTCACCCGTGTGAGGATCGGCCTCGAGCGCGGCCGCGCCAACGCCACAACCCTGGCCGAGTTGCAATCCGTGACGGACCGGGCGATCGGTGGTCTCGATCAATCGTTGACCATCATAACAGCACTGCTGCGGATCACCGAGATCGAGAACAGCCGAGGCAAAGCCAACTTCGGCGAGGTCGTCCTGGCGGATCTCGTGCAGGAAGTCGGGGACCTCTATGACCCGATTGCGGAAGACAAGCACGTCGCACTGCGAGTCGGGTCCGGCGATAGCGCAACAGCCTATTGCGATCGCGATCTTTTCTTCGAGGCACTGGCGAACCTGGTCGACAATGCGGTCAAATTCACACCCGCGGGTGGGTGCATCGATATTTCGTTGGTCCGTGGCGAGAAAGAAAACATCATTCGGGTCGCGGACACCGGCCCAGGAATAGGAGAAGACGAACGGGACGCTGTCATGCGGCGCTTCTATAGATCCGATAAAAGCCGAAATACGCAGGGATCAGGCTTGGGTCTGAGCCTCGTCTCCGCAATCGTGAAGCTGCACGGCTTCCGGCTAACACTGAACACTGGGGCGGGCTGCGTAGCCGAAATTGCCTGTCCTGTTCCGTCCAATTGATGCCGGCACCCCGGTCGAACCTTCTTTTTTTTGCAACAACGAAGCTGTCGTCCCCTTCGGTCGGATCGCTGAATTCGTATTTAGTGGAAGTGCAGAGCCGGCCGACCATCTTCTCTTCATCGAACCGTCGACACCGGCGTCAGCTTACAGCGGCGCTGTCGACGGACCGGAGATACAGTTCTACTGAAAGGATGATGTTATGAAGAAGCGAATGATGATGACGATCCTGGCGAGCGCTCTGCTGGCCGGCAGCTTGCTTGCGACCGACGCCCAGGCCCGCGGTGGCGGCGGCGGCGGAGGCCATATGGGCGGCGGTGGAGGTCATATGGGTGGTGGCTTCGGCGGTCACGTGGGTGGCTTTGGCGGCCACGTCGGTGGTCTCGGTGGCCATCTGGGCGGCGCAACTGGAGGGCGTGTGAGCGGCCTCGAAGACTCTCACATTGGACCTGGAACGCGAACCGGCTCTCTCGGCTTCGGTTCAAGGCATCACATGGCGCACCGTTACGGCGGCTTTTACGACGACGACGGCCTTTACGATGATGGTCTCGGCTGTTCGAATCTCGATTATCCTTACGTGCATCATCACTGGCTGCCCAGCTGCAGCTAGGTCGTTGCAGCTACGCGGCTCAAGGTGGTTCGAACAACATGGTTCGAGCAACCTTCCGCTCTCATTTTCCGAAATCGGCGGCTGACGCAGCACAACGCAGCGTGGGCCGCCGCTTGTTGAGGAGGTCACCCGAACGAACTCTCTCAGCGAATTTAATGTCCTAAAGGCCAATTTAATAGCCGCCGGACGGTCCGCCGTTATCTTTTGGCTATCGCCTGCGACGCATCGCCAATGGGATGAGCGTCACAAGGCACCCACGGTTCCACAAGGAGCGGTTGAGATGAACGTCGACGCGACCAGCACAAATCATTCCGGACTTACGGCCCGCATATCGTTTCCGACCAGTCGCCGGCCCGCCTCCGCTGTCAGGGGGGCAGGTTCAGGCTATTTAGGTGATATCCGGCGTTTCTCGATGCTCGAGAAGGAACAGGAGTACAAGCTCGCCATGCGCTGGCGAGAGCATGGCGATCGCAAGGCTGCTGACCAGATCGTTACCAGCCATCTGCGTCTGGCCGCCAAAATCGCGATGAACTACCGCGGCTACGGTCTGCCGCTTTCGGAGATCATATCCGAAGGCAATATCGGCCTGATGCAGGCCATCAATCGCTTCGAACCCGAGAGAGGCTTCCGCTTCGCCACCTATGCGATCTGGTGGATCAGAGCCTCGATTCAGGATTATATTTTGCGATCCTGGTCACTTGTGAAGATCGGCACCACCGCAAGCCAGAAAAAGCTGTTCTTCAAGCTTCGCTCGGCCAAGGCCAAGATCGCAGCTATCGAGAATACCGATCTGCGACCCGAGCAGGTCACGGCGATTGCGACCGACCTCGGCGTGAAGGATCAGGATGTCATCGATATGAATCGGCGCCTGGGCGGAGACGCATCGCTGAACGCAACAGTCCACGACGAAGGCAATTCCGCGGAGTGGCAGGATTATCTCGTCGATGAGAGCCCCTCGCCGGAAGCGATCGTGGTCGAACATGACGAGATGGGTCACCGGCACGAAGCACTGGCCCGCGCAATTGGCGTCCTCAACCATCGTGAGAGGCGCATCTTCGAGGCACGCCATCTCATCGATGAACCGAAGACGTTGGAAGACCTTTCGGTAGAATTCAACGTGTCCCGGGAACGCGTCCGGCAGATTGAGGTGCGGGCATTCGAGAAGGTACAGACTGCCGCCAGAAAATCCGTCAAGGAGCGGCGTGCGCGGGTGACGATGCACGCATAGCTGTTCGCCGGTTCTTGCTATAGCACTGCACGCCCCAAATCTCGCTCGCAAAACCAAGCCGGGGTTACCTGAAGCAGGAGTTGCAGCGGTTCCATCAGCGATTCGCAAGGAACATGGAAATGAGCTAAGCTGGTTGCCAAGGAAAATGCGCTTCACGCAGCCAGCTATGTCATGGGTCTTCCTGAGTTTGTGCGTACAACCACTTTTCGCTCGGCGGCCGTGGCCGCCGGTGCCTTTGCCGTCTTCGTTCTTGTGCTGTTCGGCTTCATTTACTGGAAGACCGACCGTTACTTGATCGCGCGCTCCGATCGCGTCATCACCTCACAATTGAACGTGATGTCGGCATTGCCGCTTCAGCGAAAAGCGGATGTGATCGAATATCAGCTGAGCGAGGATCCGCGAGGCGTCCAGTTCGCGGGCCTGTTTCGTCCGGATGGGAGCCGGATCGCGGGCAATCTTGAAAGCCTGCCGCCCGGCCTCACGCTCGATGATTCCGTACAAAGCACCGAGGTGAAAAGAAGCGGCCCGCACGGCGTCGAAACGCGTGTCGTTCGCGCCGTCGGAAGGCATCTGCCTGGTGGCGAAGTGCTCGTCATTGGCCGCGATGTCGATGAAGCCCTCGAAATATCCAGGGTTGTCAGCCAGGCGCTGGCGCTCGGTCTAATCCCGGCTCTCGTGCTTTGCCTCGCGGTGGGTGCACTTCTGAGCCTGCGCGTCGAGAGACGGATCGCAGACGTCAACCAGCGGGTTCAGCGCATCGTCGCTGGAAACCTGCGCGAACGCCTGCCACGCCAGGCAAGAGACGACCCGTTCTCCAAGCTTGCGGCCATCGTCAATGGTATGCTCGACGAGATCGAGACCCTCATTCATGCCATTTCCGGAATTGGCAACGACATCGCCCATGATCTGCGCACCCCGCTCACGCGCGTGCGTTTGATACTCGAACGCGGTCGTAGCAATGCCGAGACACTGGAGCAGCTTCAGCTCATCACAGACAGGGCAGTTGCCGGAATCGATCAATCGCTGGCAATTACTACAGCCCTCTTGCGGCTTGCCGAGATCGAAAACAGCCGCCGGTCGGCCGGTTTCGGCGAGGTGGCGCTCGCGGACCTCGTGCGAGAGGTTGGCGACCTCTACGAGCCAATTGCGGATAACAAGGGTATCAGCCTGCACATCGACCTAGCGCACACACCGACGGTGAACGGTGACCGCGACTTGCTGATGGAGGCCGTCGTCAACCTCGTCGACAACGCAGTCAAATTTACGCCGGAGGGAGGCCGCGTGGAAATCGCGCTGCTCCGTGGCAGCGCTGAAAGCATCGTGCGCGTCAAGGACACTGGATCGGGAATCAGCGAGGCCGAACGCGATATCGTCCTGAAGCGGTTCTATCGATCGGACAAGCTGAGAAGCGCGCCCGGATTCGGCCTCGGCCTCAATCTTGTGGCTGCGATCGTCAAGCTGCACGGCTTTCGGTTGACGATCCATCCGGGTTCCGGCTGTGTGGTCGAGATCGCCAGTCCGGATCAAAACACCAATGATGAAGCCAGGCCGGAGCGGTCGAAACCGCCGCGGCCTGTTGCCTTGCTAACCACGCGCGTTACCACTGAGTGACGTCCAACCGAGCTGTCGCGCCCGAAGGGTTCTTAATTAGATGCCGCGCGCAAGAAGACCGGCGTGGATTTGAATGACGGAGTTCCTGACTTGGCATCGTAGTGGTCAAAGGCGACCAGAACGTTTGCTTCCGGATAATATGCCGCAACCGATCCCTCGGCGATGTTGTAGGCAACAGCGGTCAGACCACGCATCGTGCGTTCCGGGCCTGCCGCCTCCTTATGGGACACGACCGTGATGTCGATACGATCGCCGTGCTTCAATCCGCGCCGGGAAAGATCCTTCTGATTGACGAACACCACGTCGCGCCGGCCGGTGATCCCGCGGTACCGGTCGTTCATGCCGTAGATCGTCGTGTTGTACTGATCATGGCTTCGAATGGTGGTGAGCGTGAGGACTTCGCGATCGGAAGGCTGCGGATCTTCGACGAGGCCGGGATACACAAGAAAATTGGCTTTCCCGGTAGGCGTCAGCCATTCCCGCTCGGAAGCGGCAATGTATAGCCGAAATCCTCCCGGCTTTTTTATGCGGTTGTTGAAATCGGCGAACGCGGGAAACACGCCCTCGATGGCGTCACGGATCTTGCCGTAGTCCGAAATCAACTCCGCCCATTTCACACGGGTACGAGGCAAGGTTGCCAGCGCCATCCCTGCGATGATGGCCGGTTCGGACTTCAGGTGTTCCGATGCCGGCTTCAGGCCGCCATGGGAAGCGTGCACCATCGACATCGAATCCTCGACGGTTACCGACTGGCGTATGCCGCCCTGCAAATCGATTTCCGTACGGCCAAGGCAGGGCAGGATAAAGGATTGCTTCGCCAGCAGCAGATGCGAGCGGTTGAGCTTGGTCGCGATATGCACCGCAAGATCGAGATTTCGCATGGCCTTGAATGTCACTTCCGGGTCCGACATCGCGACGGCAAGGTTGCCGCCGAGGCATATCAGCGCCTTCGAGCGGCCGTCCCGTATCGCCTCGACCGCCTCAAGTGCATCATGGCCCTTCTCGCGTGGCGGTTCAAAGCCGAAGACACGGGCAATGCCGTCGAGCAACGCGTCATTCGGAACCTCGGTAATTCCGACGGTGCGATCTCCCTGCACATTCGAGTGGCCGCGCAATGGGGATATGCCGGCGCCTTTCCTTCCAATGTTACCCCGAAGCAGCAGCAGGTTGGCGATCTGCTGGACGTTGCCGGTACCATGGCGGTGCTGCGTAATGCCCATGCCGTAATTGATGATGACCCGATTTGCCTTGGCATAAATGTCGGTCACCTCCTCGATGGCCGTGCGCGCGAGCCCGGAAGCCTCTTCGATCGCATCCCAGGGGGTCGCGTTGATATCTGCCAGCAGCGCATCGATTCCGGTCGTATGGGGTTCGATAAATTGACGATCCAGAACGCCGGGGCCGCCCGCTGCCCGATTTTCGTCATCGAGCGCCACCAGGGCCTTCATCATCCCCTTCAGCACGGCGACATCGCCTCCGACTTTCACGAGATAGTAGGATGACGCAATCGGCGTCGAACCGCCCGTCAGCATCTCGACGGGATTTTGCGGCGCTGTGAAGCGCTCAAGCCCGCGTTCGCGAAGCGGATTGAACGCGATGATCGGCACGCCGCGCTTCGAGGCTTCGCGCAGAGTCGTCAGCATGCGCGGGTGATTGGTTCCTGGATTGTGACCGATACAAAAAATCGCGTCGCTGTGATCGAAATCCTCGAGGGTCACTGTTCCCTTGCCGACGCCGATCGATTCCGGCAGGCCGACGCTCGTCGCCTCATGGCACATGTTCGAGCAGTCAGGAAAGTTGTTGGTTCCGTATTCCCGTGCGAACAACTGGTATAGAAACGCGGCCTCATTGGACGCCCGGCCGGACGTATAAAACTCCGCCATGTTGGGATCCGGCAGGGCACGCAAGGCGGCGCCGATCCTGGCCAGCGCCTCATCCCACGAAATCGGCAGGTACCGGTCCGTGTCGCGGTCATAGGCCATCGGATGGGTCAGGCGTCCTTCATTTTCCAGATCGAAGTCACGCCAGGTCCACAGTTCGCTCACGCTATGCGCCGCGAAGAAGTCGGGCGTCGTCCGCTTCGACGTCGCCTCCCATGACACCGCCTTGGCTCCATTTTCGCAAAATTCGAATGACGACGTGTGTTTCGGGTCAGGCCACGCGCAGCCGGGGCAATCGAACCCCTGCGGCTGGTTCATGGTCAGCAATCCCTGCGTTTCACGAACCACCGCCATCTGGCCACGGACCGCCTTTGCGACCGCCTCAAGTGCGCCCCATCCCGCCGCCGCCCCATCGTAATTGCCGATGCCCGCCAGATCGTCCTTGCTCATCGCATGCCTCCTCAATTCCCGTCGGTCACTTCACAAGACATCACTTCACGGAGATGCCACTGGACCAACAGCGCGACAACGCCGACCAGCCTAAGTAAATTCGATTTTAATGTTCGTTGTGATTGCGCCCCGGCGATTCAATTTCTTGCTGAATCGATCGCCCCAATAGTTGCAGGCATAAATTCGTTTTTAATTGAGGCATCCCGCGCGATTAATACTCTTAAGCCTGACAATTCATCCAGGGACACCCGAGCAGCTAGAGCGCAGCCAATCGGCGGAAGTTGCCCCCTCTCGTCCCAATTCGACGGAGCAGTGTCATGGCAAACTTTCTTTTTTCGTGCTCGCTTTCGCAAGCGTTATCAGCTCAGGCAGCGTGTTGGCCGAAGACACGGGAATGATTGGCACCCCAACCGTCACGCCAGTCGTGCTACCGGCGCCGATCGGCCACGTCCAGCCGACGCAAAGGGATTTTTCGTCCAACTCCACCGGCAACGACATCGAACAGCACAGACTTTCAGCGTTCGACGCGAAGCAGCACCAGCTTGATGAAATGCTCGACAAGAAACTGAACATCTGCCGCGGCTGCTGACGGGCGATGCTTCTTACTTGCCGTAATCAATCGAACTGGTGAGCGCGGAATCCGCGCGCCAATAGAGTTAGAGAGTTGGCGAACGAGCCATCACACAACCGCGATTAAAGAGCTTACGAGATTGTTACTGTCACGCTCCCAATCGTGATCCATCGCGTGGTTCTATGAATCTCTATTTAATTGTGCCGGAGCGCCGGGTCGCTATCTCCTCAAGATGAATATGCAGATCTTGTCAAAGGGGTGACTGGCGATGTTTTCACGACGCGATATGTTGGCCGTATCGGCTGCGGGTATGATGACGGCGACGGCCGCGCGATCGGCCACTTTCGGAAATCCGGATCAGCCGCCGCAAGGTGCGATCAACGCAAAAGGCCCCGGGAATCTCGCTGATCCCGGGCCGCAGAATCCGATCCTGGGCAGCCAATTTCCATCGGCTCAATCTGCACCGGCCACCGACGTCGGCGGCATGGCGATGGACTGGGCGTCGTTCAATAACGCGCCGAAGCGCATTCAGAACGGCGGGTGGGCGCGTCAGGTGACGCAGGCCGATTTCCAGATCTCCGAAACCATCTCGGGGGTCAACATGCGCCTGACCGCCGGAGGCATCCGCGAATTACACTGGCACCAGGCCGCCGAATGGGCGGTCATGACGTATGGCAAGTGCCGCGTGACGGTCCTTGATGCCGAAGGCAAGCCATACATCGCAGACCTGCAGAAAGACGACCTCTGGTATTTTCCGGCTGGTCTGCCGCATTCGCTGCAGGGCCTGGGGCCCGACGGTTGCGAATTTGTGATTTGCTTCGATGACGGCCAGGCCAACGAATTCAACACGCTTCTGCTGTCGGATTGGTTCGCTCATACACCCCCTGAGGTCCTCGCCAAGAATTTTGGCGTACCGGCTCAAGCGTTCTCGAAAATTCCCCTGCAGAACCTCTGGATCTTTCAGGGCACGGTCCCCGGTGATTTGTCGTCGGAACGCGCGGCCGTTGCAAGCGATGGCGGTACGCCGCCTCATCCGTTCATTTTCTCCCTCGGATCGTCAGTTCCGGTCAAGCAGTCCGCGAGCGGCGACATACGCGTCGCCGACAGCAAGAACTTCACGGTATCCACGACCATCGCCGCCGCACTGGTGACCGTTCGTCCGGGCGGCATCCGGGAAATGCACTGGCATCCCAACGCCGACGAATGGCAGTACTACATCGGTGGGAAGGGACGCATGACCGTTTTCAATACCGGTCCCAACGCCATGACCATGGATTTCACGGCCGGCGACATCGGTTACGTCAAGCGCAACTACGGCCACTATGTCGAGAACACCGGCGATACCGACCTGGTGTTAATCGGAGTATTTCGGGCGCCTCGCTACGAAGAGGTTTCACTCTCCAACTGGCTCACTCACACGCCAGCGGCGCTGGTCGCCCAGCATTTGAATGTCGATCCCGCGACCATCGCAAAATGGCCGCGCAACAGCCCCGGGGTCATGCCCGCATAGGAAGACACCAGCGAGATGGAAGCGGCGATCTTTTATTCATGGCGATCCATTTGGCGGCAAGGTCGAGCCGATCACCGCAAGCGACTCTGAGCCGGAACCGGACGACTGGACACTCACGGAATGAACTATGGGTATTGTTAGATTTGCGCTGAGGTTTCCGCACACATTCTACGTGGTGGCAGCCCTGATCCTGTTCCTCGGCTTCGCCGCCATCCGGTCGATGCCGACGGACATCTTTCCGGAAATCCGCATTCCGGTGGTCACCGTGATCTGGCAATATACCGGTCTCACCACGCCGGAGATGGAACAGCGCGTCAGCACCTACAGCCAATATTCGATCAGCGCCAACGTCAACGGCATCAAGAACATGGAAGCGCAGACCCTGAATGGTCTGTCGATCCAGAAGA
>JAQGKC010000502.1 GCA_028290305.1 Bradyrhizobium sp.
GATATGTGGTGCGCCTCAACGGCTTTAGCTGGGATTATGTCGCGGCCATTTTCGGCATGACCGCAGCCGCGGTGGTCTGCTTCCAGGCCGCCGATATCTACGAAGTGCAGGTGTTTCGCGGCCAGCTGCGCCAGATGACGCGGATGATTTCATCCTGGGCATTCGTGTTCCTGCTGTTCATCGGCGTATCGTTCTTCGCAAAACTCGGCGGCGAGGTATCGCGGCTCTGGCTCTCGGCATTTTTCTTTGTCGGTCTGGCGGCACTTATCGTCGAACGCCTGTTCCTGCGCGCGATGGTGCGCGGCTGGGCCCGCGAGGGCCGGCTCGATCGCCGCACCATCATCGTCGGTTCGGACCAAAACGGCGAAAAGCTGGTCGAGGCGCTCAAGACCCAGGACGATTCGGACATCGATATCCTCGGCGTGTTCGATGACCGCAACGACAGCCGCGCGCTCGACACCTGCGCGGGCAGTCCAAAGCTCGGCAAGGTCGACGATATCATCGAATTCGCCCGCCGCACCCGCGTCGATCTCGTGCTGTTCGCGCTGCCGATTTCGGCAGAGACGCGGATTCTCGACATGCTGAAGAAATTGTGGGTATTGCCGGTCGACATCCGGCTTTCCGCCCACACCAACAAGCTGCGCTTTCGCCCTCGCGCCTATTCCTATCTCGGCACGGTCCCGACCCTCGATGTTTTCGAGGCCCCGATCACCGACTGGGATCTGGTGATGAAGTGGCTGTTCGATCACATCGTCGGCGCCATCGTTCTGCTGCTGGCCTCGCCGCTGATGGCGCTGGTCGCACTCGCGGTCAAGCTTGACAGTCCGGGTCCGGTGCTGTTCCGCCAAAAGCGGTTCGGCTTCAACAACGAGCGCATCGACGTCTACAAGTTTCGCTCGCTCTACCACGATCAGGCCGATCCGCTGGCTTCGAAGGTCGTCACCAAGAACGATAGCCGCGTCACCCGCGTCGGACGCTTCATCCGCAAGACCAGCCTCGACGAATTGCCGCAGCTCTTCAACGTGGTGTTCAAGAGCAATCTCTCGCTGGTCGGTCCGCGCCCGCACGCCGTGCAGGGCAAATTGCAGAGCCAATTGTTCGACGAAGCGGTGGACGGTTATTTCGCGCGCCACCGCGTCAAGCCCGGCATCACCGGCTGGGCGCAGATCAACGGCTGGCGCGGCGAAGTCGACAGCGAAGAGAAAATCCAGAAGCGCGTCGAGTTCGATCTCTATTACATCGAGAACTGGTCAGTGCTGTTCGATCTCTTCATTCTTCTCAAGACGCCGCTGGCGCTGATGACGAAGAACGAAAACGCCTATTAGTGCGCGCTCCGAACATGCGCAAATTATCAAGAGGCCGCGTCCAGGTGTTGCGTTGCGTAAGTTTGTGAGCGTGTGATGGCGTATGCGGCGACAGCCGAGGGCTCTCTTCCATCGATGACGGTAGCACCCGGCGTCCTGGCCCTGCAGCGCGCGCTGGTGTGGCTGGTCGGCGCGTCCGGGGCGATCGTTTTCATCGAACCGAGCCCCTACGAACTGGTGACGATCGCCGCCGCCGTGATCTTCTTTGCAACCGGCCTGCGGCTGCGGCTGGTTTTCATGCCGCTGTTGTTGCTGCTGGTCCTGCTCAACATCGGGTACAGCATCGGCGCCATTCCCTTTTTGGACACCTCCGAGGTCGCCAACTGGATAGCGACATCCTGGTACATGGCGGTCACGGTGATGTTCTTCGCGATGGCGGTGGCCGAAGACACCGCGGCCCGACTCGACATGCTTCGCCGCGGCCTGGTCGTGGGCGCCATGATCGCGTCGGTGGCCGCGATCGCCGGCTACTTCAACCTCGTCCCCGGCGGGCATGACCTGCTGACGTTGTATGAGCGCGCGCGCGGCACCTTCAAGGACCCGAACGTGCTGGGCGCGTTCCTGATCCTGCCTGCTCTGTTCGCCCTGCAAAGCGTCGTCTCCGACAGTTTTGGAAAAGCGTTCCGCAGCACGATCGCGCTCGGCATCATGGCGCTGGCGATCCTGCTGGCGTTTTCGCGCGCCGCGTGGGGCGGGTTTGTTATCACCTCAGCCTTCATGCTGGTGCTGATGTTTCTCACCAGCCCGTCGCACGCGCAACGCTCGCGCATCATCGTGATGGCGTTGGCTGCGGTTGTTATCGGGGCGGTACTGGTCGCCGTGCTGTTGTCGTTCGACTCCATCGGCGAAATGTTCCGGCAACGCGCGAGCTTCGATCAAAGCTATGACGAGGGCCGTTTTGGCCGATTCGGACGGCACATCCTCGGCGCCGACATGGCGCTCGATCTGCCGTTCGGCATCGGGCCGCTGCAATTCCACAACTACTTCCCCGAAGACACCCACAATTCCTATTTGAACGCCTTCATGTCCGGCGGCTGGATCGCCGGCATCTGCTATCCCGCACTGGTGTTCATCACGGTGATCATGGGGTTTCGGCACCTCTTCGTCCGCGTGCCCTGGCAGCGTGCCTATCTGGCGATCTTCGCAGCGTTCCTGGGAACGGTCGGTGAAAGCTTCATCATCGACACCGACCATTGGCGGCACTTCTGGATGATGCTGGGAGCGATGTGGGGCCTGTTCGCGGCCGCGCAACCTTACAAGGCGACCGTGGATCAGCCGCTCACGGTCCCCGAGCAGGTTTCGTAGGCCCGGTGCGCTTATCCCCCCGTGTTGCGGGATTACGTCTCGATGGCAAATGTCAGGCCGGCGTTATCGACAAGCCGCTTGATCAGGCGATGGCCCATGGCCGCGCCGGGAGTCCAGATACCGCCTGGCACTTCCGGCGCGTCGCGCAGCAGGCAGATCGCGCATTCCGCGATCATCTTCGAGGTCGACCCATAGCCGGGATCGCGGTCGCCGCGGACCGCGACGCGAACCTGACGGCCGCCTTCCGCGAGGCCCACGAACAGAAGATCGTAAAGCCCCGTGTCGCGTTGCTCCTTCGACGGGCCCTCGCCCGGCTTCGGTCCGTCCGACCCGCCCATCTTGCTGTTGGCGGCGACCACCAGCCTGGCGTTGGCTTCGCCTTTCTCGCCGGGGCCGGTCAACACCATCTCGTCATAGATAAAGTCTTTGCCGTAGGGAAAGCCCATCAAGAGATTGGAGCGGTGCACGTTGCGGGTGTTGATGGTCGACATCACGAAGGGCGCCGTCCACGCGTCGAGGTCCTGATCGAACAGCGGCTTGTTGCCCGGCGGCTGTTTTGGACCCTCGAAGCCCGGCGTCAGCACGAACGGATTCTTCAATAACGCAACCAGACTAAGGTCTTTCGCGGCGGCTGCGAAGGTCGCCTTGATGCTCGCGGCGGTGCCGCCCGAGAACGTTCCCTTCATGTTGCGGACGCGGCCTTTGACGCGGCTGACCGGCGCGCCCAAAACCTTCTTTGCCGTCTCCTCAGCAAAGAACACGCCAAGTTCGAATGGCAACGAATCGAAACCGCAGGAAAACACGATTCGAGCGCCCGTCGATTGCGCCGTGGCGTGGTGGGCATCGATCATCTGGCGCATCCAGACCGGCTCGCCGCAGAGATCGAGATAGTCGGTGCCGGAAGCCGCGCAGGCTGCCACCAGATCGGAACCGTAGAGCTGATAGGGGCCGACCGTTGATAGCACCGACCGGGTCTGGTCGATCATAGCCTTCAGGGATACGGGATCGCTGGCGTCAGCTACGATCAACGCCGTGTCGGCCGGCGCGCCGATCGCGTCGCGCCCGGATGCGAGCTTGTCCAGGCTGCGTCCGGCCATCGCCCATTTCAGATCGGTCTTTCCAGTATCCTTGCCGGAATAATGCGCCGCGAGATATTCGGCGACGAGCTGGCCGGTGAAGCCGGTGGCGCCATAGACAACAATGTCGAATTCCGGCGAAGGCTTCATCATCAATTCCTTGGAGTGAGTTGTTGGTTCGCGCCCGATCGGACGCGGCTATTTCTTCGCGTAGGACACGCCCATGCCGGCGCGTACATCGCTTTGGATTCCGTAGGGCGCGATCGGATAGCGCAACCCGTTTTTCGCCAGCGCCTTCATGCCGGTGATCGCCTTGGCCAGATGCGCCGGCGACAGCGCCATCAACATCTCTTCATCGGGCACGCCGCCGTAGCGCCGCTCGGCATAGCACGGCAGCGACAGGCTGGGCTCGCCGGTCTTGAGCGCTCGCCCCCATGAATCCGCACATGCGGTCTCGCCGACCACGCCCCATTCGAATTTCTTGTATCCGGTCCACTGCAGTCCATTGATGAGAATGATCATCTGACCCGGCGTCGCGTAGACCAGACAGATGTCCGGCGGATTGAGCCGCCCGCTGGCCAGCGGGCTCACCACCAGCGCCTGGTATTGGCCGTGCGGAACGACATCCAGCGCTTCCTGGCGCTTGCGCGCGTCCTCGGCGTTCTCATGCCAGACGCCGACGTAAGCTTGACCGGCGAGCCACTTCTCGTCTTGCGGCGCAAGCCCGATCACCGCGCGGCATTGCGCGCCGACCAGATCGTCGGCGGTGATGCCAACGGTCCAGCCCAGCCGCGAGGCCATGCTGACGATCTGGTCGGTGGTGTGAATCGCCGATGGACGCCTGATTTTCGGGATCGCCGCCATCTCATCCACCCGCGCGAACATCTTCATGCCGATCACAGTGGTCTTTAGGCGCAACAGGCTATTCAGATCAGCCACCATGCCGGCCAAATCGATTCTTTCGTGCCCGTCTGCTGCTTGCTGCATGAATTTAAACTCCCTGGACGGCAGATTAACCGCTGCGCTTGGTTCGAGGTTTGATCCTAGCCGGATTATGCACCGGCCGCGACCGGTGCGTTGAAGGGCGCGTGGCGTCTACGGCTCGACCGGTCCGGGGAAGAATTCGCCGGTTTTACCGGATATCCGGTACGCTATAAGCCCTATCCATTCGCGGATGCCGGTGTCGACGCGGGCTAACCCATCCACAGCGACAATTGAAAACGCCAAAAGATCGGCGCGACGGCCCACCCGCCAATCGACCGGACACGGTTCTATCGCAAATCCAGCCTTGCGGAAAAGGCCCACCGACCGCGGCATATGGAAAGCCGAGGTCAACAGCAGCCATCGTTCGCCGCTTTTCGGCGCGGCGATCGCCTTGGAGAACTCGGCATTTTCCTGGGTGTTGCGCGAGCGACGCTCCATCGTCAGCCGCTCCCTGGGAATACCGAGACTTTCGAATACTCCGGCGGCGTAATCGGCCTCCCTTGCGTCATCCGATACCAGGTTCGCGCTGCCTCCGGAAAAGATGATGCGAGCGTTGGGATACTGACGGGCGAGCGCCGCCGCCTCGATCATACGATCGGCGGCGTGCGTGAAAGCTGCGGTCCCATGGGCCGCGGAAACATCCGGGTCGATCGCGCCGCCGAGGACGACAATGCCGTCAGGTGCGCCGTGCGTCGCATCCCACGGCGGAAATCGCGATTCCAGAGGATAGAGCACGAGATTTCCAAGCGGCGAAAATCCGCATATCGCGAGCAGCGCGATGGAAGCAACCATGAGCTTGCGGCCAAGCGACGCAAATCGCGTGGCCAGCAAGATGATGCCGAGCAGGCCGACGCCAATCAGGAGATTCGTCGGCAACAGCATGATGCCGATGGTTTTGGAGAGTACAAAGAACAAGAGAGAATTCCCCTCAAGGATTGACAGTGTCATACGCGGGCTCGACCCGCGTATCCATCAATCTTCGTAAAATATCGTTTCAAAGAAGATTGCCGGGTCAAGCCTGGCAATGACGACCACAATGTCGAACATCGACATAACCTATCTTCGAGGGCACACTTCCCCTCACCTTGACCTAACCCAAAGAACCCCTTCATGACACATCATCACCTGCATTCGAGTCCCGAGACCTGCCACTGGGGCTTCTTCGAAGCCAAGCTGAAACCCGCCCTCACCATCGCCAGCGGCGACGAAGTGACCATCGACACCATCAGCGGCGGACCCGAGGTGGTGCCGGACCGGAGCCGGTTTCACGTTCCGCCCGAACTTGCGGAAGTTCACGCGAAAAACGAGCGAATGGTGCCCGGTCACATCCTGACCGGGCCGGTCGCGATCGAGGGTGCTGAACCCGGCGATGTGCTGGAGGTCGAGATTCTCGACGTCAGGCTCCGGCAGGACTGGGGCTATAACCTGATCAAGCCTCTCTCGGGCACGTTGCCCGACGATTTCCACGAGACCCGACTGTTGAACATTCCGCTCGACCAGAAGCGGATGGTGGGTCAGTTGCCATGGGGGCTCGATTTGCCGCTTAAGCCGTTTTTCGGCGTGATGGGCGTGGCGCCGCCACCGGCCTGCGGCCGCATCACGTCGTTGATTCCACGCGCGATGGGCGGCAACCTCGACAACAAGGAGCTGACGCCGGGCGCCAAACTCTATCTGCCGGTGTTCGTGCCGGGCGCGCTGTTTTCCTGCGGCGACGGTCATGGTGTCCAGGGCGACGGCGAGGTCTGCGTCACCGCGATCGAGACCGCGCTGCAGGGACGCTTCAAGCTAACGCTGCGGAAGGATTTACGGCTCGACTATCCCCGCGCCGAGACGCCGACGCACTACATGACCATGGCGATGGACCCCGACCTCGACCAATGCGTGGTGCGCTCGCTACGCGACATGATCGTGCTGCTCGGCGAAAAGCGGAACCTGTCGCGCGAAGATGCCTACACGCTCTGCAGCCTGGCCGCGGATCTGCGCGTGACACAGACCGTCAACGGCTCCAAGGGCATCCACTGCATGATCGCGAAGTCCGTCGTGCATGGGTGAGAGAAACGCGCCGTCCGTCATTACCAGACCCGCCGACTGGCGTGTAAGCGGTGGACAGCCGTCTGCACCGCGTCAGCTATCCGCGAGTTTCTTCAACGTCGCACGAAAACTCAGGCTTCGGTTTCCCGCCAAGGTGGTGCCGAACACTTCGGCCTGGTCGTCGGCAAAAGTCCCTGAAAACCCGCTGGTGACTTCCTGCCCCGCGAATAGCGGGCGAACGAAAGGGTCGGGAAAGGGTGTGTGCTGATTGGTGGTCAGCTGGCCCTTCCAGGTCCCCTCACCGACGGTGTAGGAACCGGTCGACCAGAAATAGGGGCCCCCGCCGAGAAACACGCCGTCTCGGAGAATGAGTACGCCACTGTCGCGGCCCTTTACGCCGTCGAGCATATAGGTGTGAACAGAATAAAGCCCGTTCTTCATCGATAATGCTGCCGCCCTTCGGGCTGGAACGGTATAGCCTGCAGCGATGGACGTCGAGAACGGCCAAGCGATGCACCTGCTTGAACATCGAGCCGTCCGACTTCGCGCTGACCTGCACGTCGCGCGGCAGGTTTCAAAAGTCTTCGCCGGTCAGCATATGTTTGCGCCATACAGCATATCAACCTGGCAGCTTGGGCTCGACCCACCGGAGGAGAAGAAGCGCTCGCGCTTATATTCGCTGCAAAGGATGATTTCCGTTCTCGAGCCGCCGCTCCTCAGGATGAGGCACTCGCTCCAGTCTATTTGCTAACAATTCCAATGGTCTGGGGAATTTTAATAGCAAAACGCATTGACTCGATCTGCCACCCAAAATAGACTCTAAAAAGATACTTTTAAGTACACCGATTACAGGCTAGCTTTTTGGCATGGCCACAGAAAAAGCCGAAACCGACCGCGTTCCGATTACGTTGGCGCTCTCAACCATCGGCTATCTCGAAAAGCTGGTGAGACAGGGCACCCATGGCACCAGCGTTCCCGGTGTCGCAAGGACGCTAGTCGAGGAAGGCATTCGGCTCGCGATCAAGGATGGGCTGCTTGCGATCCGCGACAATGGCAAAACGCCATGAAGGAAGCCTTCGGACGCCGGGCGGTTCGATCGACAGTGTGGTCACAGGATTCGGGGAGATTACCCGCAGCTTGGGATTACCAACATGCTCGCCAACGAACCTACCTGGACTGCCGAACGCGTCGAACTCCTGAAAAGCCGCTTTGAAGCTGGGCTATCCTGCCGCGAAATTGCCGCTGACATTGGCGTGAGCCGCAACGCCGTTATTGGCAAACTTTCCCGCCTCAACCTGACGCGCGAAAAAAGCGGCGATGAGCGACGTCCGGCACGAAAAAATGCCACCAAGAGGCGCCGCCTGAAAACGGCGCCAAGACTCCAATATCAATCGCTCCTCGCGTTATACGCCGCGCCGCAAAGTATGGCCGACGACGAACCGATCCACGACGGACACCGCTGCTCGTTACTCGAGTTGAGCAAGGAGAGATGCCGCTGGCCAATCAACACCCCCGGCGCCGAGGATTTCTGTTTCTGCGGTAACATGCCGGTCGAAGGCTTGCCCTATTGTGCGGGTCACACCCGGCTCGCCTACCGATGAACTCTCACCAGCGAGTCGCGCGAAGTAAGCGTCGCGCGGAAGTAAGGTTTCTCTCGGTCCCCTAGCAAGGCAGCGATCGACGTTGTCCCTGATCCCAAATGACAGCATTCACCCCAACCGCCAGCCGACCTCGGCCGCAAAGCTTTGGAAAAACTCGGCGTCATACGCACTCTCGGGCGTTTGCCGCACGCGCTCGTCGAGGCGGTGGGCGTCGTCGCCGACCAGAATGCGCCAGCGCCCAGCCTTGACGCCATCGAGAATGACCGTGGCCGCCGCGGCGGCGGTCATGGGAGCCTCGTCCCTGAAAGTCCGTGCGCGATCCGCTGCAATCTTCTGAATATCTTCATCAGACATCGGCGTCGGGTCGGTGCCCATGCCCTTCAGGCGCTGCCGGGTCGCCAGGATTTCATTCGGACTGAGCTGGTCGGAATCGGTGCCGTTCTGAACTTTTCGGGAATTGGAAACGATCGAGGTGCCGATATGGCCGGGCATCACGACAGAGCATTTGATGTGCGGCGCGTTCAGCCGCAGATCGTTCATGAGCGCTTCGGTGAATCCCTTCACCGCGAATTTGGCGGCGCTGTAGGCAGTGTGCGATACGCCTAGTCCAACCGAGGCCCAGAACCCGTTGACGCTGGAGGTATTGACGATGTGGCCCTCGTCGGCTTTCAGCAGCATCGGCAGGAAGGTGCGGACGCCGAGATAGACGCCGCCCCAGCAGATGTTGAAGGTCCTTTCCCACTGCTCGCGCGTGTTGGTGAACAGGCTGCCGCCGCCGCCGATGCCGGCGTTATTGAACAGCAGATGGATCTTGTCGGTCGCCTGCTGCTCGGCAAGTTCATCGCGAAAACGCTGGAGCTGATCTTCGATGGAGACGTCGGCGATATGCGTGGTGACGCGCAGGCCCTGCGGCAGCCGCTCGACCTCGCAAAGCCGCTTGGTCTCCGCCATCGCATCGGCCGAGACATCGCACATCGCGACATTGCAGCCTTCGGCGACGAGTTGGCGCACGAGCTCGCGGCCCATGCCGGTGCCGCCTCCGGTGATAACCGCAATCTTTCCGGCAAAATCCTTCATGGGATCGTTGACCTTTTTATTGCACTCGCGTGTGAGATTTTGGCCGGACGAGAAGAATTGAACTTCATCCTCTAGTTCCCAGCGACACTATCCGACCGACAAACAAACACCATAAGTCTCAGAAATATCCGTCTAGCAACCGCTATTAGCGGGGATCTCCGCTTGACCCTTGGCCCAATACAGGCGCGATGATCGTCGCTTGACAAACATCGGGGCCGGCTGAAAACTTAAGCACAACTGCCGATTAGGGAGCAGTGAGGAGGAACGCAATGGCCCATGTCGTGGTAATGTATAAGACGCCAAAAGATGCTGCCGCTTTCGACAAGTACTATTGCGAAACGCATGTTCCGATTGCGAAGAAAATACCGGGTCTCAGAAAGTATGAAGTCAGCCAGGGTCCGGTTGCCACTCCGGCGGGCCCCTCCGGCTTTCATCTCGTCGCTACGCTGTATTTCGACAATCTCGCTGCGGTACAGGCTGGCTTCGGCAGCGCCGAGGGCAAAGCCGCGGCGGCAGATGTACAAAAGTTCGCGACCGGCGGCGCCGACATGATTTTGTTCGACAATCGCGAAGTCTGAACCGAAAGACGCATCGCGCGGACGGAACGCATATCACCATCAACGAAGTGAATTGAGCCGAGGCCTGATGAAGACCTCGGCAGGTCAGAGCCGCCGACGGCGATCTTTGCGTCGTGCGCGGCCACGGCAGCCGCTGCCATCAATCAAGCCATCAGTCAAAGCGTCTAGACGCGGCTTTTTTGAATGACGCGCTAATTTGGGGTGCTGCTGGTTTTGGTCCGCTTCGCCGGGACAGCCTTCGCAGCGGTCTTGGAGGCAGCATTCGCATCAGCTTTGGGCGTGCCCGTGCTGCGCGCGTTGCCCCAGGGATCGGTGGGTCCCTGGTCGGGAATATTTCCGAGCGAGTTCTTGTAGGCTCTTTCGGCCGCCTTATCCGCCTCAATCTCTTGCGGCGACTTGGGGGTGGCGACGTCCCCGTATCGGGGCACGCTTTGGGCATAAGCAGGCCCGGCCAGTAACGCGACGATCGCTGCGGCGCGGAAAACTTTCATGCGTAGGCTCCCTGCGATGTCTCTACATATCACTGGCTAGACCGTGACGCCAACAGGACGTGAGTGCGGAGTCCAGCGCAAGGCGACCGTTCAGAGGAACCATCTCCCACAAATAGCCCCAATGCCGTCAAGAAAGTTTCACCCACAGTGAATGTCCCCCGGCGAGAACCCACGAAGTTTAATGGGGGGTGTTGAGGTGATTGGTCGGAGCGAGAGGATTTGAACCTCCGACCCCTAGTCTCCCAGACTAGTGCGCTAACCGGGCTGCGCCACGCTCCGATGCCGTTCCCTTAGCTTCGATTAGCCTTGCGCGCAAGAAGCGCGATCGGGCCTGCCGGACGGGATTAACGCCGGTTCCGCGAAACCGAGCAGCTTAAACTTCCTTCAGCACCTTATCGAGCAGTTGCCGGCAAGCGATCAGGTCCTGCAACACGCCTTCCAGACGATCGACGTCGAGCGGGCGCGTTAAAGCTGTGACGCCAGCAATCGGACCCTCATCCAATGCCCCTCGGATCACGTCCTCGTCTCGCTCGGCGCGGCTAAAGTCCGCGTCCTCGTCCGCGCCCTCATAGTCGTCATCATCGACGTCTATGCCGGGGGCGTCGTGATCCTCATCGAGAAGACTTCGCCCGAGCGCCGCCTCGACGGCGCCAAACGAGGGCGGCGTCGATCCGTCCGCCAGTCCCTGCACCGACTTGATGCCGTGCTCTTTGAGAATGCGCTGCACCCCGCGGATGGTGTAGCCCTCGCCGTACAGCAGGCGGCGGATGCCCCTGAGCAGGTCGACATCGTCCGGACGGTAGTAGCGCCGGCCGCCGCTCCGCTTCATCGGCTTGATCTGAACGAACCGCGTCTCCCAGAACCTCAGGACATGCTGGGGGATGTCGAGATCGCCGGCGACCTCGCTGATGGTTCGGAACGCATCCGGCGACTTGTCCAAATGCCAGCTCCTCTTCGATCACCCGGTTGAACGAATATTAGTCGGCTTTGCCTTCGCCGTTACTGGAACTGTGGCCGTTGATCCGCTGCTTCAGTATCGCCGACGGCTTGAACACCATTACGCGGCGCGGCGAAATCGGCACCTCGGTGCCGGTCTTCGGGTTACGGCCGATACGCTGACCCTTCTTGCGCACCATGAATGATCCGAACGATGACAATTTCACCGTCTCGCCCTTCTCGAGGCAGTCGGTGATCTCTTTCAGGACCAGTTCGACAAAGGCAGACGACTCCGTGCGCGACAGGCCCACCTTCTGGTAGACGGCTTCGCACAGATCGACGCGTGTGACTGTTTTTCCGGTTCCGGTCATCGCCTGCCCCAACTCACGGCGAACAATTCATAACTGAAATTATGAGCTTAACGCGCGATGGTCAACAGCGCTCATCAATGCAATGGCATGAAGACTGCCATGAAGACTGCAAAGTGCACGGGCTTTTTAACCGTGCGCTTACCAGCGCAACAACGCCGAGGCCCAGGTGAATCCGCCGCCCATGGCTTCAAGCAACACCAGATCGCCCTTCTTCACACGTCCATCCGCGACCGCCACCGACATTGCGAGCGGTATCGACGCCGCCGAGGTGTTGCCGTGCATGTCGACCGTCAGCACCACTTTCTGCGGCGCAATATGCAACTTGTGCGCTGAAGCATCGATGATTCGTTTGTTGGCCTGGTGGGGGATGAACCAGTCGATGTCGTTGGCCGTCGTCCCGGTGGCCTCGAACGCATCGACGATCACGTCGGTGATCATGCCGACGGCGTGTTTGAACACCTCACGGCCTTCCATCCTGAGAAAGCCCACCGTCTGGGTCGAGGATGGACCGCCATCGACGTACAATTTCGACTTGTGCCGGCCATCGGAGCGCAGATGCGTGGTCAATATGCCGCGGTCGGAGGGTTGGCCAGGCTGCTGCTGCGCTTCAAGCACGACGGCGCCGGCGCCGTCGCCGAACAGCACGCAGGTGCCGCGGTCGTTCCAGTCCAGAATTCGCGAGAATGTCTCGGCGCCGATCACCAGCGCCCGCTTGAACGCGCCGGTGCGCAGGAAATTGTCCGCGGTCGCAAGCGCGAAGATAAAACCGGAGCATACCGCCTGCAGGTCGAATGCCGCACCGTGGTTGATGCCGAGCGCGTCCTGCACCGCGACAGCGGTGGCGGGAAAGGTGTTGTCCGGCGTCGAGGTCGCCAGCACGATCAGATCGATCGACTGCGCATCGATGCCGGCATTGGCCAGTGCGGCACGCGCGGCATTGATCGCCAGATGCGAGGTGAACTCGCCCTTGGCAGCGATGTGGCGCTGCCGGATGCCGGTGCGCTGCACGATCCACTCATCGGAAGTATCTATCCGCGCCGCCAGTTCGGCATTGGTCAGGATCTGCCGCGGCAGATAGGAGCCGCAGCCGAGCACGACCGAACGTATCGCAGTCACGAGACAGCCTCCTGCGCGGCTGGCGCGAGCGCGCTGCCGTCGCGATTAAGCATCTGATTGATCTTGGTCAGGAGATCGTAGCGGACCATTTCATAGCCAACATCGACGGCATAGGCAAAGCCTTCGGCGTCTGTTCCGCCGTGGCTCTTGACCACCACGCCGTTCAATCCGAGCAGCACGCCGCCATTGGATTTGCTGGGGTCCATCTTGTCGCGCAATGCCTTGAAGGCGTTTCGAGCGAACAGATAGCCGATGCGCGAGCGCCAGGTCCGCGCCATGGCGCTGCGCAGATATTCCGAAATCTGCCGCGCGGTTCCCTCGGCGGCTTTCAAGGCGATGTTGCCGCTGAAACCCTCCGTCACGATGACGTCGGCGGCGCCCTTGCCGATGCCGTCGCCCTCGACGAAGCCGACATATTCGAGCTGCGGAAGATTCATCGCGCGCAGCAACTCCGCGGCCTCGCGAATTTCCTCACCGCCCTTCACCTCCTCGACTCCGATATTGAGCAGGCCGACCGTGGGCCGCTCGAGATCGAACAATACACTTGCCATGGCGCTGCCCATCACCGCCAGCGCCATCAAATGATGCGCGTCGCCGCCGATCGTGGCGCCGAGGTCGAGCACGACCGAATCGCCACGTATCGTCGGCCATACCGCCGCGATCGCCGGGCGGTCGATCCCGGGCAGCATATGCAGATGGAATCGCGCCATCGCCATCAACGCGCCGGTGTTGCCTGCCGATACCGCGACGTCGGCCTCGCCCTTCTTGACGGCGTCGATCGCAAGCCACATCGACGACGTCTTGCGGCCGCGGCGCAATGCCTGACTGGGCTTGTCGTTCATGCTGACGGCAACATCGGTATGGATGACGCGTGAAGCCGCCTTCATCGCCGGGTGCTTCGCAAGTTGCGCTTCAATCAACGCACTCTGGCCGAACAGCAGAAATTCTGTGTCAGGGTGGCGTGACAGCGAAATTGCGGCGCCGGGAATGACGACCGAGGCGCCGACATCGCCACCCATGGCGTCAAGCGCGATTCGAACCTTTTGCGGCATGAACGTCCCGGAAACCTGATCTTGTGCGGTCTTGAAGCGTTCGGCCGCGAACTGGAAATCGCCACCGATAGCGGCGATCGGCGAAGTGCAACGCTGCACCCCGACCGGGCCGCGACAATAGCGTGTCCTCGCCCCGACACAACCTCTTGACCGTGCCGTTTTGGGTACCGAACCGCCGCGCGACGGAATCGGGCCGTATGAATAATATCAGGTAATTCAATGTTTTAAATCGAAATACCAGATCGGCCCCTCGGCCGTCGTTGCTGTAATGCAAGCTTAGCCCCCCTTCAGCCCCCTTTGGGCTTCTTCGGACCACGCGGTTTTGCGTCGGGCTGCAGCGCCTTGAGCGCGGCAAATGGGTGATCTTCGGGATCGGGGGCCTCGATCAGCGGCTCGAAAACGGCGTCCGGCCGGCGAGGATAGGGATCAATCCCTAAGAACAACGCATCGGTCGCCACCCGGCCAAGATCGATGACACCATTTTCGATCGGCTCCGGAGGGTCCGGAATTTCGGTATCGCTTTCGGCGGCCTCGTCGACCAGATCAGCCAGTTCGGGAATTTGCTCGGGAGGCGCGAAAATCAGATCGATCGGCTCGTCGATCTCGTTCTCGATCGGATCGAGCGAGACCACACAGGTTTGTCCGATCCGTGCCCGGACACGGCCTGCGACATGAAAGCGGCCTCCGCCTTTGGGCGTCACATCGAGCGAAGCATTCGCCGACAGGATTTCACGCAAGCCCGCGACCTCTGCCATCGCATCGCGTGTGGCTGGGTCAGCTTCGATGTCGCGGTGCAATCCGGTGTCCGGAATTTGCGCCACGGTGATGGGAACACGCCAGGGATCCGCTCTGTCCGTCATGTTATTCGTTTCTGTTCATTGCTGCGCGTCTGCTTCTGCTGGCGAGGGGAATTTCCAGGATGCGCTGCGCAGCGCCGCCTCGTCCACTCCGCCCAAGGCTGCGATGACCACCTCCGTATAGGAGGCCAGCCGCCGCGCCTTTTCGATTTGCTCGCCGTTCAAGATATTCTTGCACAATGCTTGCGCCAGCGGCTCCTCACCCGCGGTCAAAGCGAGATCGTAGGCCGCCGCCCGGCCATAGAAGGCCTCCCCGAAGGCCTGCATTCGCTTCGGAACAGTGAGATCACCGACCCCCATTTCGCGCAAATTAGCATCCATATCGTCGCAGAAGCGATCGAACAGCGTCTGGGAGAGGTCGACGCCGCCCTCAATCGACTTCAGCCGCCGCAATACTATCCACAAATGCAACACCAGCAGATCAAAACGGCCGTTAACCGTGTCCGGTACGCCCAAGTCCCGATAAAACAACGGTTCTCGCGCTTGCGTCACGATCATGCCATAGATGGCCTCAATGGTGCCGCGCGACGGTATCCGGGGTTTCCTGAAGTGATTGAACGGCCAAAGCATTGTGGGTTCCGCAAGCGAGCCCCAGAGGTTTCCGTCTTGGGAGCCCGCGCATGTTGCAATCTGACGTGCTGCCCGGTACGTCAACGCCTCGCGCGATGCAAGGGGACGGGACCAGTTTCGGAATGACCGAGTCGACCCAGACACGCTTACGCGTGCGTTGTCCGCGCGGCCTGGCTGCGCGCTGGCGTCGCATGCGCTCGGCCGCCGCCATCGCCCTGATGTGCGCCGCGCTGGGCGGCTGCCTCACTGGCGAGCAGTTTCAAAAGGGCTACATCCTGCCGCCGGGCGCGCTCGAGCAAATTCCAATCGGTGCGAGCCAGGATCAGGTGCTGATCGTGATGGGAACGCCATCCACGGTCGCAACCCTCAACGGCGAAGTGTTTTATTACATTTCGCAGCGTTCCGAACGCCCGGTCGCATTCATGAACCAGAGGGTGGTCGACCAGCGGGTCATCGCGATCTATTTCGACAAGAACCGCCAGGTGCAGCGGCTCGCCAATTACGGGCTGCAGGACGGCAAGATATTCGACTTCATCAGCCGCACCACACAGACATCGGGCCAGGAGCTCAGCTACCTGACGCCATTGTTCAAACTGCTCAGCTTTAATTAGAGCGCAAGCTGCACACCGTGTCCCGGACGCGGTGCGGCGCCTCTTGCGCTGCTCCGCAGAGCCGGGGACCACACACGCAAGCTCAGCTTCATGGACCCCGGATCAGCAGCGCAACGCTGCGCGCTGCGCAGCATCCGTGGCACGCCAGTTGAGAGACTAAGAGACTATTAAAAAACAAAAACCCCGCGGCTCGCACCGCGGGGTTTGTCTTGGTTCTGCATCGCAGCTTAGTGCGCGAGAATCGCCAACAACAGCAACGCTACGATGTTGGTGATCTTGATCATCGGGTTGACGGCCGGACCCGCCGTATCCTTGTAGGGATCACCGACGGTGTCGCCGGTCACCGCGGCCTTGTGGGCATCGGAGCCCTTGCCGCCGTAGTGACCGTCCTCGATGTATTTCTTGGCGTTGTCCCAGGCACCGCCGCCGGAGGTCATGGAGATCGCGACGAACAGACCGGTCACGATTACGCCGAGCAACATCGCACCGACCGCGGAGAACGCCGCCGACTTGCCAGCAGCACCGCCGCCTGCAATGCCGAAAATGACAAAATAGACGAAGATCGGCGACAGCACCGGCAGCAGCGACGGAATGATCATCTCCTTGATCGCCGCCTTGGTGAGAAGATCGACCGCCTTGCCGTAATCCGGCTTGTCGGTGCCCTGCATGATGCCGGGCTTTTCGCGGAACTGACGCCGCACCTCTTCAACGATCGCGCCAGCCGCACGGCCGACCGCCGTCATGCCCATCGCCCCGAACAGATACGGCAGCAGGCCGCCGAACAACAGGCCGACCACGACGTAAGGATTATTCAGCGAGAAGTCGGGCAGCACGCCCTGGAAGTACGGGTACTTCACAGCGTTGGCGATGAAGTATTTGAGGTCTTCATTGTAGGCCGCGAACAGCACCAGCGCGCCGAGACCGGCCGAGCCGATCGCATAGCCCTTGGTGACCGCCTTGGTGGTATTGCCGACGGCGTCGAGCGCGTCGGTCGCCTTGCGGACTTCCTTGGGCAGGCCGGCCATTTCGGCAATGCCGCCGGCATTGTCGGTGACCGGACCGAAGGCGTCGAGCGCCACGATCATGCCGGCCAGCGCCAGCATGGTCGTGGTGGCAATCGCAATGCCGAACAGGCCGGCAAGGCTGTAGGTGACGAGAATGCCCGCGATGATCACCAGCGCGGGGCCAGCGGTGGATTCCATCGAAATCGCCAGACCCTGGATCACGTTGGTGCCGTGGCCGGTGACCGACGACGCCGCGATCGACTTCACCGGACGATATTCGGTGCCGGTGTAATATTCGGTAATCACTATGATCAACCCGGTGACCACAAGGCCGGCGATGCCGCATTCGAATAGCGCCATGCCCGTGTATTTCACGCCCGCCAGCGGACCGAAACCGACCAGCCAGTAGATCACGCCGGCAACACCGAACAGCGACAGGACGCCGGTGGCGATCAGACCCTTGTACAGCGCGCCCATGATCGATTGGCTGGCGCCGAGCTTGACGAAGAAGGTGCCGATAATCGAGGTGATGATGCAGACGCCGCCGATCGCGAGCGGCAGCGTCATCATGTTCACCAGCAGCGGCGAAGTCGCGAAGAAGATCGCGGCGAGCACCATGGTGGCGACCGCGGTCACCGCATAGGTCTCGAACAGGTCGGCGGCCATGCCGGCGCAATCGCCGACATTGTCGCCAACATTGTCGGCGATGGTCGCCGGGTTGCGCGGATCGTCCTCGGGAATGCCGGCCTCGACCTTGCCGACGAGATCGCCGCCGACGTCAGCGCCCTTGGTGAAGATGCCGCCGCCGAGACGCGCGAAGATCGAAATCAGCGAAGCACCGAAGCCGAGCGCCACCAGCGCATCGACAACAGTGCGACTGTTGGGGGCGAGGTCCAGATAATGCGTGAGGAACGCAAAGTAGATGGTGACGCCGAGCAAGGCGAGACCCGCGACCAGCATGCCGGTGATGGCGCCGGCCTTGAAGGCGAGTTCAAGTCCGCCGGCCAGCGATGTCGTCGCGGCCTGCGCGGTGCGCACATTGGCGCGAACCGAGACGTTCATGCCGATGAAGCCGGCGGCGCCGGACAGGATCGCGCCGATCAGGAAGCCCGCGGCGACCAGCGTGCCGAGGAAGTAGGCGAGCAGCACGAAAATCACGATGCCGACCAGACCGATCGTCATGTACTGACGTTTGAGATAGGCCTGCGCGCCTTCGCGCACGGCGGCCGCGATTTCCTGCATCCGCGGATTGCCCGCATCCGCCTTCAAAACCGATGCCGTCGCCCAGATGGCGTAAACAATCGAAAGCGCCCCGCAGAGCACAATCATCCATAATGCTGTCATTGAATTTGCCTCGGATTTCCTGATTCCCACACACGCCTTTCACCGCAGGAGCGGCTGGCGCTTATCAAAGAAGGCCTTGTCCCTGCCCAAAAGGATGACCTCAAATCGGCGGGACCTTGCCAAAATCGCACCCCCGGCGCAACGCCACGGAGGCCCTAAACCGTGGATTTCGGCAGCTATTCGGTAGGTATTAAGTAGAAACGCTCGCGGGGCCGATTTTCGGCAATCCCTTACAACAAGTCCTTAGAAATGGCTGTAGGAGAGGCGCGGCAGCGCGATCTCCCTGCCCTGCCCATCCAGGAACCTCGGAACCGACGATCCGGCGATGATGGTGCCGATCGGGGTCACGACGACGCCGGCCAGCCCGGCAGCCTGGGCGAATGGCTCGAAGCGATTCTCCGGGATCGCGCACAAGATCTCGTAATCGTCGCCGCCGGAGACGATGGCTTCCATGCCGGCAATGTGGCGCGACAGCAACGTCGCGACGGCGGCGGACAACGGGACGCTCTGCGCATCGATCACGGCTGATACGCCGGATGCTTCACACAGCTTGGCGAGGTCCCCCGCGAGACCGTCGGACACATCCATCGCGGCGCTGGCATGATCGCGAACCGCGTTTGCGAGCGCATTGCGCGGCTGCGGAATCCGGTAGCGTTCCACCAGCATCGTCCTTGCCGCAACGTCGGCGGCGAGCGCCCCGGCAACCGTGCCGCCTTTCAGAATATCAAGGCCGAGCGCGGCGTCGCCGATCGTCCCGGTCACCACGACGCGGTCGCCAGGTTTCGCGCCGCTGCGATGAACCATCTTGCCCGCGGGCACGCGCCCGAACGCCGTGATCGAAATCATCAGTGGACCCGGCGTGGACACCGTATCGCCGCCGAGCAGCGGGCAGCCGAACTGCGCCGCGTCCTCGCCAAGCGCGCGCGCGAACGGTTCAAGCCATGCCTTGTCGGCGGCCCGCAACGCCAGCGTCAGTACGAAGCCTGCCGGGGTTGCGCCCTTCGCCGCGATATCTGAGAGATTCACCCGTAGTGCCTTGCGCGCGATCGTGTCCGCGGGATCATCGGGCAGGAAATGCACGCCTTCCACGATGGCGTCGGTCGTCACCACGATGTCGTCGCCCGACGCCTGCAGGATCGCCGCGTCGTCGCCGAGACCGAATGCGCCGGGGTCGGTTGCGAGCGGTTTGAAATAGCGCGCGATCAGCGAGTCTTCACCGGAGGGATTGTTCTGGCGATTTGTCATGGCGCGTTATCCACTACACAGCCGTCGTCGCCCGGCTTGACCGGGCGATCCAGTATCGCAGAGCGCCAGTGCCTGAAGTTGAAAGTCGCGGAATACTGGATCATCCGCTTTCGCGGATGATGACGGCAGCATGCATGATGCCGTCCGGTGGCGATCATCTCAGCTTCCCGCGCGCGCGAACTCGTCGGCGCGAAACTGGCGGGCGATCTGGTCGAGCACCGCGTTCACCATGCCGGTCTCATCGCCATCGACAAAGGCGTGCGCGACATCGACATATTCGGAGACGACCACGCGCCCCGGTACATCCTTGCGATGCTCGAGTTCGTAAGCGCCGGCGCGCAGCACCGCGCGCAGGATGGCGTCGATGCGCTTCAACGGCCAGCCTTTCGATAGCGCGTCATCGATCAGCGGATCGAGTTTGGCCTGATCGCGCACCACCCCGGACACGACATCACGGAAGAACGCCGCTTCAGCGGGCAGGTATTTGTCGCCTTCGACCTCGCCTCCGAGCCAATGGCTCTCGAACTCGGCGAAGATGTCGTTGATGCCGGCGCCGCCGATGTCCATTTGATACAGCGCCTGCACCGCCGCCAGTCGCGCCGCGCCGCGCCGGTTGGCTTTCTTGTCCGGCCCCTTTGCGGGTCCCTTTGCTTGGCTCTTTTTATTCTCTGCCATGATCAGGTCCGCGCCAGCCGGCGCTTGATTCGCAGCATCGCCAATGCCGCGCGCGCGGCGTCGCCGCCCTTGTTGAGCTCGCTGGGGCGCGCCCGCGCCCACGCCTGCGCGTCGGTGTTGACGGTGATGATGCCATTGCCGAGCGGAATGCGTCTCGCCACCGCAAGATCCATCAGCGCGCGGGAGGATTCCATCGAGACGATTTCGAAATGGATGGTATCGCCCCTGACAACGCAGCCCAGCGCGATCACGGCGTCGTAGGGCTTGCCGCTGATCTCGGCGGTGTCGAGCGCGATCGCGATCGCCGCCGGAATTTCCAGCGCGCCAGGGACCGTGATGACCTCGTGGGTGACGCCGGCGGCTTTCAACTCCGCGACCGCGCCTTCCAGCAGGGCATCCTGGATGTCATCATAGAACCGCGCCTCGACGATCAGGGCGCGCGCGCCTGATATGTCGGTTTGATCCTTCAACTGCGCGCGCCGTGCGTCCGCCATCTTATTCCCGTCAATATTGATCAATTCGTGCGGGTTTTAGGCGCAGCCGCGTCCAAAGCCAAGGGCTGCGTCTATTTCATTTCCGAGAGCCGCGCGGCGTAGCGCGCCATCAGATCGACCTCAAGATTGACCTCGCTGCCCGCGCGCCAGCCACCGAGCGTCGTGACATTGAGCGTGTGCGGAATGATCAGCACTGAGAACAACACGTCCTGCACCGTATTCACCGTCAGCGACACCCCATCCAGCGTCACCGAGCCTTTGGTCGCGATGAAGCGCGCCAGGTCGCGTGTGGTGCGCAGTTCGAACCGCGCCATGTCGGGCAGATCGTCGCGCTGGACAATGGTGGCAATACCGTCGGCGTGGCCGGCGACGATATGGCCGCCGAGTTCGTCGCCGATCTTCAGCGCGCGTTCGAGATTGAGCCGCGTGCCGACACGCCAGTGTTTCGCCGTGGTCATGCCGAGCGTCTCGGCGGCGGCATCGACATCGAACCAGGTTTTGCCCTGCTCTACGCCAGACGCAACCACGGTCAGGCAGACGCCGTTGCAGGCAATCGAAGCACCGTCCGCAATGGTGGCGCGATCGTAGCGGCAGGCGATCCGCAACCTATGCAACTGGCCCTGCGCCGTTGGCGTCAGGCTGATGATCTCGCCGATGTCGGTGACTATGCCGGTGAACATTAAATTTTAATCCGTTTAGATGTTGCCTCGACGCCGCGGCAACGGAGATGGCGCTCCCTCTCCCATGGGGAGAGGGTCGGGGTGAGGGGGTACGATCTATCGTTTAGGCCGGCGCCCCTCACCCGGATCGCACCGACGATGCTTCGCATCGCCCGTTCGATCCGACCTCTCCCTACGGGAGAGGTAAGATCAAACTCCAGCGCTTCGATATTCTGGATCATCCCTGCACGCGCTCGTACACGGTAAGAGTATCCTTCTGCAGGCTTTCGCTAGCACGGACACGGAAGGCGGGCGACTGCGTGATTGACGTCAGCGGCAATGCGTCCAGCGCGGCGACGCCGGCGGCGCCGACGGGATCGGGGCCACGCAGCAGCCAGACTTCGTCGATCAGGCCGGCGGCGACAAAGGATGACGCCACGCGTGCACCCCCTTCCACCAGCAGCCGAGTGATGCCCTTCTCGGCCAGGGCATGCAGCACGGCCGGGAGTTCAAGCCCCGGCGGCGGCGTAGTCGTGGTGGCGACGCGGATCACCTGAGCGCCGGCTGCACCGAGCTTCATGGCGGCGGGGGCTTCCGAAAGGTCCGACGTCATCACCCATAGCGGTGTCTCGCGCGCGGAATGAACCAGCCGGCTGGTGCCCGATATGCGCAGCGCACGGTCGAGCACTACCCGCACCGGCGAGCGCGCCTCCATGCCCGGCAGGCGGCAGGTCAGCAACGGATCGTCCGCCCGCACGGTGCCGATCCCGACCAGGACGGCATCGCATTGCGCGCGCACCAGATGCACCCGCGCTTGCGCGGCTTCGCCCGTTATCGCCATCGGTTTGCGGCCGGCCGCGCCGATCTTGTCGTCCGGCGATACCGCGAGCTTGAGGATCACATGCGGACGCTTGTCGCGGATGCGCCTGAAATGTCCGGCGTGATCGTGCGCGGCTTCTGCCGCGCCGAGACCAATATCGACCGCGATGCCGGCGGCGCGAAGCCGTGCATGGCCCTGACCTGCCACTTCGGGGTTGGGATCCTCGATCGCCGACACCACGCGCGCAATCCCGGCGGCGATGATGGCGTCGGCGCAGGGCGGCGACTTGCCGACATGCGAGCACGGCTCCAGCGTCACATAGAGCGTGGCGCCGCGCGCGGCCGCTCCGGCGCGCCTGAGCGCCTCAGGCTCGGCATGGGGCCGCCCGCCGGGCTGCGTCCAGCCACGACCGACAATGACGCCGTCCTTGACCACGACAGCGCCGACGGCGGGATTGGGCCAGGTTCGCCCCTGCCCGCGCCGTCCGAGCGTCAGTGCAAGCTGCATGAAGCGCTGGTCGGCGGCTTTCGACACTTGGAATTTTTGCGCGAACTGGTCTTCCAGAATGCGGAAGATCATTTGCGTAACAGAGCGAGCCGCGCGTCGTCGTCGCCGGAGAGTTCGCCAAGCACGGCTTCAAAGTCTTTCGCTTCGCGGAAATTGCGATAGACCGAGGCGAAGCGGACATAGGCGACGTCATCGAGCTGGCGCAGATGCTCCATCACGATCTCGCCGATCGCCTCCGAGGAAATCTCCGCTTCGCCACCGCTTTCAAGCTCGCGCACGATCGCGGAGACCATCTTCTCGACCCGCTCCGGATCGACCGGCCGTTTGCGCAGACTGATCTGCAGCGAGCGCACCAGCTTGTCGCGGTCGAACGGCACGCGCCGCCCGTTGCGCTTGATCACCGTGAGTTCGCGCAACTGCACCCGCTCAAAGGTGGTGAAACGGAAATTGCAGGCCATACAAACCCGCCGCCGCCGGATCACGGCGGAATCCTCGGTCGGACGCGAGTCCTTCACCTGCGTATCGAGACTGTTGCAGCTCGGACAGCGCATCCGGCTTGACCTTACTGATAGATCGGGAAGCGGTCGGTGAGCGCTTTCACCCGTTCCTTGACGGAGGCCTCCACCAGCGGCGCGTTGCCGTCCTGCGATTGCGCGGTGGCGTTGAGCACTTCGGCGATGAGGCCCGCAACCTGCTTGAATTCGGCGACGCCGAAGCCGCGCGTGGTCGCCGCCGGCGTGCCCAGGCGAAGACCCGAAGTGACGAACGGCTTTTCCGGATCGTAGGGAATGCCGTTCTTGTTGCAGGTGATGGCCGCGCGCACCAATGCCTTTTCCGAGACGTTGCCCTTGAGACCCTTGGGCCTGAGATCGACCAGCATCAGATGATTGTCGGTACCGCCTGAAACGATGTCGAACCCCTGGGCGCGCAGCGACTCCGCCAGTGCCTTGGCGTTCTCGACCACGTTCTTCGCATAGATCTTGAAGTCAGGATGCAGCGCTTCGGCGAACGCCACCGCCTTGGCCGCGATCACATGCATCAAGGGCCCGCCCTGCAGGCCCGGGAAGATCGCCGAGTTCAGCTTCTTGGCGAGCGCTTCGTCGTTGCACAGGATCAGGCCACCGCGCGGACCGCGCAGCGATTTGTGCGTGGTGGTGGTGGTGACATGGGCATGCGGCACCGGCGAGGCATGCACGCCGCCGGCGACAAGGCCGGCGAAATGCGCCATATCCACCATCAGATAGGCGCCGATGCTGTCGGCGATCTCGCGAAACCGCTTGAAATCCCAGGCACGCGAATAGGCCGATCCGCCGGCGATGATCAGCTTCGGCTTCACCTCTTCGGCCTGCTTGGCGACCGCATCCATGTCGATGACCTGATCCTCACGCCGCACCGTGTAGTGCGACGCCTTGAACCATTTGCCGGACATATTGACCGGCGAACCATGGGTGAGATGTCCACCGGCGGCGAGATCGAGACCCATGAAGGTATCGCCGGGCTGCAGTAGCGCCAGGAACACCGCCTGGTTCATCTGGCTGCCCGAGTTGGGCTGCACATTAGCAAAGCCCGCGCCGAACAGCTTCTTGGCGCGCTCAATCGCCAGATTTTCGACCACGTCGACCCATTCGCAGCCGCCGTAATAGCGATTGCCCGGATAACCTTCCGCATATTTGTTGGTCAGCACCGAACCCTGCGCTTCCAGCACCGCGCGGCTGACGATGTTTTCCGACGCGATCAGCTCGATCTCATGGCGCTGCCGGCCGAGCTCGCCGCGGATGGCGGCGGCGATGTCCGGATCGGCCTCGGTGAGCGGGGCGGTGAAGAACGAGTCGGGCGCGGAAGCGGTTTTGGCGCTGGAGGATGAGCTCATGGACGAAATATCTCCACCGCCGCAGCCCGTTACGGGCATCGCGGTCGGTCACGTGTGGCGGTTCGAAGCGGCGTTGGCGGAATACCATATCGGGCCGCAATGGCCAAGCGCTTGCGTACGAGCCTGATATTTATGCAAGATATGGTGGGGGAACGGGGTTTGCGAGGTCGGATTGAACGGCTCCGCGGGTCGCTTCGTGACCACCCCCTCGTCATTCCGGCGAACGCCGGGATCCACAACCCCCGGGCGCCAAAGTTGCAAAAAGGCGTCCGCTCCACCGCCAAAACGATAGCGCGGATAGCGCCCTCTACTTCGCGAACCGGTACGCCCCACCCTTTTCGATGCTGCGCTGAAACGCCGGCCGCGCGTGCATGCGCGACAGCCACGCGCTCAGGTTCGGATACGGCCCAAGTTTGTCGAACACCTTCGCCATGTCGCCGACAAAACTCATCTGGATATCGGCGCCGGTCAGCGACTTCCCAACAAAGAATTCACGCCCTTTCAGCGCGCCGTCGACATAGCCGAGATGATTGGCCATCTCGCTGTCAATGCGCGGATGCAGCGGCGCTCCCGCTTCCTTCAACCTCGAAACATAGAGGTTCAGCATCAGCGGCAGCATCGCGGAGCCTTCCGAATAATGCAGCCACTCATTATAGGCCTCATACTCGGCGCCGCCGGGCGCCGGCATCATCGCGCCCTTCCCGTAGCGGCGGATGATATAATCGACGATGGCGCCAGATTCCGCGATTTTGATTTCGCCGTCGGTGATGACCGGCGACTTGCCGAGTGGATGCACGGCCTCCAGCTCCGGCGGCGCCAGCCGCGTCTTCGCATCGCGCTGGTAGCACTTCATCTCATAGGGCGTGCCGAGCTCTTCCAGCAGCCACAAAATTCGCTGCGAGCGGGAATCGTTGAGATGATGGAGCGTGAGCATGGGGAGATCCTTGGCTGAGGCGCATTCGCGCTCGATTGACCGGAGGGTTTATCAGACGATTTGATAAAGAGCAGCGCCCTTGCGCCCCAGACGTCGCACCTGCGAAAGTGGATGATTCAGTATTCCGGAGAGCCAGCGATGGAATCGAGAAGGCCCAGCGTACTGGATACCCACGTTCGCGGGTATGACGCCAACTATGCAGGCGCAGTGCGCTTCTTGAGCCGCATGCCCATCCCGACCTGCCCCGCAAGTGGGAGAGGGAAAAAGCTAAAGCCCCGTAAACCCGGCCTTCACCGGATCGGTGCTGCCGTCGAGTTCGCGTAGATAAGTCAGCCCGCACACCGTGAGACGATGCGGATCCGTTTCGCCGGCCTCGAACAGTTTGCCGACGTAGTCGGTCACCTTGGCGCGCGCTTCGTCGCTGGCGATCGCAGAGCGGTTCACGAGCAGTGCATAGGTTTGCATGATGCGGTCGATGGCGGCTTCCATGGAGTCCTCTCGGCTATGGTTCAGGCGAGTTCGGCGGCTTCGAACTTCGAGATCGCCTTGTTGGCGAGCCTGATCTTGTTGTATTCGCCGCCGTGAAACATCTCGACGATGAGTTCGAGCAGACGATCGTTGGTGGCGAGAGTGTCGGGGATGATGCCGGTTCTTCGAAGATAGTTCGAGGCGATGGCGTAGGCATCGCCGACCACCTCGACACTCATCACCTGCAATCCGCGCTCGACCAGCATGACCTCCGTGCTCCCTTGCGGATGGATAAAGCCCGACACCGGGCACAAGTTCCATTTTCGGAAACCTATTTTTTTGCAGTGCCGCAAAAACAAAACGCACCGGTCCGGAAACCCGGCCGATGCGCTTGGGGGAAGTTTCTCCTAGATAATGGCTGCCGGTCTTTTAGAACGCCGGCTTGGCCTTTATCTACGGTCGAAAAAGTCTCAGAGCCGATACAGGATCTGGTCGGTCCAGAACCGCTCGAGCCGGTGCAGCGACTTGTTCAGCGTCGCGAACTCCTCGTTCGAGATGCCGCCGACCTGCTCCACGGTCTTGACGTGCTTCTGGTAGAGCGCGTCGACGATGCGGCGGATTTCCTGGCCCTGCGCGGTCAAGCGGATGCGGACCGAGCGGCGATCAACGCGCGAGCGCTGATGGTCAAGGAAGCCGAGTTCAACCAGCTTCTTCAGATTGTAGGAGACGTTGGAGCCGAGGTAATAGCCGCGCGTGCGCAGTTCGCCCGCGGTCAGTTCCTTGTCGCCGATATTATAGAGCAGCAGAGCCTGCACCGAATTGATATCGGCGCGGCCGCGGCGATCGAATTCATCTTTGATGACGTCGAGCAGGCGGCGATGCAGCCGCTCCACTAAAGTCAATGCTTCTAGATAGAGCGGCTGCACCGGGGCCTGACCCGGAGCGCGATCAGCGGTTTCCACCGCCGTTGCAACGGCTTTCATCATGACACTTCCCCTGTTGTCGTTTTTATCGACTTATTCGACGAAACTTGTGT
>JAQGKC010000444.1 GCA_028290305.1 Bradyrhizobium sp.
ATTCCGCCCAGTCGAATTCTTCCTCAAGCTGATGAAAAGCGTCGTCGCCGATGGTTTCGGATTGGCGCAGCGCGAGGATCGATCGCCGCGCGGCGCCGATGGCGCGCCGCCGCAGCGGATCCGCCGGGAGTTCGCCGGTGGAAACCCCGCCATCGGGATCGCTGCCGGCGCGCAACAGCAGCGCACGGTATTCAAGTCTGAGGATTTCGGCTGCTTCGGACGGGTCGCCGTCGATTTCATCCAGCGCCGCGCGATAGGCCACCGCGCGGGCGCGGTCGACTTCGGCGATCACCGGATTCTCTTCCTTCAGCCGCAGCGCCGATATCAGCGGCCGCAATGTCGGGCCCTGGATGACCAGCGATCCCAGCACCACGGCAAACGCCGTCAACAGGATGAGATCGCGATACGGAAAGCCTGGCGCCAACGCGTATGCCGCCGCCAGCGTGACGATGCCGCGCATGCCGCACCAGGCAACGACGAGGCCGCCCCGGAGGGTGGGCGCGGCCATCGGCCTGCGCGGATGAAATCCGCGGCGCGCGATCGCCAGCTGCAAGACAATGTTGTAACACATCACCCAGGCGATGCGCGTGAAGATCACGGCTGCGAGAACGCAGGCGGCCACCGCGCAGTATTTCAATCGGACCGGATCATCGAGCCGCGTCCAGATCGGCCGCAACTGCATCCCGATCAGCATGAACGCCAGCACGTTGAGAACAAAGACGACGGTGTCCCACACCGCGTAGGACGGCACGCGCAGCCGCGCGGGCGTTCGTGCCGGCGCGGTGCGCGCAATGGTGATCGCATAGGCGACGATGGTCAGAATTCCGGAGAGACCGATATGCTCGGCGACGATCCACACCGTGAAAGTGCCCGCGAACTGCACGATGATCGAGCTCGGCGCATCCGTGATCCGTCTGGTCAGCAACATCGAAATTTTTGCAAAGAGATAGCCGGCCACCAAGCTGCCCGCCAACGCCAATACAATCGCGGGTGCAAACTCGTCCCACCTGAAATGCTGCACCACGGCCGCGCCGACGGCAACGCGATAGATCAGGAGCGCGCTGGCGTCGTTAAGCAGGCTTTCGCCCTCGAGGATCTTGAGGGTACGATATGGCAGCTTGATCTGCCGGAGGACGGCCGTTGCCGCGGCCGCGTCAGGCGGCGCCACGATAGCGCCGAGCGCGACTGCGGCCGCCCACGGCATGTCCGGCAGCAGCCAGTGGGCAAGCACCGCCACTGCAGCGGTGGTGAGGCCGACTGCGATGAATACCAGCGTCGAAACCGGCAGCCAGTTGTCCCTGAGATCGCGCAGCGAGGTGTCGAAGGCGGCGTCCAGCAGCACCGGCGCCACGAACAGCGCCAGGGCCAGATCAGGCTCCAGCGTCCAGGACGGTGCTGCCGGCACAAAGGCCAGCAGCATGCCGCCGATGGCGAGAAAAGTCGGATAGGGTACCTTTATCCGCCGGGCCAGCGCCGACAGCAGCACCGCGCCAAGCAGCAAGCCGATAAGCCATTCGAATGTCGTCAAACCGTGATTCCCGTTGGTTGCGATCGATGTCGCCGTCAATCTAGCACCAAAATCCACAACCCATCTCCGCTCGAATTCCATCACGGTCCGATCCGCGCTACCATTTGCCGAGCTACCGCCCGTTCCGATATCGAAAGCTGCTCGCAGGACAAATTGATGCGTTGTTTTACATTCTCGATCCGGAACGCGGCTTTCGTTTCTGTCCTGTGGTCAGCGCTATCGCACGGCGCCTGCGCAACCGGTACGGATCCCGCCACTGTTCCGCAGATCGACCCAGCGCCCTGCGTCGCTGCGATGGCGGCCAATGACGACGACCAAATCGTTACCCTTTGCGGCGCGCTGGTTGACAATGAGAAGACGTTGAAGGCCGATCGCGTCAAGGCGCTGATCGCGCGCGCCGGTGTCTACGATCGCAAGGACCTGATCGACCGTGCCATCAGCGATTACGACGCCGCGCTGCGGCTCGATCCGACGCTGGCCGATATCTTCAACGCCCGTGGTGAACTCTGGCGCAGAAAGGGCGACCGCCCCCGCGCGCTGCAGGATTTCGGCGCCGCGATCAAGCTGAACCCGGATTACCCCGCGGCAAGAGGTAATTACAAATCGCTGGCGCAGGAACTGGAGCGCCTGGGCGCGCTGATGGCGGTCAACGACAGACCGAGCTTCAATTGCGCCAATGCGCGGCGCGCAGCGGAAAAGGCGATCTGCGGCAATCCCGAGCTCGCCAATCTCGACCGCCAGATCAACGCCGTGAACACCAAAGTGGTCCGCGAAGCCACCAACGACAATCCGCGCGCCGGCCGCGCCATGCAGCGCGAGCAGGACGATTTCATTGCCCGCCGCAATGCCGCGTTCGGCCGGCCGGACTACGATTTGCAGAAGGTCATGAGAGAGCGGCTGGGCCATTTGCTCGCGGTCGAGCGGAATTAGGCCGCGTTGCGCCAGCCGGACGGCGCGACGTTTTCACCTTGAATTATCGGGACATCCCGTGACAATGCGGACGCATAAATCGCGACTGCGACCCATCCCGTCATGCCCGCGACAAACGCGGGCATGACGGGGAATGAGGTGGCTGCGGGAGAAACGCCATGAATATCCAGCACAACAGCCGGTATCACGAGGTTCATGCCCGCTCGCTGAGCGATCCCGAGGGTTTTTGGGGCGAGGCCGCGCGGGAAATCGACTGGATCGAGCCGGCGAAGAAAATCTTCGATCCGGGAATCGGACTTTACGGCCGCTGGTTCTCAGGCGCCGTGGTCAACACCTGCTACAATGCGCTCGACCGTCATGTCGCCGGCGGACGCGCCGAACAAGTGGCGCTGATCCACGACTCGCCGCTTTCGGGCAGCGTCACCAAACTCACTTACGCACAGATGCTGCAAGAGGTGAAAACGCTCGCCGCCATCATGCAGGATTTCGGCGTTGCCAAGGGCGACCGCGTCATCCTCTATATGCCGATGGTGCCGGAAGCCATGATCGCGATGCTGGCCTGTGCGCGGATCGGCGCGGTGCACAGTGTGGTGTTCGGCGGCTTCGCCGCGAAGGAGCTGGCGACGCGGATCGAGGACGCCAAACCGAAACTGATCTTCTCGGCGAGCTGCGGGCTCGAGCCCGGCCGCATCGTGCAATACAAGCCGCTGCTCGACGAGGCGATCAGACTTTCAAGCGTCAAGCCGCAGGCCTGCATCATCCTGCAGCGGCCGCAGCAGGGCTGCGATCTCGTCGCCGGCCGCGATCACGACTGGACCGAACTGCGCGCCAAGGCTGTTGCCGCGAAAAAAACCGCCGACTGCGTGCCGGTCAAGGCAACCGATCCGCTCTATATCCTCTACACGTCGGGCACCACGGGCAAGCCTAAGGGCGTGGTGCGCGACAATGGCGGGCATCTGGTTGCGCTGAAATGGTCGATGTTCAATCTCTACGGCGTCAAGCCCGGTGAGGTCTGGTGGTGCGGCTCCGACATCGGCTGGGTGGTCGGCCACAGCTACATCATCTATGCGCCGCTGTTTCACGGCGCGACCTCGATCATGTACGAAGGCAAGCCGATCGGCACCCCGGATGCCGGTGCGTTCTGGCGGGTGATATCGGAACACAAGGCGGTGGCGTTCTTCACCGCGCCGACCGCCTTCCGTGCCATCCGCAAGGAAGATCCGGATGGCACATTCATCCGCCACTACGATCTGTCGAAATTCCGCACGCTGTTTCTCGCCGGTGAGCGCGCCGATCCGCCGACGGTGGAGTGGGCCGAGCAGCAATTGAAGGTGCCGGTGATCGATCACTGGTGGCAGACCGAAACCGGCTGGTGCATCGCCGGCAATCCGGTGGGGCTGGGCATTCTGCCGGTGAAGCACGGCTCGCCGACGGCGCCGATGCCGGGCTATCAGGTCGACGTCGTCGACGAAGCGGCAAAGCCGCTGCCCGCGGGCACCATGGGCTCGATCGTGATCAAGCTGCCGATGCCGCCCGCCTGCCTGCCGACCCTGTGGGAGCAGGACGAACGCTGCAAGGAAGCCTACTTCAATGAGTTTCCCGGCTACTACAAAACCTCCGACGCCGGGTACAAGGATGAGGACGGCTATATCTATGTGATGGGCCGCACCGACGACATCATCAACGTTGCCGGACACCGGCTGTCCACCGGCGGCATGGAAGAGATTCTCGCCAGCCATCCCGACGTCGCCGAATGCGCCGTGCTCGGCATCAAGGATGCGATCAAGGGCGAGGTGCCCTGCGGCTTCCTGGTGCTCAAGGCCGGCGTGACGCGCGGCCATGCCGAGGTGGAGAAAGACGTGGTGGCGCTGGTGCGCGACAAACTCGGCCCGGTGGCGGCGTTCAAGCTCGCGATCACGGTGGCGCGGCTGCCGAAGACCCGCTCCGGAAAGATCCTGCGCGGCACCATCAAGAAGATCGCCGATGGCGACACATGGACAATGCCCGCGACCATCGAGGATCCCAAGGTGCTTGAGGAGATCGGCGAAGCGTTGAAGGGACGGGTGTGATCCTTCTGTCTTGGATTGACTCAACATTTGTCATTCCGGGATGCGCCTTTTGGCGCAGGCCCGGAATCCATATTCCCTGCAGGGGTTATGGATTTCGGGCTTCGCTCGCAAGGGCTCGCGCCCTCAGACGCGCCAATTGGCGCGTCGGGGAATGACGATGAACCTGAAGCAGTCATGGACTTACAAACCTCGCAATTAAGTCTAAACAATTCACGGCACTGCAAGTTGCGAATACAGGACTATTCATGCGACTAAAAACTCCGGCACATCTGATCGCGCTGACACTCACCGCGCTGACACTCGCCGCGCTGGCGCTCTCCGCCTGCGCGCGCCGCAGCGATATACCCGTCTCCAGTCTCGGCGAGGATGACGATGCGATCTGCCGCGCCAACAATGTTCAGGTCGGTTCGCCCGAATATGTCGCCTGCCGCAAGGATCGCGACGTGATCCGCAGCAACGCCGCCTCACGCGCCGATCGTCGTCAGCGCGATCTCGGCGAATACATGCTGAACCATCCGGACCACCCCTAATGTGCGTCGTCCCGGAGGCGCGAACTCTTGCGAGCCTCGAAGGATGAGGTTTCGTGCAGAGCCGTTGTCAGTGTAGCTCGACGGCAATCAGGAGGCCATCATGAACGAAGACGTCTTCAACACCAGCCTGCGCAAATTTCTCAAGAAGGTCGGCATCACCTCGCAACGCGAAATCGAGAAGGCCGTGCGCGATGCGGTGGAAGCCGGCCGTCTCAAGGGCAATGAGAAGCTGCCGGCCAAAATGGTTCTCACCCTCGGCGGCGTCAGCCTCACGCATGAGATATCAGACGAGATCGAACTCGGCTAGACTCGGCCGGCGCATCCTCGATTATTCAACGCGCGCACGCGTAGAAGGCAATGCATGGACATCAAGGTCAGGGATTCAAACGGCGCGCTTCTCGCGGAGGGCGACACCGTCACGCTGATCAAGGACCTGAAGCTGAAGGGTTCCTCTATTGTGCTGAAGCGCGGTACCGTGATCAAAAACATCCGCCTCACCGACGACGCGGACGAAATCGAGGGGCGCACCGACAAGATCAAGGGCCTGGTGCTGCGCACCGAGTTCTTGAAGAAGGCGTGAGGGGATGCCGTAGTTGGCGGTGCAAATTATGCACGTCGTCAAGGCCGGCGTCAGTGCGCGAGGCTGCCGAGCTTGGCGCCGATGGCGACGATCAGCATCGCGCTGGCGGCATAGGCGAGATATTCGGGATGATGGCAAAACATCTGCGATGTCGAGCAGACGTCGCCGGCCCAGGATGTCCCGATGGAAATCTGGGTGGCTGCCTCCCAGAACAGGAATGCGGCTCCGCCGAGCAACGCCGCTACGAGAAAAGAAATTCCTGCCATTCGCGATTCGCCCTGATTCTGGCGGACTATGCATCTTGTCCGAGAGAAAGTAATCCGGACAATTGCGGAATCTGCGCGGGCATTGACGATCGTCCGCGACGGTTCAACCGTCATCATTCTGTCATCGGGCTCGCCGGAGGCGAGATCCCGTGAGAACAGCAATCACATTGGCGCAGCGCCGTGTGCTGCCCGCATCGGAACGCCTCTGCGGCGCCCTTACTCTTCGTCCGGCTTCTTGCCGCCGATGGTTTTCAGCTTGGCGAACACAGCATCGACGTTGAGGTCGTCGCGCTGTTTCTCGGACGGCTCGAATTCCGGCTCCTTGCGGGTGGTCTCTGACGCCGGCAGCAAGGTCGCGCCGCCGTAGGCGGTATCGGTCGGCTTCTCCTTGGCGGCGCGCTGTACCTCGAAGTCGAGCTCGATCTGCGAGCACAGGCCGAGCGTCACCGGGTCCATCGGCGTGAGCGTCGAGGCGTTCCAGTGGGTGCGGTCGCGGACGCTGGCGATGGTGGTCTTGGTGGTGCCGACCAGCCGCATGATCTGGGCGTCCTTCAATTCGGGGTGGTTGCGCACCAGCCACAAGATCGCGCTCGGCCGCTCGTGGCGGCGCGACACCGGTGTATAACGCGGGCCCTTCTTCTTGGCTTGCGGCGGCAGCGCCACCTTGCTCTCGCCGAGCTTGAGGCGGTAGTTCGGGTCCTTTTCGCCCTTTTCGATCTCGTCGCGGGTGAGCTGGCCGGTCGAGATCGGGTCCATGCCCTTGATGCCCTGGGCGGCATCGCCGTCGGCGATGGCGCGAACCTCGAGCGGGTGCATCTTGGTGAAATCCGCCACTTGATCGAAAGTCAGCGCGGTATTGTCGACCAGCCACACGGCAGTCGCCTTTGGCATCAGCGGTGCATTGCTCATGGCAAATCTCCTTTGCGCTTCGCCCACCTCTTTTGGAGGCGAAGCCGTGGTCATCAGCGATGACGGGAATTAGCCCTATATAAGCCGTCTGGGGCTAACCGCGCAATGGCTTGCTAAACGGCCTTGACAGCGCCCGAAAGCAGTCCCAAGTCGTTACTGGAATTGACCGTTCCCTGCCCGGCGGCGAGGGGTGATTCGGTCCGAGATCGCTCTTATGCAGGCCAAACCAGCCCTGAAAATCGTACTTTGCTCGCCGCGGGGCTTCTGCGCCGGCGTGGTGCGGGCCATCGACACCGTGGAACGGGCGCTCACGATCTATGGCGCCCCGGTCTATGTCCGCCACGAGATCGTCCATAACCGCTATGTCGTCGATAGCCTCAAGACCAAGGGCGCGATTTTCGTCGAGGAACTGGCCGAAATCCCTGACAATACCAACGCCCCGGTGGTGTTTTCGGCCCATGGGGTTCCCAAATCGGTGCCGGCCGACGCCCGCGCCCGCAATTTCTTCTCGCTGGACGCCACCTGCCCGCTAGTCACCAAGGTGCACCGCGAGGCGGCGATCCATTTCAAGCGCGGCCGCGAAATCCTGCTGATCGGGCATTCCCATCATCCGGAAGTCGTCGGCACGCTCGGGCAGTTGCCGCCGGGCGCGGTGACGCTGATCGAGACCGCGCACGATGCGGCGACCTTCACGCCGAAGGATCCGGACAATCTCGCTTTCGTGACGCAGACCACGCTGTCGATCGACGATACCGCCGAAATCGTCGCGATGCTGAAGGAGCGGTTTCCGAACATCTCCGGTCCGCACAAGGAAGACATCTGCTACGCCACCACCAACCGCCAGCTCGCGGTGAAAAAGGTGGCACCCGTGGTCGACGCCCTGATCGTGGTCGGCGCGCCGAACTCGTCCAATTCGCAGCGGCTGCGCGAAGTCGCCGAACGCGAAGGCTGTCCGGTTTCGGTACTGGCGCAGCGCGCCAGCGATATCGACTGGTCGAAATTTACAGGCATCAAGAGCCTCGGCATCACCGCAGGCGCCTCGGCGCCGGAAGTGATCGTCGAAGAGATCATGGGCGCGTTCGCCGAGCGTTACGAATTGCATGTGGAGACGGTCTCGGCCGCGGAAGAGAACGAATTCTTTCCGTTGCCGCGTTCGCTGCGGCCCGACGCGGCGTAGACCCCATGGCGGTTTACACCGACGTCGCCGCCGACGAACTTGCGGAATTCCTGAAGCATTACGACATCGGCGAATTGCTGTCCTACAAGGGCATCGCCGAGGGCGTCGAGAATTCCAACTTCCTGCTGCACACCGCGGCGGGATATTTCATCCTGACGCTGTATGAAAAGCGCGTCGCCAGATGCGACCTGCCGTTCTTTCTCGGCCTGATGACGCATCTTGCCTCGCAAGGCATCAGTTGTCCGCAGCCGGTCAAGACCAAAAGCGGCGAAACGCTGAGCACGCTGGCCGGCCGGCCCGCGGCCATCATCAATTTTCTGGAAGGCGTCTGGCCGCGCAAGCCCAACGTCGCGCACTGTGCCGGCGTCGGTCAGGCACTGGCAAAAATGCACCTGGCGGGGCGGGACTTTTCCATCTCGCGCGCCAACGCACTATCGGTGTCGGGCTGGCGTCCGCTGTTCGAACAGGCAGCACCCCGCGCCGATGAAGTGCAGCGCGGATTGCGCGCATTTATCGGCACCGAGCTCGATTATCTGGAAGGCAATATCTGGCCAAAGAATTTGCCGCAGGGCGTGATTCACGCCGATCTGTTTCCGGACAACGTTTTTTTTCTGGGCGATAAGGTGTCGGGCATCATCGATTTCACCTTTGCCTGCAATGACATGTTCGCCTACGACGTCGCGATCTGTCTCAACGCCTGGTGTTTCGAGAGCGATTGTTCGTTCAACGTCACCAAGGCGCGCGCATTCCTCAACGCCTACGGCCGGGAGCGCGAATTGTCCGACGCCGAGCAGAACGCGCTGCCGCTGCTGGCGCGCGGCGCGGCGTTGCGCTTCCTGCTGACGCGGCTGGTCGATTTTCTCAACGTCCCGCCGGGCGCGCTGGTGCGGCCGAAGGATCCGCTCGAATATGCCCGCAAGCTGCGCTTTCAGCAGAGCGTGACCAGCATGCGCGATTACGGCGTCGCCGCCTCGGGGCTGGTGGCGTGAGTTCGCTCCCCTCGGTCACCATCCACACCGATGGCGCCTGCTCGGGTAACCCCGGGCCGGGCGGTTGGGGGGCGATCCTCAAATTCGGCGATGTCGAAAAGGAATTGAAGGGCGGCGAGGCGCACACCACCAACAACCGCATGGAACTGATGGCGGCGATCTCCGCGCTGGAAACCTTGAAGAAGCCGTGCACCGTCGATCTCTACACCGACAGCCAGTATGTGCGTCAGGGCATCACCGGCTGGATCCACGGTTGGAAGAAGAACG
>JAQGKC010000049.1 GCA_028290305.1 Bradyrhizobium sp.
TCGTCTAATCAAAGGGCTCGGATTTCGTAATTTACACTGTTCGGCTCAGCGGGGCTTACTCTGGGCGAGCTGACTTGACAGGACCCGCGATGGACGCGCTGCGCGCCTTTCCGCCTCTTCGAAGCCGCCGTGGCGACGCGTTTCGGATGCCGTTTCGGGCTGCTTGGCGATTTGCGCGAAATGAGACCGAGCAAGGGGCGGCGGAGGCGACATTGCTGCGCAAAACGTCCGAGCAGACGACGCAGTCGTCACCGCGGGTCAAGCTGCATGTCCGCGGCGTGTCGAAGGCGTATGGCGCCGCGATGGTGCTTCAGCCGATGGAATTGAAGGTCGTTGCCGGGGAGCTGTTGGCGCTGCTTGGCCCGTCAGGCTCGGGAAAGACGACGCTTCTGCAGCTCATCTGCGGCCTGATCGAACCTACGGGCGGGCGCCTGATCATCGACGGGCGCGACGAGACCGACAATCCCGCCGACAAGCGCGACATCGGTGTGGTGTTTCAGAACTACGCGTTGTTTCCGCATCTCACGGTGCGGGAAAACGTCGCGTTCCCCCTGCAGATGCGAAAGGTGCCGGCGCGCGAGCTGCGCGACCGGGTCGAGGCGACGCTGATCATGGTCGGCCTGTCAGATTTCGCCAAGCGCTTCCCGCGCGAATTGTCCGGCGGCCAGCAGCAGCGCGTGGCGCTGGCGCGCTGCTTCGTCTACCAGCCGTCGCTGATCCTGATGGATGAGTCGCTCTCTGCGCTCGACAAGAAATTGCGCGACAGCATGCGGATAGAGATCAAGCGGCTACATCGCGAGACCGGCGCCACGATCATTTTCGTAACGCATGATCAGGAAGAGGCGCTGGCGCTGGCCGACCGCATTTGCCTGATGAATGATGGGCAGATCGAGCAGCTTGGGACGCCCGAAGACATCTACGAGCGGCCGAAGAACACCTTCGTTGCCGACTTCATCGGCGCATCAAACGTGATGCGCGGGTCGATTGTCGCGGGCGGCGGGTTCCGGACGGAAGACGGCGTCTTGCCGCTGCCAGACGATTGCGCGATGCCGGCGGACGAGCCGTGCGCGCTCGTCATCCGCCCCGAAAAGCTCATCCTCTGCAATCGCGATGATGCGTTCGTCTCGGGGCGCGTCGAGGAGAGTATCTATGCCGGGTCCGAGACCAGGCTGTTGGTCCGGCTTGGAAGCGGCACGCTGATGACGGTGCGGCGGCAGTCCGGCCTGCCGCCGGTTGCCTTGGGCGAGAGCGTGTCGATCAGATGGGACAAGGAGCAGGCGCGCGTTCTGGAGGGCCGCCCGGTTTCAGCGGCCGCGTGAGCAGGTTCAAATGGTCGCCAGCCAACTCTCTCTTCAAGCCATTCGCATTGCAGTCACCGATATGTGCATCACGGAGAAATAGAATGTCAGCTCTCGAGACGATCACACGACGCAAGCTTCTCAGAGCCGCCGGCGTAGCGGCGACCGGTGTTGTTCTGCCCGCTGTCTGGACAAGGCGGGCGGGAGCTGCGGAGCAGATCACGGTGGCCGACGTCGGAGGCGCGCCGGGGCAGGCTTTGCGGACGGCCTTCTACGATCCCTTCGAGAAGGAGAGCGGGATCCGCGTCGTCAACGTCGCCCACGAATCCGATCCGGTCACGCAGTTCAAGCTCGTCGTGGATACCGGCAGCAAGATCTGGGACGTCTGCATGGTCACGCCCGACGACGTCGCGCGCCTCACCTCGGAGAAGAACTATCTTGAACCCTTGGACATCACGCAAGGCGCGGATGACAAGCTTATCCCTGGAGCGCTGATGCCGAACTGGTTCGGCTTCTCCGCCTATGCGATCGTGATGGCCTATCGCACTGACACCTATAAGAGCGATGCGCCAAAGGGCTGGGCCGACTTCTGGAATACGACAAAATTTCCAGGGCGCCGCGGCCTCTACCGGAATCCGAAGGGCGTCTTGGAATCGGCGCTGCTCGCCGACGGCGTGGCGCCGAAGGATCTCTATCCGCTGGACGTCGATCGCGGATTTGCCATGCTCGACAAGATCCGCTCCCAGGTCTCGGTGTGGTGGACCAGCGGCGCGCAGAATACCCAGATCCTGCAAAGCGGGGAGATCGACATGTCCGACACATGGTCGGCGCGGGCATTCGCGGCGATCGATTCCGGCGCTCCGGTGAACATCGTTTGGAAGGGCCTTTACTCGATCGACGGCTGGTCGATTCCGCTGGGAACGCCGAAACTGAAGCAGGCGCGGGATTTCGTGAAATTCTGCATGCATCCGGAACGGCAGGCGGCGTATTCGAGCATCGTCGCCAACGGTCCGAGCAATCTGAAGGCCTACGATTTCATTGCACCGGCGCGCGCGAAAGTCCTGCCGACCTATCCGGAAAATCTCGCGGGCCTCACGCCGCGCGATTATGCCTATTGGGGCAAGAATTATGCGGCGATCTCCGACCGGTTCCAGGAATGGTTGCTGATGGGCGGGACCAAGTAAAAAGAGCAAGTAGCGACACGGCAAGCGGCGAACACGTGACCACCGAAGAAAATATCGAGGGACGATCATGAGCAAGAAACAGATGGTCATCGGCGCGCTGATCCACGCCAACGGATCGCACGCGGCGTCCTGGCTGATGCCCGAGGCGCGGCCGCATGCCTCCACCGACATCGACTATTATCGTGCCATGGCGCAAACCGCGGAGCGCGGGAAGTTCGATTTCTTCTTCATCGCCGACACGCCGGCCGCGCGCACCGAAAATCTCAAGGTCTGGAGCCGGTCCCCGCTGTTTATGAACGTGCTGGAGCCGATTACGCTGCTGTCGGCGATTGCGGGCGCCACGAGCCATATCGGCCTTGGTGCGACGGCGTCGACCAGCTTCTTCGAACCCTACAATCTGGCCCGGCAGTTCGCCTCGCTGGACCATATCTCCCACGGGCGGGCGGCCTGGAACGTCGTGACCTCGGCCAACGACTACGCGGCGCGCAATTTCGGGCTGAATCGTCTGCCGCCGCATGCGGACCGTTACGCAAAGGCCCGTGAATTCGTCGAAGTCGTCGAAGCGCTCTGGGACACCTGGGAGGACGACGCGTTCGTTTACGACAAGGACACGTGTCTCAGCTTCCTGCCCGAGAAGCTCCATGCGCTGGATCACAAGGGCAAGTATTTCACCGTGCAGGGCGCTCTCAACATCGAAAGGCCGCCGCAGGGCCGGCCGGTCATCATCCAGGCGGGAGCCTCGGACACCGGCAGAGACTTCGCCGCCGAGTTCGCCGAAGTGGTGTTCGGATCAAGCGGCGCGCTCGCGCCGGCGAAGGCGTTCTACTGCGACCTCAAGGAGCGCATGGGCAAGTTCGGCCGCCGGCCGGATGATCTGAAGATCGCGTCGGGCATCTCGGTCGTGATCGGCGAGAGCGAGCAGGAGGCCCGCGACAAGCTCGAGAGTTGGCAAAATCTCATCCATCCCGACGTCGGCGTGATGCGGCTGGGCCAGGACCTCGAGACGGATCTGTCGGATCTACCGCTCAATGAGCCGGTACCGGAGCATCGGATCCCGACATCGTCCAACTTCCACAAGGCCTATTTCGACGAGATCGCCGGCATGATCCGGCAAGGGTTGACGCTGCGTGAGATCGCGCGCCGCTACAATCGCGCCAAGGCCACGTTCTGCGGAACGGCCATGCAGGTGGCCGACCATATGGAAGCCTGGATGGAGGCGGGCGCCTGCGACGGCTTCATGATTTCCTTCCTCGCGTTGCCGAGCAGCCTTGTGGATTTTGTCGACAAGGTCATTCCGGAATTGCAGCGCCGCGGCGTGTTCCGCACCGACTACACCGGCGCCACCTTGCGGGATCATTTGGGATTGCCTCGGCCTGAGAATCGACATGCGGTGCCCGCGGCGCCGGTCGCGAAGCGGGCCTGACGGGCGGGCCTCGAATGCAGCGGAAGGACCGAACCAGGGCGCCGACATCATGACCGACATCGCATCGCCTGCGATCGTCCCCCGGCAACGACGGCGGAGACTCAAGGTCGATCCGCTTGTTCTTGCGGTTCCCGGCATCCTGTTCCTCGTCCTGTTTCTGATCTTTCCGACCGTGCAGGTCTTGTCGCTGAGCTTGGTCGACAAGGTCACGGGCGCACTGACCTTTGCGGCCTTTGCCCGGATCTGGAACGGCGGGCCTTATCTCAGCATTCTGGCGACGACGTTTTCCGTTGCGCTCTGGACCACGGTTCTTTGCCTTGTGCTGGGTTATCCGCTGACCTATTGGCTCAACCGCAAGCCGCCTCGCCAACAGCGCATCGCGGCGCTGTTTGTCCTGCTGCCGTTCTGGACCAGCGCGCTGATCAAGAATTTCTCATGGATGGTTCTGCTCGGGCGAAACGGCGTCGTCGGCAAGATCCTGACGGCGATCGGCGTGAGGGGCGGCGACCAGTTGCTGTTCAACCGCGTGACCGTCGTGTTCGCGATGACGCACACTTTGCTGCCGCTCGCGGTCGTGACCATGCTTCCTGTGATGAATCAGATCGACCGGCGCCTGCTGATGGCGGCCTCCACACTGGGCGCCAACAGCGGGCAAGCCTTCTGGCAGGTGTTCTTCCAGCTCTCCATGCGTGGCGTCGCCGCGGCGGGCCTTCTCATCTTCGTCGCGTCGCTCGGCTTCTTCATCACGCCAGCGCTGCTCGGCGGGCCCCGGGACGCCATGATCGGCCAGTTGATCATCCTGCAAATCAACGAATTGCAGAACTGGCAGCTCGGCAGCGCGCTGGCGTCGATCCTACTGATCTCGACGATCGCGACGTGCGTTGCCTACGACCGGATCTTCGGCCTGTCGTCGGTGTCGACCGGCGGGGAACGGGCGGTGCGGCCCGACGGCCTCCTGCGCCGCGCGGGCCTTGCCGCTGCGCGGGTTGCAGGCTTCGTGTCCGGCGGCATCGAGGACATCTGGAAGCGCAACATTCGCGGGCTTCGCGGCGGCGCGTTTCTTTCCATTTACGTGTGGACGGTGATCACGGTGCTGCTCGTGCCGATCATCGCTTTTGTCCCAATGGCGTTTACCGCGTCCACCTTCCTGTCCTTCCCGCCTCCGAGCCTGAGCCTGCGCTGGTTCGAGCAGTTCGCCGAGTCGCCGCTCTGGCTCGGTGCGATGATCCGCTCCTTCGGCATTGGCTTTGCGACCGCCGCGATCACGGTTCTGATCGGATTGATGGCTGCTCTCGGCGTGGCGCGCACCCGCAGCCGGTTCGGCGCGGCGGCGTTCCTGCTGTGCCTGTCCCCGATGATGGTTCCCTCGATCGTGATCGCGATCTCGCTGTTCTATCTGTTTGCGAAGATGTCGCTGGTGGCGACGGATCTCGGCATCATCATCGGCCACACCGTCATCGCCATGCCGGTCGTGTTCATGATCCTGCTGGCGACCTTCAAGGGGCACGATTGGAGCCTCGATGCGGCGGCCTCGACGCTCGGGGCAGGGCGCCTGCAGAGTTTCCGGCTGGTGACGTTGCCGCTGGTCAGGAACGGCCTTGCCGTGGGATTCGTGACGGGGTTCCTGCAGTCCTTCGAGGAGCTGACCGTGGCGCTCTTCGTCGGCGGAGGACTGAAGACGACGTTGCCGAAGCAGATGTGGGATGGGATTTTGCTTCAGGTCAATCCGATCATCGCGGCGGCCTCGGTCATCGTGTTGGTGGTCGTGATCCTGATGTTTGCGATGATCGAGATGGTGCAGGGACGCAGGGAACTCGCGCGTTGAGGCCCTGCAACATGCTGGCGGTCTATTCCGGCTAGGGTGCACCGGGCGTATTTCGCGCCGTCGCCGGCGTCACGACACTGTTTGGTGGAACATCCTCCGTCACCCCGGGCATTGCCGCCGACCATCGAGCCGCGTCCTCCGAGGATCGTGAAGAAAATCGACGCTGGTGGCAATTCCTGAGATCGATCAGCTCGAGTGTAAAATTTTACACGTGGCGCCCAATACGAAAAATGTCGTTTCACGCAGGTGGCGGATTCGTTCCGGGGCGGGACCCGTTGCCTGTCAATTGAGCCTGCCGCCGCCAAAATGATCAGCCGTCGGCTAGTTTTTAAACTTGATATATGACATGGCTATTTCATATAGCTATACACGTTGTAATCTGGTGCGGTGCATGACGCGGAGCGATGAACTGTCCGGTAGCCGGGAACGAGACGTTCCGAGAGTCTCCGAGACCAGCGTGGTTCCAAGCACCTGCTGGGAATGCGGCGCGATCTGCGGATCGCTGCTGACCGTGAGGGACGGAAAAGTTCTCAAGATCGTACCCAATGCCGCTCATCCAGCCTCGAAAGGCGCGTTCTGCGTCAAGGGCATCCGCGCCGCACACGAATGGACCTACCAGTCGTCGCGCCTGCGGAGCCCCTTGAGGAGGGTGGGCCCGCGCGGCAGCGGGACATTCGCAGCCGTCAGCTGGGAGAGCGCGCTCGATGAGATGGCGGAGGGCTTCGCCAAAGTCAGGTCCGAGTACGGACCTCTTGCGCTGGTCGGCGCCGTCAGTGGGGCGTTCTTCAGCCGGGGCCTGATGATGGCGCTGCTCATGCGCGCGCTCGGCTCACCCAACTGGATGATCAATCAGGATCTGTGCGGAGGGTGCAGGGCGGTCGGCGAGAAGATGACCGGTCTCGACATCACCGGTGGCGAAGACATCGAGCACGCGGCATGCGCCATGATCGTCGGGCGCAACCCGGCGGTCGCCGACCCGATCCAGTGGATGGCGCTGAAACGGGCGAAGGGGCGTGGTGCACGCGTTCTGGTGATCGATCCGTTCCGGACCTCCGCGGTCGATATTGCCGATCTCTGGCTGCGGCCGCGCCCCGGCACGGATGCGGCAGTTGCCCTGGCAATGATCAAGGTCTGCCTCGACGAAGGGCTGTATGATGGCGCGTTCGTGCAGCAATGGTGCCACGGCTTTGACGAACTGAAGCAGCGTGTCAGTTCCTGCACGCCGGAGTGGGCGGAACGGCAGTCGGGCGTTGCTGCCGCCAATATCCTTGCTGCGGCGCGGATGTATGGCAAGGGTCCATCATCCTTCGTCAGCGGTCACGGCATCGACGCGTCCTCCAACGGCGTACAGACCTTTCGAGCCTATTATTGCCTAGTCGGCATCAGCGGAAATATCGACCGGATCGGCGGCAATCGCCGTGCGAAGAAGCCTCCCGGCTTCAAGACCTATTTCGACGTGTTGTTCGATCCGGCGTTTCGGCTGTCGCCGGATATCGAAGCCAAGCGAATCGGTGCAACGGAATTCCCGCTATGGTCGGGTCCGCTCGGCTACCAGATGGCCTGTCACAACCCGTCCGTGATCGACGCGATGCTTACGGGACATCCCTATCCGGTGCGGGCGCTGTTTGCCAGCGGCGTCAACATCGCCGTAACCTATCCCGACACGCAGCGGACGATCGAGGCGCTCAAGGGTCTCGACCTGTTCGTGGTCGCGGCCCAGACGATGACGCCGACCGCCGCATGGGCGGATCTCGTTCTCCCCAAGACGACGACGATCGAAGAGGAGCAGGTGCACATCCATCAGGTCGGCCCGTGCGTGACTTATACGCGCGCGGGAGCCGATCGCGATGGCGACGTCAAATCCGATCTGGAGATCGCGCGCGGTCTGGTCGAGCGACTGGCGCCACGCGGTGTAGCAGACGCTCGTTTCGTCCCGTGGGCCGATCAGTCCGAATTCAACGCCTATCTGTTGGAAGGCAGCGGCATCTCGTTCGGCGATCTGAAGCGCGACGGGTTCGCGGCCTTTCCCTATCGAATCGGCAATTTCGAGGAGAAGCCGTTCCTCGGCCCGACCGGGAAAGTCGAACTCTATTCGGAAAACCTGGCGCGCGTCGGCCTCGATCCGCTTCCCGCCTATGTGCCGCCGAGCTATGTGCTCGACCGCGACGCGGTAAGCGAGGCGTTTCCGCTCGTCCTGCAGACAGGCCTACGCGAGAAGACCTATCATCATTCGAGATTTCGCGAACAGGCGTGGGCCCGCAAGGTATCGCCGGATCCGCTTGTCCATATCCATCCGCAGACCGCCGAACGCTATGGGATCATCGAGGGAAACTGGATCAAAGTATCGACGCCGGGCGCGTCGGGTTCCTGCCGCCTCAAGGCCAGACTGACCGCCGACACCATGGTTGGCGTTTTGACTACGGGCGTGGGCTGGTGGCTGCCGGAAGCGCCCGCGCCGCATTTCGGGGCACGCGATATCAACATCAATGCGGCCTTGAGCTATTCCGGACGCTGGGATGCCGCGAGCGGGTCAGCCGATACACGCGGCATCCCATGCCGCATCGAGAAGACCGCGTCCGTGGAGATCGATTGAGCCATGGATACGATTCCGCTCCTCATTTTTCAGTGCCTGAACGGGGTCGTCTGGGGCCTGATCTTCGCGATGATCGTGCTGGGTCTCAGTCTCACCTTCGGGCTGATGAACCTGATGAACGTCGCGCACGGTTCCTTTTACATGCTCGGCGCCATGCTGACCGCGAGCTTTGTCAGCGTCCACGGCATGAACTTCGTCCTCGGCGTCGTCCTGTCGGTGGCGATCGTCACAATGATGGGGATCGTCATCAACCGCCTGGTTCTGGACCGGGTGGTCGGCGCTGAGCCGTTGATCGGCCTGCTGGCGACGGCAGGGCTGCTGTTGCTGATCGACAGCTTCGCGCTCGCCTTCTTCGGATCGGCCTCGATTTCGGTCGACGATCCGATATCCGCTTCGCTCGAGATCTTTGGGACGTTTTATCCGGTCTACCGACTGGTCGTTGCCGGCATCGCAATTGTCGCAATCACGGGCGTGTTTTGTTTCCTGCGCTTCACGCGTCAGGGGCTGTGGATGCGCGCCGTGCCGGAATCGCGTGATCTCTCATTGATCGCCGGCGTTTCGCCGCGGCGCGTCAACCGTACCACGATTATTCTCGGCAGCCTCCTTGCCGCATTGGCTGGCGCGCTGGTGACGCCGATCGCAAGCGCACAGTTCCAGATGGGGCTCGCCATCCTCGGCACCGGCTTCATCGTGGTGGTGGTGGGCGGTGCCCGGAATCTGCTCGGCACGGTGGCCGTCGCGATCGCGCTCGGTGTGATGCGAGGCATCGCTGCGACCTTTGTCGCGCCGACCGAAGCGGAGGTGATATCGCTCGTCGCGCTTCTGCCGTTGCTGGTCGTCTGGCCGAACGGGATCTTCGGAGGACGGCATGCGTAGGCATTCTCTGTTCGGCCATCTGGGCGCCGCGGTCGGCGTTCTGTTCCTCATCGCGCTCGCGCTGCTTCCTCTCGTTTCAGGCCGCTACGTCGTCTTCGTCGCCGCACAGATGTTGGCGTTTCTCTACATCGCGCTGGCACTGGAGATCAGCCACAGTTTTGGTCGCGTATTGTCGTTCTGTACCGGCAGTTTCTTCGCGCTCGGCGCCTACTGCGCCTTCTATCTCTGCCAGCAGGTGACGTCGGAGCTGGTCGTGGTGCTGCTGGGCAGTGCGCTGATCTGCGCGGCCGGGGGGACGCTGACCGCAATTGTCGTCGTACGCATGAAGGGGACCCATTCGGCGGTCGTCGGCACGCTCGCGATCGGCGCGATCAGCCTGCTGCTGGCCAATTCGCTTACGATCTATACCGCCGGCGAGGACGGGCTGACGCTCAGGCATAAGGTGTCCTTGTTGGGCGCGCCGGCGTCGATCGGCGTCAGCCTTGAGACCTACTACCTCGTGTTCGTTCCCGCCGCACTCTATCTGCTTGCTTATCTCCTGCTGCGGAGCACGCCGTTCGGAACGGTGATGCGTGCGGTCGGCGAGAACGAGACTCGCAGCGCGCAGCTCGGCTTCGACGTCGAAACGAGGCGCATCATCATCTTCGCCGTATCCACCGCGATCAGCGGTTTCGGCGGCGCGGCGTATTGCATCCTCATCGGCCATGTCTCGACGGCTCTGTTCGATCCGCTGCTTTCGCTCAATGCGGTGCTGTGGGCCACCGTCGGCGGTCTCGGTTCTCCGTTCGGCGCGCTGATCGGGACGATTGTCATTTATCCGGCCGTCGAACTCGCGTCCGGCGTCATCCGCTATGTGGACGCGGTGGTCGGCGCGTTGCTGATCGGGACCGCGCTGCTGTTTCCGCGCGGCGTGATGGGCCTGCTCGACAGTCTCGTCGAGCCGGATCTGGCCGAGCCTGGCGCCTCTCGGGCGCCGCTGGAAACCAACGATGAAGCTGTCGCCTTATCAGCGGGAGAGTAGCAGATGAAAAGAAGTGAATTGAGGCCGTCACGCCGTTCCTTCATTGCGGCCGCCGCAGGCGCCGGCCTTGCAGCGGGCCTTTCGTCCCGGGCCTTCGGAGCCGCCGACGCCTCCAATCCGATCATCCTTGGTATCCAGGGCGACCTCACCGGCGCGCTCGCCCACGACGGCCTGTGGGAGCAGCGCGCTGTTGTTGCCGCCGCCAACTGGCACAACAAGCGCGGCGGCATCGCCGGCCGGCCGATCAAGGTCGTCAGCGTCGATACCGAAACAAGGACGGATGTCGGAATCCGCCGGCTTCAACAATTGATCCAGGAGGATAGCTGCGATTTCGTCGTTGGCTCGGGATCTGGCGGGATCGGTGTCGCCAGTGTGCCGATCGCGAAGGAGGCGGGTGTGATCTACCTGCCGCTGTCGCGTACCGACTCGATCACGACCGAAACGGCCAATCCATATCTGTATCGTTTCGTTGCCAACAGTTCGATCGCCGCGCGGGCGTCGCAGAAATGGATGATCGACAAGATTGGGAAGAAGTGGAGTATCGTGATTTCCGACATCACGTTCGGCCAATCGCAGCGCGATGCGTTTACCAAGGCGCTGCAGTCGGTGGGCGGCCAGGTCGTCCAGTCGATCGCGCTGCCGCCAAATGCGTCCGATCCGTTGCCGTTTCTTTTGAAGCTGGATCGATCCGTGGACGGGATTCTGACTGCGCTGTGGGGCCCGGACTCCGTTCGCGTCTACCCGGCGCTGGTTACGGTTGGGGTTGGGTCCAAGCCGAAATTCGCCGTCTCCAGCACAACGAATTTGTTCGATGTTCTGAAGACGGGAAAATCGGTCGACGGGCTCTACTCCTTTGACGAAGTGCCGTGGGAGCTTTCCGACTATCCGAACGCGGAGTTGACCAAGGCGGCGTTCACCGAGATCGGCATCGGGCCGACGGGCCGATCGATCGAGGGCGACGACTATGTGATGTTGCCGAGCGCCGTGGTCTGCTGGGAATATGTGTCCTTCATGAAACGTGCCATTGAGGGCTCGGGCTGGGCCACCCGCGCCGACGGCACCAAGCTCTCCAATTGGGTTGCGGCAAATCCGGCGATGCCGGCGGGCGAGATGTTTCTGCGGCCCAATCTGGCGGTGCGCGCCGCGGACCAGCAGGCTTTCGCGGATGTCTATATTCTTCAGGTGCAGTCCGGACATATGCGTGTGGTCGACAGGATCGGCGCCGGAGAGGCCATGTACAATTCGGCAGCGGCCATTGCGCGATGAACGACGGTACGGCGCTTCTGGCGGTTCACGACGTCAGGAAGAGTTTCGGCAACCACGAAGTTCTGAAAGGCGTTACGACGTCGATCGGGGCCGGCGAAGTGCGGGCGGTCATCGGTCCCAATGGCGCCGGAAAAACAACCTTCATCAATGTCGTGACAGGCATCTATGCGCCGTCATCGGGGCGGGTTTCGCTTGCCGGAAAGGACATCTCCCGGGCGGCGCCGCATCGTATCGTCAGGGAAGGGATGGCAAGGACATACCAGATCGCGAGCCTGTATCCGTCGCTCACCGTTGCCGAGAACATCGTGGTGGCTTGTCACGCTGCGTCAAAATTCTCAAAAGCGAAACTGGCCGCGATCCCGCTCGGAGAGCACCGTGACCGGATGCTCGAATTGTTCAACCTCACGCGTCTTCGCGACAGACAGGTCGCCGAGATTTCCCACGGGGATCACCGGCTGGTCGAACTGGCAGTTACGGCGTCGCTGCGGCCGCGGCTCATGCTACTGGATGAGCCGACCGCGGGAATGAGTCCCGCGGAGACGCAACACTTCATCGCCCTCATCAATACCAGGTTGAGATCGAGCTGCGCCATCATGCTCGTCGAGCACGATATGAAGGTCGTCATGGGAACCGCCGATACCATCACGGTCCTCGCCAGCGGCGCGGTGCTTGCGGAAGGCGCACCGGACAGCATCAGGAGCAATGCGAAGGTGCAGGAGGCTTATCTTGGCAGCGCTTTCGCTCACTGATCTGCACGCCTATTACGGCAAGGCGCATGTCCTCCAGGGCGTTTCCATCGCGGTCGGAGCCGGCGCCGTGGTCGGTCTGTTCGGACGAAACGGTGTCGGCAAGACGACCCTGTTGCAATCGGCGATGGGCCTCGGTCCCAGGGTTGTCGGCCGCGTCATTCTCGATGGCGAGGATTTCACCGATATCTCGGCCGACCGTCGCGTGCGTCGCGGTCTCGGTTACATGCCGCAGGGCGTACGTGTGTTTCGCGAGCTGACGGTTGAAGAGAATTACAGGGTCGCCGCCTATTCCGTGCCGAAGGCACGCGAACTCGACGAGATCGTCGCCATGGTGCCTGAGCTGGCGGGGCTGCTGACCCGGAAGGCCGGTCGGCTGAGCGGTGGTCAGCAGCAGCTGGTTTCGCTGATGCGGAGTTTGGCCACGAACTGCCGCTTCCTGATGATGGATGAGCCGACGGAGGGGTTGATGCCCGCGATGGTCGAGCGGATTGCGGAGGTGACGAAGCGGCTGGCCTCGGCGGGTTACGGCGTGCTCCTGGTCGAACAAAGCCTGCTGCTTGGCGAGGCCGTCTGCGATCATATTCATCTCATGGAGAAAGGGCGCATCGTTCATTCCGGCAGCTTCGAGGCATTGTCGTCATCCGGCGCCATCGCGGAAACGCTTGGACTGACTCACTAGCGCGTCGGCCGTAAAAGCGGGTACCGGTTTTCGCTGGCGACAAACGCGAAGCCGAAATCATGCTCGAGCAATGGAAAGAACGAAAATGGAAAAACAGATCATCGACGTCCCGGAATTCGCACGATGGAGCAAATCGTCGACGACACCGGTGTCGTTCGTCGTCAAGGCGAGCGGGATGGTGTTCGTGTCCGGAATTCCACCTTTGGACCCCGACACGGGAACGTTCTCCGTCCAGGACGTTGCGGCCCAAACGCGCCGGGTGATGGAGAACATCGGGCTTTGCCTCGCGGCTGCCGGCTCGTCATTTGAGAAAGTCGTGCGCTGCACGGTGTATGTGACCAACGCGGCCTATTTCGCAACGATCAACGAAATCTACGGAAAGTTCTTCCCGGGCGCGCCGCCCGCACGGACGTTCGTCGTCGTCGGTTCCTGGCCCGCACCCTTCGACGTCGAGATCGAATGCACGGCACTGAATTGAGGCGGTCGTGGGCGCCGTTGTCACCGAGTCGTGAACAGAGCAAAGAAACGATCACGATCGGTAGATAGCGCGAGGTATCCAAATGCTTGCCGGGCTCCTTCAAATCATGGATAAATCAAGCTTTCGGGAGGCGCATTCCGACCGCCCGGCCAATTCGTAATCGAGCGCGCCTGGGTGGACAAGTGGTCTTGATTGATAAGACAGATCGAGAGATGCCGAAAGCAAAGAAGGTCGGGAACAAACTGGGCGTCGAAGCTCGCTCCGTCGGGATCAAGGCGCTGGCCGCGGAAGGCGACGAGCGCGCGTTCCGCGAATTCATGTCCGATATTTTCGCCGCCGCTGCGACCATGCAGACATTGCGCCGTGCGACGGCGAAGCCATTTGGGCTTTCATCCACCGAGCTAGCGGTGATGATGGCGGTCGTGAAACTCAATTCCAGCCCCAGCATCAGGCGAATTGCCGATCATCTCCACGTGTCCGCATCCAATGTCACCGCGGACGTGGGCAAGCTGGTGAAGGCGAGGCTGCTCATAAAACTTCCTGATTCTGAAGATGCGCGCGCCATCAAGGTGGCGGTCACAGATAAGGGGGCGAAGTTGATCCGGGATATAGCGCCTGCACTCCGTGCAGTGAACGACAGGCTTTTTGCCAACATGTCGAGGAGCGATATGGCGATCCTGACGCGCCTGCTCAGGCAGATTATCGTTGAAGGCGGCAGGCTGGCGCAGACCGACAGGCCGAGCAACAGCTAGTTGGCAAGGTCGGCCGACGGGCACTGGTGAAGGAGACTGCGTCGTCGGCGCGGGAACGCCTGCGGAAGTTGCAAAACACGCGACAAGCCGAACTGCTCGCTATCTCGCGCGTTACAGGAGAATAGCCGGTATCGAGGCCGTGAGCTTGGCGATGGCAGTGCGGATGTTTCGGCCCACTGCGAGTTACTGTACGCTGGATTTCGGAATAAACGATGCAGGAAATCGTTCGCGCCGCTCATCTCTGCGTTGATATGCAGAACATCTTTGCAGCGGGCGGTCTTTGGCAAACGCCATGGATGGAACGGGTGCTACCGACGATCGAAGCGGTTGTGGCCCGTTACCGCGAGCGCACCATCTTGTCGCGCTTCATCACTCCGCAGCGTCCGGAAGATAGGCCGGGCCGGTGGGAGCACTATTTTAGGCGGTGGGAGCAGGCCACCCGCCAGAACCTTCGCGGCGACGAGCTGGATCTCGTTCCGGCGATAGCGCGGTACGCGCCGCCGGCCCTGATCGTAGATAAGCCGTTCTATTCCGCATTCATGCAATCCAGGCTCTATGATTTGCTGATTGGAAAAGGAGTCGATACCGTTGTGGTGACAGGCGCTGAGACTGACGTTTGCGTGCTTGCAACTGTGCTCAGCGCCGTCGATCTCGGTTTTCGGGTCGTGATTGTCGAAGACGCGCTTTGCAGTTCCTCGGACGAAGGCCACGATGCCCTGATGACGATGTATCAAACGCGGTTGCACGAACAGATTGACGTTCTCAAAGCGGAAGAACTCTTCGACCTCTGGCGGCCGGAGTGAAGAGGAACAGACGCGACGAAGGAACGTTTTGAGTAGGGCGACGATCGCGTGGGCGTTCGATGCGCAATAATGGCGACTGCCATGATCTGCTGCCTGCCGTCTGACTGACAATGTTCGAGCCGTGTGAGCCGTCCCGCTGCAGAGGACAACGAGGCGACGCCTTCCCCTGTTCGATCAGACATTCGCCCTGTTTAACAGGGCAACGGCTGCGGCCAAAACGGCCTCGCTGGTCGGCATCAGCCAAGGCCATTCGGGCAGACAATTCGGCTACCAGAGGCGCGCGTTCGCAGGGCACAAATGTTACCCAACTCGACCGGAGGTCGCCTTGTGCTGCCCTCCGGCAGTTGCCGTATGGTCGCTCGACCTAGCCTTAGCTCGACCCAAGCCTTAGCTCGACCCAAGTCTTAGCTCGACCCAGGTCACCAAGAGCGCCCGGATGCTGCCAGTCTTTGTCGCGGCCAGTTCACGGCGGTCAAGGGCTACCTGGCGAAACTCCCCGGCCGGATTCTATATATCGAAAGCTGGCGCAGCATTTTCTCATAGCCCCCCGTTACCACAAGCGGATGGGAGACGAATGGTTCCACTCCCATCAGTAAGGACCGGTTTGCGAGCCCGAGTTGAATTTTCCCAAAGGATTCCTTGACTTGTGCCACTATCGCCCGGAGGGTGGACCCTAGACCGCTACGAGATCGTTAGCCAGAAGTACAAGATCAAGATCGACGCCAAATGGACCATTCGTTTTTTCCCATTGTCGGTGTGGGCGCTTCTGCCGGTGGCATCGAGGCACTGGAAGGCTTTTTTCGCGGACTTCCGGCCGACCCCGGTTTTGCCATTGTCATTGTCACGCATCTCAGCCCGGAACGAGAAAGTCTGCTCCACGAAGTTGTGAGCCGTCTTACGACAATGTCGGTGACGACCGTAACTGATGATATCGAGGTCAAGCCGAATTGTGTGTTCGTGCTGACCAGCAGCGCCATTCTGACGATCAGACAAAGACGTCTAGTCGTCCGCAAGAATGCGGGGCGCGAGCGAAAGCCCATCGACATCTTCTTCAGTTCGCTTGCGATCGACGCCGGCGAAATGGCCGCTGGCGTCGTGCTGTCCGGCGGTGATGGTGACGGCACGCTCGGCATCAAGGCCATCAAGGAGCGGGGCGGGATCACATTGGCGCAGGTGGCGGATAGCTTCGGCCCCAATCATTCGGATATGCCGGAAAGCGCAATTGCAACGGGTTTTGTGGATTTCGCCATTCCGGTCGAAAAGATGGGGGAGAAGCTCGTCGAATTTGGTCACGGTAATCTGCGGATCGAGCGCATGATCGACCAATCGCAGCAGGACCCCGAGGAACAGGAGATCCATGCAGCGATACCGGAAATCTACGCAATTCTGCGCAACCAGATCGGACACGACTTCAGCGGCTACAAGGCCAAGACGTTCATGCGCCGGGTGATGCGTCGCATGCAGGTTACACAGCATGCTACCAGTGAAGGCTATGTCGAGCGGTTGCGGCAGGAGCCGCAGGAAGTCAATGCGCTGTTCCGTGACCTGTTGATCAACGTCACGAACTTCTTTCGGGACGCCGACGCATTCGAGAGTCTTGCGACTTCGGTGATTCCGAAATTGTTCGAGAAGCGCGGCGCCGATGATACGGTTCGCGCGTGGGTGCCGGGCTGTTCGACGGGGGAAGAAGTTTTCTCGATTGCCATGTTGCTGCGCGAGCATATGGACAAGCTGTCGGCGGTGCCGCGGGTGCAACTTTTTGCGACCGACATCGACGAGCGCGCGCTTTCGGTGGCTCGCGCGGCGCGGTATCCGGAAGCCCTATTGGACAGTGTCTCGCCCGAGCGGCGCAAGCGCTTCTTCATTCCGGACGGCGGCAGTTATGTGGTGTCGAAGGACGTGCGCGAACTCTGCGTTTTCTCACCGCACAGCGTCGTCCGCGACCCGCCATTCTCCCGCATCGATCTGGTTTCGTGCCGCAATCTGTTGATCTATTTCGGCGCTGATGTGCAAAATCAGGTGATACCGACGTTTCACTACGCGCTTCGGCCGGATGGTTACTTGTTTCTGGGGTCGGCGGAAAATATCAGCCAGTTCGCTGAACTTTTCGTCCCGATTGAGAAAAAGCACCGCATTTTCCGCCGCCGGTCCGACGTTAGTTCAAGTATTCGTCTTCCGATTCTCATAAACACGCTCAAGCCAGGCCTATTGAGCGAGTTGATGCCACGCCGCCGGCCGTTGAGTGGGCTATTGCTGCGCCAGACCGTGGACGAATACGTGCTGGATCGATTCTCGCCAGCCCACGTCGTCATCAATCGCGATGGCGATGTCATCTATTACTCGAGCAAGACCGGAAAATACCTCGAAGCGCCGCCTGGAGCACCTACACGGCAACTTCTGACATTGGCGCGCAAGGGGCTGCGACTGGATTTGCGAACGGCGTTCCGCGAGGCCGTCGAGACTGGTCGGGCCGCCTCGCGCGACGGCGTTCCGTTGGAAAGCGACACCGGTGGCGTCCAGATTGTCGACATCCTCGTCGAGCCGTTTGGGGACAGCGGAAACGAGCCGCTCTATATGATCGTGTTTCTCGATCAGGGGCCGATCCTCAGCCATGAGGAAGCGTTGGTGCGTGCGAATTCCGCGCACCAGGGCGCTGCAATGCACATCGAGCGTGAATTGCGCGAGACTCGCGATCGATTGCAGTCGATGATCGAGGAATACGAAACGGCGCTGGAGGAACTGAAATCCTCCAACGAAGAATTGGTCTCGGTCAATGAGGAGATGCAATCGACCAACGAGGAGCTCGAGGCGTCAAAGGAAGAGCTTCAATCCGTCAACGAGGAGCTGCACACCGTCAATGCCGAGCTTAACAGCAAGGTCGACGCGCTGGACCGTGCCAATAGCGACCTGCAGAACCTGTTTGAGAGCACGGATGTCGCGACCGTGTTCCTGGACCGGGCCCTGGCGATCAGAAGCTACACGCCGACGGTTGCCAGAATATTCAATATCCTGCACGGAGACCGCGGCCGCCCGATCACCGATCTGTCGAGCAGACTCAACCTTGCCGGTCTCGCCGAGGAGATCAGGCGTGTGCTCGACCAGGGCGGCGCCCTCGAACGCCGGGTGCGGACGGAAGATGGCGCGACGCATTACCTGGTTCGCCTCTCACCCTATCGCGACGGCAACCAGAAGATTGAAGGCGTCGTGATTGCCTTCATCGACATCACCTCTATCACGCTCGCGGAGGCCCGGCAGAGCGTACTCATTGCTGAGCTACAGCATCGCACGCGCAATTTGCTGACCGTGGTTCAATCGATTGCGCGCAGAACGATAGGAAAAGGCGAGACGCTAGACGCATTCTCCGCCAGGCTCGCGTCCCTCGGCCGCGTCCAGAGCCTCGTCAGCGGCGGATCGGTCGACAAGGTCGATCTCGGCGATCTGATCCGTTTTGAAATCGAGGCGATCGGCTCGACCGAAAGCGGCAAGGTGCAGGCAAAAGGCCCGCCGATTGCGCTGAACTTCGAACTTGTGCAGACGCTCGGTCTCGCCTTGCACGAGTTGACCACCAACGCACTGAAATATGGAGCGCTAAAACATCCGGGCGGGACGCTCACGATCTCCTGGGATGTTCGACATAATGGCGGCAACCCGCCAACGTTGGCACTAGACTGGAAGGAGACAGGCGTGCCGATTTCCAGGACCCCGGCAAGAAAAGGTTTCGGCCGTGAGTTGATAGAGCGGGCGCTGGTGGCGTCCTTGCAAGCCAAGAGCAAAATGGACTTCGGATCCGACGGACTGTCATGCCAAATCGAGCTTCCGCTCGGCTCGGCTGCCGACACTTCGCCGCGTCAATTGGATTGAACGTTCCAGACCGACTGAGCTTGAGCCCGGCTGCTCCGGTCGACCCGAAAAACCTCCCTCGTCCCCGCCGTGGTTTAGTATCGCTTCACGACCGAACCGAACGCTATCCACAACGCAACCGAAATCAATCCAAACGCCCCCAGGAGCAGAAACGTCGCTTCATAGCCGATCCATTGCGCAATCCAACCGCCGACAGCTGGGCTGAGGGAGGCGCCCACGCCTTGAACGGTGATCACAGCGCCTTGGCCGAGATTGACCCGGCCGGTGCCGCTGAGTGAGCGGGCCACCATTCCCGGTACCGCCACGCTCTGCAGGCCGGCGCCGATCCCGTCGAGGATTTGCACGGGCACGATGCCCCACCATCCCGTGAGGAAAAAGGCGAGGCCGCCACGGATGGGAAGCGCCATGAACGAAGCTAGGAGGACAGGCCAGTAATTGCGGCTCTCGGCGGCCCGCATGCCCAAAATCGATGTGAGGATCATGACGGCCTGAGCGACGACGATCGTGGTCGCAACAAAAGTGGGGCCGTTCGCCTGGCCGTCGGCGACGGCCGCCAGACCGTAGAGGGGGACGATCGCCGCGTTGCCGAGCTGGAAGGCGGCCAGCGCCAGCGCAAGGATCAGAAGCGGTTTGTGCTTTGCCAGCACGGCAAACCCGCTCGGCTGGCTTTCGGGATCCTCCTCCTGGCCACGCGCCGCGAGGTTGTCAATGGCGTCCCCGGGGATCATTAGAACGCAGCCGATGGAAATGGCACCGAACAGCGCTGCGAGCAGAAACACGGCGGTATAGCCGTAACGCCAGCCCAGATATCCGGACACCGCTGCACCGATCATATTGCCGGCATGATTGAAGGCCTGATTGCGGCCGTTCTGCCGGTTGAAGCCCTTCTGTTTCACGAGACCCAGCGTGATGCCGGTGACGGCCGGAACAATCGCCGCTCCGGCGACGGATGTCGCGATTTGCGACGCAGCCACGGCCCCAAAATTCTGGGAGAACAAGACAATGACAGAGGCCAAAACAACGCTAACGCCGGGTACGATTACCCAGAGCCGTTTGTTATTCGTCGCATCAATGAAGCCGCCGATCGGCGTCGTGATCAGCATGCCCGCCATATTCCCAAGCGTCATGGCGGTTCCGATCAAGCCGCTGGCCCAGCCATGCGCTTGCAGGAACACCCCGACAAACGGGCCGATACCGAACTGCATATCCGCCATAAAAAAATTCAACGCGAGCAGGGGCCAGAGCCGAACCGGCTTTGCAGGTCGCGCATTGTTCTTGCTGGCGCTCATGAGACGAAAACCATAGCCAGCCGCTGTCGATGCCGTCATCCAAATTATTTTCGCGGGTTGCGGCGGCTTTCGAGGTGACGGGCGGAACAAAGCGCATCGAATGGATTTGACGCGGATGGTTCAAATCGACATTCTGGAAAAACCGATCGAACGTATCAAGGAGACTTGCGCGATGATGGGCATCGCGGAGAAGTTCGATCGCGCGCTTCCCGAGCTCGAGACGTTCCTGGAAGCCGAGGTGGCAAGGGGAGAAACCAGCGAAACCAGGCTCACCTTCGATGGGTTGATTTGTCTCAAGGAGCTACTGGCAAAGGGAGATGCTCCGCCCCGCGGGGCCTGAACAGACAGGGAGAGACATTCACTGTGGTGGTCTAACCAGGAAGGAAACTCCTGATCGCGGTAAGATCAACGTACGTACCCAGTAGAGGCAAGCTGCACTTCTGGTGTCGTGGAGACGCGTAAGCCGCTGACGCGTGGTCCCCGACGGCGTCGAGCCACCGCAAGGCTTGCATCGTGCGCGATTATGGCCGGTTCGATCGGCGCGAGGCACCGCAGTTCTATCTGGATGTCAACGGCGCGGAGACCAAGCATCCCACGCCGGCGCATTAAGTCATTAAGCAATTGGGGTGAGGCCGGTTTGTCTTGTGTTTTGACGAGTGCCTGCTTGTGGTAGATCGCGTCGTTTCGGTGCAGCGCGGAGTCCGCCGCTATCGAGACATAGCGGATTCCAACAGACTGAGCGGTTCACGGTCTAGTCGCTTCGGTTGCGGCCGGTTCGCTTGTTCAGCGGATCTGTCGGCGGCCTTCGGAGCGCCTCTGGCAGGAACTCGTCGTCTGGGATAGCGCATGCACGCACATCGGCCCCCGTTTGCGCCCGCTCGTGCGGCGTCTGGTTGTCGTCGAAATTTCGCTTCACGTCGACACCATTGACGGGATCATTGACGCCGTTCTGATTGTCTCTGAAATCACCCATTGCAATCTCCCGCAATGCCGCCCTGGACAACGTCCGGCGGTCTGACGATGTTCCTCCGTTGCACTTGAGAACCGCTGTCCTGCCTTTTGATCAAATTCGAGGACACACATTTCAGCATGAACGATAGCACCGTTAGGACGGTAGGTGAGAAGCCGGCGCCCCACGGGAGCCGTGGGCCAGTTGAAATTGTTCTGCCATTTCGGGGGTATTCCTGAACGTTTGACTAACCTGGGTTAACGACAGGGTGGCGCCGGTGCCGCACTTTTGCCGGCGGCGAGAAGCGGATCCAGGAGGCGTTCATGACGGCCAAACGCAATCGACGAAAGAACACCGTACCGTTCGACCAACGGCTGCAACGACTTGCGGGAGAAGCACGGGAAGCCGCCGGGAAACTTCCCGATGGACAGCAACGCGACGCTCTGCTTCGAAAGGCGAGGCAGGTCGAAACGGCCGCTCACCTGAACGAATGGCTAAGTTCCCCCGGACTGCAAAGCTCCGGTAAGTGACAATGGATCGCAAGGCGGCGTGTCTCGCGGAAGCGGCAGCATGTCGGGCCAAGGCGGAAGCCGATGCCGTGAATCGTGATTACGGGGTCGATGAGTCGATCAAATGGCTCGAACGGGCTGTCGATACGAGCGCACGTTTGGCGGTTACCTCTAAAGTTGATGATGGATCGCCAAGCTCGGCCACCAACGCAAAAGCTGAGGCTCACCACATCGGGGCGCCGGACCGACGGCCTTTGAACTAATCGGATTCGACATAGCTCATTCGCCAGTAGATCACTGCGGCAGCAACGGCAAGGGTGCAGGCGATAATCAACAGCCATGCAAGATACTGATTCATCGATCGATGTACCTCACGATTCCGCCCGCAGACCTGACCCGATCATTCCGCGGGGCAAGCGCAAGCCTGTCAGTCTGCAGGGTTATAGTTGTGCGTGCTGTCCGCTCGGCCGGGATATCTGACTGAGCGCTTCACCGGTGCCATTGCCTGCCTGTACCTGCGCGATATCGCCGAGCGCAATAATACCGACCAATCGCTTGTCGCGACTAAGTACCGGCAGCCGCCTGACTTGGATTTCGCCCATGTTTGCGGTGACCTCGTCGAGATCCTGATCGTCATAGCAGTACTTGACCGCGGCGGTCATGACATCGCCGACCCGGGAATCCGGTCCTCGGCCCAAGGCAACCCCGCGGATCGCGATATCGCGGTCGGAAATCATTCCGACCAGACGCTCATTGTCGGTCACCGGCAGCAAACCCACGCCAAGCGCCGCCATCGCTTCGGCCGCATCCTTTATCGTGTCATCGGGTGTACAGAGCTGAACCTCAGGGCTCATTGCGTCACGAACTTTCATGAACGTCTCCTGTTTGCCGGTTGCTTCTGCCGCTAACAGCCTTACTCGACCAGTGTTCCCAGGTTCGTCCGGGGTTTTGCGCGGTACGGTGGCCTCTCAAGCGGCGGCACATATCCTCAGCGCGAGACCAGCACGAGCTCTATGGTTCGCGCCCGTCGATATTCCTGAAAGGCGGCTATCGCACGATTCGAAAGCGCCAGCCTGCTTCGCTGACCCTGTCCGATCATTTGCTCAATCTTGCCCGTCAGGAACTGATTGACTTCCCCGGCGTCATCGATCTCGCCGCTGCGTTCGAGAAACTCCCAGGCGATCTGCTTCGCTTCCGCGAGTAGCTGCGGGTTGGCGTCGTCCCTGAACCATGTCGACATCGTCTTTCCTCGACCTTTGACGAGGAACCAAGCGGATGAGGACTGGTTCCAATATCGCTTGGTCACAGAAAAAGATTTGCATCCCGGGACACGGGACGTGGACGGCGGCCGGTCATTGGGATGAAGCACGGAAAGGAGAAATCCCCAAAAACGTTCCAAGTTCCCCGATTGGTTAACTGACGGGGTCTTCCTATGGCTCTCGCGGGGCTCCCCAAACGAGCCCGCGCCGACTCCGATTCAAAGCGTCCAAATAAATATCAGCTTGCGGCCTTCCGATTGACGCCCTTGCGTAATGCGACAGTATTGAGCTTGGTATTCGCGGCCTTTTCCTCGTTCAAATTGGTTGTGAGGAAACGCACGATGTCGTCGTGCCCAAGTTCCTCCGCCCAGGCAATCAAGGTACCGTAGCGGGATATCTCGTAATGCTCGACGGCTTGCGCATTTGCGACGATCGCAGCGTCCAGCACGGAGTTGTCCTCGATGTCGCCAGCGGTCTCCTCGGCTTCTTTGATCAACCCGTCGATCGCCGGGCAGTCGGTGCCGGAAGGCGCCTTGCCAAGCTTCTTGAAGACCTGGTCCAGCCGTTCGATCTGCTTGTTGGTTTCCTCGAGGTGATTCTTGAGCCCCTGCTTCAGATCGCGATTGGTGCTCCGATCAACCATTTTCGGCAGAGCCTTGGTGATCTGCTGTTCGGCATAATAGATGTCCTGCAATCCGTGCAGCAGCATATCGTCCATCGTCTTGATGTCTTTCGAAAACAGTCCCACGATTTCCTCCACTGAAGAGACGAGCCCGCCAGCCGGGCTGCGCCACTAACCGATCAGAAAGAGGGTTGGTTCCTCTTGTCATCCGCCTCGGACTGTATGTCGCGCTAATTCTGGTCGACCTTCGCCAGGCCTGAAATCGCCGGCGCATTTAGCGGGGTTCCGTCGATGGCAAAGTGAGAGCCATGGCATGGGCAGTCCCAGCAACACTCGAAGGAATTCCAGTGCAAATGACAGCCGAGATGAGTGCAAGCCGCCGACCGGGTGTAAAGCTCGCCGCTCTCGTCGCGATAAGCGGCGATCTTAAAAAGGCCCTGACGTACGATGGCGCCATGTCCGGCCTTGAGATGGTCGAGTGAGGATAGTTCGCCGGGCGTCAGATACTCCGCGAAGCTCTTCGCGACTGTCGTATTCTCGCGCAGGAAATTGCCGATTGCCGAGGGTGTTTTGCGCGAGGGATCATAGACATCGGCCCACTTCGCCTCCTTGCCAAGGATCAGCGCCGAGTTGAGCAGACTGCCGGCAACCCCATGGGTCATGCCTTGCCCGGAGTCGCCAGTGTGAACGTAAACGCGCTCATGGCCCGGATTGCGGCCGATGAAGGCAGCATAGTCGATGGTGTCGAGCACTTGGCCGGACCAGCGGTGGCTGACCTCGCCCAGCTTCGGAATCAGGTTTCGCGCCCATGCTTCCAGCGCCTGGAAACGGACTTCTGCGTCGTCAGCTTCGCCGCTCTTGTGATCAGCGCCGCCCACGATGACGAAATCAGTTTGTCCATCGCCAGGTTGCACCCGCACATAGTGATAAGGATCGAGGGTGTCCCAATAGAGGGCGTCGGGCAGGGCGCCGCGGCGGATCCGCATTGCCATGGCGTAGGTGCGATACGGCGACATCTTGGTGTGGAGCGCGACAGTATCGACGATGGGCGAGTTGGTGGCGACCACCGCGGCAGTGCCGGAGAGATTGCCCCGATCGGTCCTGACGACCACCTCGCCGCCCTGCTCCTCTACCGTCTGGACGATAGTGCCGGCGCAAAGAAGGCCGCGGTTCGTCTCAACGGCGCGAGCCAGTCCTTTCAGATATTTGAGGGGATGAAAGGTCGCCTGGCCCGGGTAGCGCAAGGTGTGCTGCTCCTTGCATCCCGCCAGCGCCTCGACACCAACGATACGGTGGACCGGCGCGCCCACTTTGCGCACCGCGTCCAATTCCTCGTCAATGATAGACGGATCCGCGTTCAGCGCCTGAAACAGGAAGCCATCCACCCGACGAAAATCGCACGCGATATCTTCCCGCTGCTGGATTTTCTCGATCCGGTCGACCGCGGCGGCCTGACTTGCATAAAAGGCGCGGGAGATATCCTGTCCGCGCAGCTTGATCATCGCCGACGTCAGGTCGTCGCAAAGTGGGGCTAGATGCGCCGATGTCCGTGCGGTCATGCCGCCGGCAATCGCACCGCGGTCCACCACGATGACCTTCTGGCCTTCCATTGCCAATTCGTATGCGGTCGACATTCCGGCTATTCCCGAGCCGATCACGATTGTATCGCACGACCGATTTCCATCGAGCTCGCGCGCATTGGGCGCGATCTCGATGTCCATCCATAGCGAACTGGAGCGCTTGTCAAAAGATTTGGTCATCGAAGATCAATGCCATGAACCGTACATCGCTTACCAAATCCGTCCGAGCACGTTTGTTCCATGGAGGCATTCGCCCGAAGATTGCGCCAGCCATGAAGGGTAGGCTCCAGAACGCGCCCTTTATCGCTCCAGCAGCAGGCGCAGCTTGAGCGCGTCGGCAGGTGCTGCGCTCTTCTGGTCATTGTCGAAATAGACGTAGACGTCACACCCTTGCTTTTTCCACGACCGGATTCGCCGGCTCCAATCGGAGAGCACGGCGGCACGATAATGACCCTTGTAGCGTCCGCCGGGGCCGTGTCCCCTGATGTAGATGAAATCGGCCGTCCGCTTCCACGGCGCCGGCGCGTCGTGGTGATCCGAGATGCAGAGTGAGATATTTTGATCGGATAGCAGCCTGAATATCTTTGGCGCATACCAACTCGGATGCCGGAATTCGAAACTGTACCGGCGCTTCTTCGACAACAGCCTGACGAACGATGCCAGCCGTTCGGCATTGACCTGAAATTGCGGCGGCAGCTGAAACAGGATCGGACCGGTCTTCTCGCCCAGTAACGAAAGGCGGTTCTCGAGCAGTTCGAGGCTGTTGACCGATTCGTCCGACAGCCGCTTCCAGTGAGTGATGAATTTCGATGCCTTCCAGGCGAACACGAAATCCTTTCCGGTCTGGGCGCGCCAGCTTTTCACAGCCTCCGGCGTCGGCGTTCGATAGAACACGCCGTTCAACTCGGTGGTCGGAAACTGGCTGGCGTAATATTGAAGCTGGCTCTTGAGAGGCAGACCTTGGGGAAAAAAGGGGCCACGCCAGGAATCGTAATGCCAACCCGAGGTGCCGATCAGGATACGCGCCATTGCCGTTTCAATGAGGTTTCATGAGCAGCACCGACACAGCCGTCCTCCTTGGCATCGAACGTTTGCACAATTCCGGCCCGCCTCGAGGCTCGCGCGGTCAAGAAGCGATGGATTTCGCCTTCTTCGGTGCGCTCCAGCAATTCGGCGGCTAGTGCTGCATGGCAGTTTGGATCATGCGGAAAGTTGGCTGGATAAACGCCTCCATCCGATGCCTCCGCGGTAACGTCCGATACAAACGGCCAGGGTGCGGCTGGTTCCTATTCAAGGTGGCATCTTCGCTCGGAACGCGCGGGCACCCGGAGGAATGCCGGCAAAACGGCGTCGCGAGCTGGCCGCGTCGGGCACGGCGGACTTCGCTATTCAAGCTTTTGAGGCTGCCCCTTGGGGAGATCCCAGCCAAATACCGAACGTCCGCCGAGCGAAGCGGAACGGCTTCTCTCCGTCGCGACGTATGCTTCGAAGGACGGTCCGGTTGCCGTTCGTTCCAACCGGCGCGCCTGATCATCCAGACGTTTGAGCGCCTGCATTTCTTCGTCGCGCCCCAGTTTCGCGTGCTGCACCGCGGATTTGAGCACCCGGATGGTCTCGTCATAGACCTTGATCGGCACCGGATAAGGGTGGCGGTCCTTGCCGCCGTGCGCGAGCGAAAAACGGGCCGGGTCGCGAAAGCGATAGGGCGCGCCATGTACAACCTCCGCCACCATGGCAAGCGATTGCACGGTACGGGCGCCGACGCCTGGGGTCAGCAGCAATTCCGGAAAGTCCAGCGGGCCGCGCTCCGCAGCGGCAGCGAGCGTACCGTGCAGTCGGCGGGTAAAAACGTCACTGGAGCGGACGTCGTGCCGGGCGGGCATGACAAGGTGCGGCAACTCGGGCTGGGGCGCGGCGTGCCCCGCAAGCGCCGCATATTCGCGGGCAATACCGTGAGGCCCCAGCACGCTAAGGAGGTCGAGCTGCGCCTTGCGGGAATTTTCGGCCCGGTGATCTGTCAGATTAATGATCTGACCTTGCGTCGGTCCATCGATCGCACTGTGGGGTTCGTCGACAAAGCTGCGCAGGTTCTCGGAATGCCAATGATAGCGACGCGCCTGGCGCTTGTCGCCGTTCATGCCTTGCTGCACCACGGTCCATTTGCCGTCATTGGTGACGAAGAAACCGTGCAGATAGAGTTCAAAGCCGTCCTGCACGGCCGCACTGTCGACCTTGGCGACCAGCCGGCTGGCACGTGTCAGCGTTTGACCGTCGATGCCGGTCCGCTCGCCAATGGCAGTCAACTCGTCCGGCGTGCGGCGGGAATGCTTGCCGCGCCCGCCGCAGACGTAAATGCCGAGTTCGCCTTGCAACGGCGTCAATCCGCGCTTCAAGGCGCCGATCACGCTGGTGGTAATGCCAGATGAGTGCCAGTCCATGCCCATCACGGCGCCAAATGATTGGAACCAGAATGGATGCGACAGGCGCTGCAGGAATTCATCGCGCCCATAATGGTGAACCACAGCTTGGGTGATGATCGCGCCCAAAGAGGCCATGCGTTCGGCCAGCCAGGGCGGCACGCGACCGCCGTGAAGGGGAAGATCGGCGCTGCCGGTTCGTCGTGTCATGGTGTCCTCGGAAGCTGATCGATCGAAGTATGCATCGGGCAATGTCCCGCGGGGTCAGGATCGATCTACCATGGTCCGAAATGTGATTGAATGGCGGGGAGCTTCCACACCGGGAATACTGTGTTCCCAGTCCCGTCGGGCCGCACCCGCCATCATGTAGATCGACCGTGGAGCCGCATCGAGCGCAAAGCGTTCCCACCTGCCACCGGCGGCGCGCCGAAAGCGGAACCTGCACGGCGAGCCCAGCGAAACCCCGAATATTCTGTCGAAGTGCGCCTTGTCGCGGTGCCAACCGATACCGACACCGGTATCGTATTCGGTACAGAGGACTTGGGCGATTTTGGTGCCCGGGCCGCCGAACCCTTCGATACGTTCGATCAGTGGTGCGATCCATGGCGGGATCGGATCGGCCTCCTGCAAACGACGGAGCGTGTAGTCGTAACGAAAGCCGAACGACGCCACGCGCCGCTTGCCCTCAAATTGACCGAACTGAAACGGTTGCAGCGGAAGCGCTGTGACGCGTTCGATCAGATCCCGTTCGGTCGCCGGCGAAATGAATTCGGCGGCGTAACGCAGGCCCTCGGGAGCGGGGGACAGGTCGGCAAATAGCGGAAGCTGCTCGGCCAAGCCGCCGGTCCTTTCATGTGGGCGAGGGGCGAATTTCATATAGGGCAAAGTAGCTCGGAAGGAAGGGGAAGTCTGTCGACGTGAAGGGAACGGTTGCATCGGCCCGCAGTTAACGTGTCGAATACCCGGAGACACCTCATGCCAGACTATCCGAAGCCGCCTTGTCCGGCCCAGCGGCAGCCGATGCCCGGCTCGACCGCGAAGATGGAGCCGCGGCCTGACCATGGCGAGGCCAGCTACAAAGGTCGGGCAAGCTCAAGGGAAAGAAGGCAGTGATCACGGGGGCGACAGCGGTATAGGCCGAGCGGTCGCAATCGCCTATGCGCGCGCGGGCACCGATATCCTGATCGCCTATCTCGACGAGCATGACCACGCCCACGAGGTCAAGGCGCTGATCGAACAGGAGGGCCGCAAGGCTGTGCTGGTCGCCGGCGATCTGCGAAGCCCGGAACATTGCCGCTTCGTCATCAAACACGCTATCGACCTATTGGGGCATCGGTATCTAGTCAACAACGCGGCCCATCAGGCCACATTCAAGGACATCGGCGACATCGGCGACGAGGAATGGCAGACGACGTTCGAGGTGAACATCCATGCGATGTTCTACCTCACCAAGGCCGCTGTCCCACACATGAAGCACGGCAGTTCGGTCATCAACACGGCAACGGTCAATTCCGATATGCCGAATCCAATCCTGCTGGCTTACGCGACGACAAAAGGCGCTATCCAGAACTTCACTGATGGACTGGCGCAGATGCTGGCCACAAAAGGCATTCGCGCGAACGCCGTAGCGCCAGGACCGATCTGGACGCCCTTGATCCCCTCGACAATGCCGGAGGAAGCTGTGAAGAATTTTGGCAAGCAGGTGCCTCTGCAGCGTGCGGGGCAGCCGGCCGAACTGGCCACCGCCTATGTAATGTTGGCCGACCCATCATCGAGCTACACATCCGGAGCCACCGTCGCAGTGACCGGCGGCAAGCCATTTATCTGAGCCGCAGAACCCGGTGCCAGCACCGGCGTGTTCGCCCAGGCTTAACGCAAAGCCCGCGCCTGGAAAGGCTCCTTTCCCGGACGGCTTAAGCTTGCACGTCTTAACGCATGTTAATGACGACGTCGAAAGAGCGCCGTAAACTACATGTTGGAGTTCCCTGGCCGGATGACCGAATTCGGTCGGCCAACTCCTTTTGAGTTGTCCCATGGCAGAAAAGAAAGACCTCCATCGGCCTGATCATAATTTGGAGGCTGAAGCTCTGGTCGCACTGGAGGAGGCCCGCGCCCTGCCGCCTGGTCCCGAGCGAACTCGGGCGATGCAGAAAGCAGGCAATCTCCGGCATGCGGCTGATCTGCTCGGCATCGTATTTGCCAAACGCGGAAGACCGGCGAAGAGATAAAAATCTTCCCCGCTGTCACCCTCTCAGCGGGAACCGTCAGGCAATACGTCCCGATCGACCAACCGTCTTCTCGGACGTGCCCTATGGAAGTTTATTCTTTGCCGGGCAGGATGGTCTCCAATGCCTGTCGCGCCGCGCCGCGGATGACGCCAACCTCGTCAGGATCGCCTTTGGCGAGCGCGATCGAGAAATTCCTGGCCTGCTGGAGCGTGATGTGCGGCGGCAACGGAGGTACTTCAGGATCAGTCTTCACTTCCAGGACCACCGGCACGTCGCTGGCAAGCGCCTCCTCCCAGGCCGATCCGACCAGTTCGGGCCGATCGACATAAATTCCGCGCAAACCGATCAACTCCGCAAAGCGCGAATACGAAACGTTCGGGATCCGCTGCGACGCCTCGAATTTTGGGTCCGCGTTGATGATCCGCTGCTCCCACGTGACCTGGTTGAGATCCTCATTGTTGAAGACACAGACGATCCAACGATGGTCTTGCCACTGCCGCCAATATTTGGCGACCGTGATCAACTCGGTCATGTTGTTCATTTGCATGGCGCCATCGCCGACCAGCGCGATCACGGGACGATCCGGATCGGCATACTTAGCGGCAATCGCATAGGGCACCGCGGCACCCATCGACGCCAGCCCTCCCGAAAGAGAGGCTTTCATCCCGCGGCGCATTTTCAGATCGCGCGCATACCAGTTGGCACACGAGCCGGAATCGCTGGTGATGATTGCACGCTCCGGCAATCGCGGTGACAATTCCCAGGTCACACGTTGTGGATTAATGGGGTCAGCCGGTTGCCGGGCGCGGTCTTCGAGCGTTGTCCACCAATTCCTGACGTTGGTTTCGATGGTCTTGCGCCAATCTCCTGCGGGTTTTTGGCGAAGCCGTGGGAGCAGGGCACGCAGCGTTTCGGCGGCATCACCGACCAGTCCGACTTCCATGGGAAATCGGATTGACAGCATGCTCGCGTCGATGTCGATCTGTACTCCGCGAACTTTGCCTTCTTCCGGAAGAAACTCGGAGTAGGGAAATGCCGACCCAACCATGAGAAGTGTGTCGCATTCCGTCATCAGTTGGTAGCTGGGCTCGGTGCCGAGCAGACCGATCGAGCCGGTTATCCAAGGCAAATCGTCTGGCAGAGCGGCTTTTCCGAGCAAAGCCTTGGCGCAACCGGCGGATAGCTTGTCCGCCACTGCGATGACCTCGTCGGATGCGCCGAGCGCACCGGCGCCGACCAACATCGCGACCTTCTTGCCGGCATTGAGTATTTCGGCGGCACGATCGAGTTCAACCTCATGGGGCACGATCTTCGGCGGGACGTAGCCGATCCCGGAGTACAACGTACCATGCGCTCGAGGCGGTTCTTCGTAAGACTCGTCTTGCAGGTCATTGGGCAGGATGATCACCGTCGCGGTCCGCCGGGCCAGCGCAATCCGCGCGGCGCGGTCGATCAAGTGGCGCACCTGGGCCGGGGAGGAGGCCTGTGCGACATAGGCGCTGGCGACATCCTTGAACATAGAAACGAGGTCGAGCTCCTGCTGGTATTGCCCGCCTAACGCATTGCGCGCCTGCTGACCGACAATGGCAAGAACGGGCTGGTGATCCAGCAACGCATCATAGAGCCCCGTGATCAGATGGGAGGCGCCAGGGCCCGAGGTCGCGATGCAAACGCCCAGGCATCCGGAAAACTTGGCGTAAGCCGACGCCATGAACGCAGCCATTTCCTCGTGCCGGGCCTGGATGAACTGGATTTTTCCATAGGCGCGATTGAGGGCGCCAAACACGCCGTTAATGCCGTCGCCGGGATAGCCGAAGATGTGGCTCACACCCCAGTCGTGGAGACGCTGAACGAGAAAATCACCTACGGTTCGGGACACGGAAAACTCCAGATATCGAAGCGGCGTTCAGCAAACAAACGAGATGCAGGAGATGTTCCAATTTTGAAGTCCTTGTGGACCCATCTGGTTGCGATACCGGGAAAAAGCCCGTCGATAGCAAGTACGGTAGAAGGGTGGATCGTGATGAAAGAAGGCCGTGATCGGTCTCACCTTGCAGGAATTGCTGTCGGGTGCGCCGTGTTGTTGGTCGGCATGATGGCGATACTGGTTATCGCAACCGAACCTGCTTGGCCCGGCCGCACGAGCGGCTCGATCGAGCGCCAAGCGAACCCTTGAACGCTCCTTTGTGGGAGAAAGATGGCCCGGCGCGCAGGTTCGTTCGCCAGTCCGTAGCCAACTGGAGCCTATCACCTGTTCTTGGCGAAATTCCGTGTCAAAGAACCGAGGAACGATCGGAAGCATCGTCGATTGGTTCGGGACACTTACCCAAACAGGAAAGGGTTCGACGATGAGATATCTGGCTTCCAGCCTTGCGCTCGTCCTCCTTGCGACGCCCGCGCTGGCCCAGTCGGTCGGGGAAAAGACCGGGGTAAATTCCGTCTTGGGCGTGGCTCCAACAACGGCGGACTTCGTAAAGGAGGCGGCGGTCAGCGACATGTTCGAGATCCAGTCCAGCCAGCTCGCGCAGGAGCGTGGAAACGCCTCGGAGAAGCCGTTTGCGGCCACGATGATCAAGGATCACCAAAAGACTTCCGAGGATTTGAAATCGATGGTTTCAAGCGGCGATGTAAAGGCTGAGCTGCCGGCCGCGCTCGACAGCTCTCACCAGAGCTCGCTGGATAAACTGAAGTCGCTCAAGGGAGCAGATTTCAGTTCACGCTATGACAGCGATCAAGTGAGCGGCCATAAGGACGCTGTGTCACTGTTTGAGCGATATGCCAAGGGCGGCGAGAACGCGAAATTGAAGGATTGGGCGGACAAGACCCTTCCGACGTTGCGACATCATCTGGAGATGGCGCAGGATTTGGCAGCCGGTAAGACTGTCGGAAGTCATTAGATTTGTCGGGTCCGTCGAGGATTGCGGGACGCCCCTGGCGCCCGTAATCCCCCGTAATCCCCAAGGCTACGTCGTTGGTCGGCTTTGATTCGAGACAGGTGGCGGAATGCGTCCGGGTGCCGTGGAATCATGTTTCAGAAAGGCTGCAACCTGCCGCGGGTCGTTGCCGACAAACCACCGATCGGATCGGGGTCTCGGCCCAATGACTAACCTATGTTAGTCTCTGCGGGAGAAGGTACAGGAACTTCGACCGGGCCATCGATTTGTCTTTTCCAAAGGCCAACCTTTGGTGACATCGGTGACGAACATGAGCCAAGCGGATCCGTTGACAACTTCGCTGCTGGCGGCATCGTTTGCCGTGCTCCTGTTCGGAAGCGCATTGGCCCGCGATGATGGCCGATTTGCCACATCTCCGCTGAAGCCGTGGTTTGACAGCCTTCGGAGCGGAAAGGGGCCTTGTTGCTCCGACGCCGACGGAATGGCGATTGCAGACCCGGATTGGGAGTCCAAGGAAGGGCACTATCGCGTGCGCTTGGACGGTGAATGGATTATGGTGCCCGACGATGCGGTCATCACTGAGCCGAACCGCGCCGGCCGAACGATGGTTTGGCCGGTCAAAGGATCGCTTGGAACCTCGATCCGCTGCTTCTTGCCCGGTAGCATGACGTGACCCACCCGACGAGTAAATCCGCTCAGACCAGCACGGACGGTTTCCAACACTATCTCAGGGTTGGGGAAGTGTCCGAGAGCGCTGCACCGCGATGTGTGCGCGGGTCGCATTTACGAAACTCAAGCTGGATGTCCGGGGTCAAATTCTGAAGGCGTCTTTTTCTTGCGCTGGGGCACCATCTTTGCGGGATCCGGCTTTCCCGGTATTCCCCTCGGTCCGAACTGTTCTCGCTGGATGTCGTCTTCGGACTGCCTTGGCCGTCCGTCGTCAATTTGCCGGCGAACCTTGATACTCTCGTCGTAGATCTGCCGGCTGGTTTTCCGTTCCGTTGCCATATGCCCGATCCTTTGTTGGAAAGCCTGGATGTCCGATTTTCGATCCATCGAGGCGTCCCCCTGTGCCCCCCAGACTTCGCCGGCGGCGGCGGGCGAGACGAGGAAACCAGCGATTAGAGAAAGGAGGCAGCCGTCAAGCTGCCTCCTTCCACTTGGCCAGCGCTTTGGGTTACTGGCAGATATGGGGTTACTGGCAGATATGGCGACGACCATCCTCGCCGCGAAACGTCGTTCCGGGCTGACACACAAACCCGCTATTGTAACCACCATAGTAGCGGCGCCCGTAGTAGTCGTCGTTGTAGGCATAGCCCTGGTCATGGAACGGCGCCGTCACAATGGCGCCTGCGGTGCCGATCGCGCCGCCAACCACGCCTGCGGCGACGTCGGCTGGCCAGAATCCGTTATCGCGGTGATAGACGCGCGCCTGGTCCTGTTGCATCCTGATAGCGTGCGCTCTCGGTGCAGGATCCTGCGCCAGGGCAGGCGCTGCAATGGCAGTGCTCAGCACTGCGGCTGCGGTCAAGAGCTTCAAGTTCATTCGTTATCTCCATCGTCGTGGTCGGAGCCAACGGATCGTGAGAGCAGCCGTTCCCAGCGTGTGCCGGTTTCATTTCAACTGGACGTGAGATTTCAGTTCCCGGATTTGGTCCATCTTGTCCCGATCGCCATGTGCGCCGGGCGAGATGTTGAAGACATGGCAACCGCCTAATGGCGGCGGCGATGACGAAATCCCGGAAGTACGTCGCGAAGAGTTCAGGCTGCGAGAAAGGGCAATACAAAGCTCGGTGCGTTGGAGGATGTTGCGCGGCGCGCGCTGCATGATCCGTCACGAAGCCAACTGGCATAATGATCTAGTTAAGCGTCGCTGTCGTCCAGCTTGGTGGTCGGAATCCGGTAACTCGTGTAGGTAGCTCAGCACAGGCAGGTGTCGACGCTTTTGCGAGAAGAGCGCGGGGAGCCGATCTAAGAACCCATGTCTAAGAACCCATGTCTAAGAACCCATGTCTAAGAACCCATGTCTAAGAACCCATGTCTAAGAACCCATGCGCTCCCGCGCCGTGTAGGTCACGGCTTCAATCTTATTTCCATCGAGGTCACGAACGAATGCGCCGTAATAGTTGGCGTTGTAATTTTCCCGGATGCCGGGCCCGCCTTCGTCTGTCCCGCCGTTTGCAACGGCGGTCTCATGAAACCGTCTTACCGTTTCTCGATCCGGTGCCTGAAAGGCGATATGGACACCGTTGCCTGCAGTTGCGCGCAAGCCGTCCACGGGAGTTTCAAGGCTGAACACGATGTCGGATGCGCCATAATGGGCGGCTTTGTCCGATAGCTTTAGAAGTCGGAAGCCGACGAGTGACATCAAGGGATCGTAAAAGGCTTTAGCCCGTGTGAGGTCGTTCGTGCCAATGGAGACATGATGGATCATTGTGTCTTCTCCGCCCGGGCCTATCCAAAGTTAGGCATTATCGCCAGCAGGCCAACCCGAAGATGAGCGCGACAATGGCGAACCCTGCGATCATGCATGAAAATGCGATGTCGGCGACTGTCATGTTGGTGAAACTCGACAGCACGCCGACGCCGATGACCGGGAGCGCGTTGCCGGTGAAACAACAAACGAAATAGCTGGAAGCCACGCGGCGCGCTTATCCGCAGGTGCAATCTGGTTCACGACCTGCAAACTGCCCCGATAGCCGAGGCCCGCTGATACAGCTACGACAGCGGTCGTCACCAGCATTACCCGGAGTGGGCCGGAAACTTGCGCCGCCGCGACAGCCGCGGCGGCGGGAATCATTAGCGTCAGCGACCACATCATCGAAATGCGGCTTTCAAGCGTCTGAGTAGCAACGATGACAATCGCCGACAGCGCGGCGGCCCGCCGGCCGACACGGTCGGAGACGTGGCCGAAAAGCAGAAGCGCGGCGACGTTACCAATCGCATAGGCGGCATAGATCAGCGTCAGGGTGATCTGCGAAGAGCCTAAGCTCTGCTGGTAGATGACGTAGAGCGGCGTGATCAGGGTGCTAAGACCAAAGGCGACTCCGAGCAATACCCCGACCGTGGCGAGGGCCGAAGTTCCATGAAATTCGGCCTGATGGGCGTGCACTGGGCCAAATTGCGCCATGTGAACTCACCTGAAAAAAGTACAATCTCTAGGTAATGTGGGGCTCGATACCTCGTTCCTCGCGCCAAAAGCGCTGGTCCAAATCGAGGCCGCTTCGGGGTCACTGCTGGAGCCGTGGGGTGCCAACCTTGGTGCCGCCACATCGCCGCAATTCCCCGTGGCCGTGATGCCCGAGAAAGGTGCGAATCGACTCGCGCCCGCGACGACTGAGCGGACCACGACACGGCTATCCGTGGAAGTTCTTGTGGCGAACGTCAGCCGTGCCGCGCCGATTTGATCGCGGCCACGTCGATTTTCTTCATGCCCATCATGGCATCGAATGCGCGCTTTGCTCCATCACCGCCGGCCGCCAGCGCCTCGGTCAGCACGCGCGGCGTAATTTGCCAGGAGACGCCCCACTTGTCCTTGCACCAGCCGCACGCACTCTCCTGGCCTCCATTGCCGACAATGGCGTTCCAGTAGCGGTCGGTCTCTTGCTGATCATCGGTGGCGATCTGAAACGAGAAAGCTTCGTTATGCTTGAACGCGGGACCGCCGTTGAGGCCGATACAGGGGACGCCGGCGACTGTGAATTCTACCGTCAGCACGTCGCCCTCCTTGCCGGATGGGTAGTTGCTGGGTGCACGGTGGATGACACCGACGGCGCTGTTGGGAAAGGTTTCGGCGTAGAAGCGGGCAGCCGCCTCTGCATCCTTATCGTACCACAGGAAAATCGTGTTCTTGGCCATTGCGTGTCCTTTCGCTCGGCTTACGCGCCGTCTGCGGGTTTCTATCGATGCCGTGCTGTCTCTGCTGTGTGTTCATTCGACTGAAGACACGAAGCGGTAGCCACGCCCAGGGATGTTGATGATGAACCGGGTCCCGTTCTGGCCGTCACGCAGCGCGCGACGCAGCGCAGAAAT
>JAQGKC010000058.1 GCA_028290305.1 Bradyrhizobium sp.
CGGTGTGGCAAATTCCTGTCGCCTTGATCTCGACAAGGACTTCACCCGCTTTGGGGCCATCCAGATCGACCTCGACGATTTCAAGCGGCTTCTTTGCCTGGAACGCGACTGCGGCGCGTGTCTTCATTTACCGTTCCTCCACTCAAAGAGTTTTTCTTGAGCCTGGACTCTTTGCGGTTTTTGAAAATCCTTCGTCCGTCTGGCGAACTGCGAACTTCACACGGTCACGCATTCACAGCATAAGCTGCAACGGGCAAATCTCCCGTAAAACCCAGGCAAGTTTTCCCGTATTTTTGAAACATTGCACGCTGACGTCCAATGTCAAGGGCTGGAGGTTTCATAAGCCTCTCCGTGGAATGTCCTGCCGGCAAGAGGTTGCGATGCGGCAAAGCTGTTTGACCTGGCCGACGGAGCATTTGGTGAAGCTGCGCCCCTTATGTTTCGTTCGGTACGCTCGCGGGCCAATAGTGGCTCGTGTTCCCACGCCGTATAGTGCGTTCTACGCGTCGGCGATACGGAAATCCTGACCAGGGCAGAGCAACGAGATTTGTGCCGAAACGGGAGACGAGAGGGTGATTTCGGCTTAATGTTCGGACCGGCGCTTTGAGTAGAGGACACAAAGGGCATGATTGAAATCATCCTGACCGTCTGTGCCATCGCGAATCCAACCAATTGCGAAGAAAAGTATCTTCAGTTCACCTGGGACGGTTCGATCAACCAATGCATGATGGCTGCCGAGCCCTATATCGCCCAGTGGATTGGCCAACATCCTGAATGGGTGGCAAAGAAATGGAGCTGCGGCTATCCCGGCAGCAGAAAACGAACCATTTAACTAGTGGGAGCGCGGCGCTCCCGCGGTGACAGTCGCCGCCTGCAGGAAACATCGCGCATGGTTCGGGCGATCGTTTTCGATTTTCAGTTCGGACCGAAGGCAATGCCCCAAGGCAATTCTCCAACCTGAATGGATTTGATGACCTTCTGCGCCGCCACGTCGATGACCGAGACGTCGTTCGAAACCCCATTGGCGACCAGCAGATATTTTTCGTCAGGCGTAAAGGCGCCATGCCAAACCCGCTGCCCGACAAGCAGGTATTTCAGGACGGCGTGAGTGACGCCGTCGACGATCGCCACCCGGTTGGCGGGCCCCAGATCGATGAAGCCGAGCTTGCCGTCTCTGGTGATGTTGATGCCGACCGGCTGGATCGCCTCGGATCGCAGACCCGGGATTTCAAACGTTACGGTTTGCTTGAGTTGCCGTGTAGCCGGATCGATAATCGCAAGTCCACCGCCGATTTCCGAGGTAACCCATAATTCCGACCCGTCGGACTTGTATGCCGAGAACCGCGGGCGGGAACCGACGAGCAGGTTCCCCACGACTTCGCGGCTCGCCGTATCGATGAAATGGACCATGCTGGTTGTCTCGGACGTACATATCAGGACCTTGGAGTCCGGACTGACCGCCATGCCTTCGGGTTCGGTGCCGACCGAGACCTGGCCGATGGCTGCGCGTTTCTCCATGTCGATGACGGTTACCTCCGCATCGTTTTCATTGGCGACGTAGAGAAGCTTCCCGGCCGGATCGAGCGCAAATTGTTCGGGATCCGGACCGGATGGCAACGCGCCGGCGTCATTCCGGGTCTTGGTGTCGAAGATCTGGATCGTATCATCGTCACCAAGCGCGACGAAGACGAACTTGCCGTCGTGGGTGACCTCGATACCGCGCGGTCGCTGTCCTGTCTTGATGGTTGCCACGGTCTCCATTTTATCCGTGTCGATCACGGAGATCGAATTGCCCTTCTCATTGGAAACATAGGCGAGGAAAGCAAAAGCGGGATCAAATGTGAAAAGGAACCCGAACAGAGAAAGGCAGAGCACCACGATCCAGCGCAAATCGAACATGTAGTTTTCTCCAAAGTGTCAAGCCGATTCAGGCCGATCGAATTTGAACAATTTTACGATCTATCTGATGCTGACGCACCGAAATAGACAATCGTAGCGGATCAATGTCGGCCGATTGCGCTGGACGATAAATAGAGTAATTTGAAAGTTAGGGAAAACAGGCCGAAATGCTGGCATCGACTGTAATCGCCGAGACTGTTCGACAGGATTCCTCATTCCTCGCAAGAAAAATGTTGCGGTGCAATCGAGCCGCGGAGCCACTCTGATGCAGTCTGCCCGAATGTTGCATTGGAGGCGTGATTTGCTCCGGCTTCTGGCTGGTGTCTGCGCACTCATCGCTTTGAGCGGAGCGGGCCTCTCCGATCAGCCGCTGGAAATCAAGCTCGGCTACCTTCGCCAGGCACCATCCAGAATCAGGATATCGCTGACCGATGTGCCGGCCGGCAATGATGGTCTCGCCGGAGCTCAATTGGCGATCGAAGACAATAATGCCACCGGGCGCTTCCTCAATCAGCACTATACGCTCGTCGAGACCTTGCTTGGCGCGAACGATGATCCGGTTGCAGCCATGAATGCGCTCGCCGATCAGGGAGTGTCATTTATCGTCACGAGCCTCGATGCAGACCGGCTGCTGAAGGTCGCAGACGCCGGCAAGGCGCGCGGCGAGACCCTGATCAACGTATTTGCGCTCGACGAACGCCTGCGCGAGCAGGACTGTCGCGCCAACGTCATTCATGTCGCTCCCACGCGCTCGATGCTCGCCGACGGGCTTGCGCAATACCTGGTCTGGAAGAAGTGGCGCAAATGGATGCTGATCGCAGGCTCGCACGACAACGACGCGCTGTTCGCCGATGCGTTGCGCCATGCTGCGACACGCTTCGGCGCCAAGATCGTTGAGGAACGGCAATTCAAGGACAGCGGCGGCGCGCGGCGCACCGATAGCGGTGTCGCCGAGATTCAGCGGCAGATGCCGGTGGTGACGCAAGGCGCACCCGACCACGATGTGCTCGTCGCGGCGGATGAAAGTGAAGTTTTTGCCGGCTATCTGCCGTATCGGACATGGGATCCCCGTCCGGTCGCCGGCTCGGCCGGACTCGTGCCCACCACCTGGAATGCAGCGTTCGATCAATGGGGCGCCGTGCAGTTGCAGAACCGTTTTACAAAAGCATTTCAGCGGCCGATGACGGCGCACGACATGCAGGCCTGGACGGCTGTTCGCATGATCGGCGAAGCAGCGGCCCGAACCAGTTCGGGCGATTCGGGCAAGATGCTCGCCTACATCAAAAGCCCGGGATTCTCGATCGCGGCCTTCAAGGGCCAAAAGCTCACTATTCGCGACTGGAACCTGCAACTGCGGCAGCCGATCCTGCTGTTCGACGGCAGGAACACCGTATCTGTGTCGCCCCAAGAGGGCTTCCTTCACCAGGTATCCGAGCTTGATACGCTCGGTCTCGATCGCCCCGAAACCAAATGCAAGCTTAAGTGACGATGTAACCGTCCTCGTTCCTGCGCTCGAAGTCACGGCGTCCGTGCTGCAGGCTCGCAGTACAATGCAAAGGCAAATTGCTTGCGTCTATGGGAGCTTAGCTCTCGATCGCGCATCATATCGCACCGCCAACCTGTTCCTTTGTCCGGAACCGTTGTTCGCGATAAGCGCGTGCAAATGTGCGCTTGCGCTATTTTAGAGCTAGTCCTATCCTTATTTCGGTGCGGAAATTCCACCGTCCCGCTCGCGAAGGAGAATTGAAATGGCTTGGAAGACTCCGAAAATTGTCGAAGTGCCGGTTGGCATGGAAATCAACATGTACGCCTGCGCGGCCCGCAAATAAGCGTTTCCACGATTCCACATTCGACGGAGGTGGATTGCCCGTTATGGCCACGCTCTCGACACGGGACCGCGCACAACATCGGCAGCCACCTCCGAAATAATTTGAGCTTCGGAAAACATACCTCGCGCAGCCGTTCTGGTTAGCCGCTTTGGTCGGTAGTGTTTCGCAGTGAAGCTCCGGTTGCCCGCATCACCAAGCGGCGCATCGATCATCCCGACCTTCAAAGCATCCAGGCATCGATTGCGATTGGTCGCCAAGCCGCCCCGTGCCGGGGCAGAGCAAATTTTGCGAGGCGCATACGGGTATCAGCACCGGCGCGCGGAATCCGATGACTACGTAAGGGTTACTTACCAAAAAGGATAAACCGTTCCGGGAAGCGTCCAGCTTTCGCCTAATACAAATGCAAAGACAACGCGTTGTGAAGTCGATTCGTCCCGCTTTCTGGTAGGGTCCTGAGAAACGTCCATCCCGCCAAGCACGATCCAGTGAACAAAGCAAAAGTCAAAACAGGAGGATGGCCCCAACCTAAAAAATTCACGAGATCGTACGGCACAGTCTCCGGTTTCCCAGCGAGGTCCGTTTTGCGCGAGACCGTGCAAGAAACCTCAACACAGCGGCGTTGAGCGGTTAGGAAATATGTTCTCGCTCACGTCGAAGAGACATCAACAGCTTATGAAGAGCGAGGAACGATCATGATCAAGGTGAAGATCAACGGCCAGGAACGAAACTGGGACGGCGACCCGGATCTTTCGTTACTCTGGTTTCTCCGGGATGAAATCGGATTGACGGGCACGAAATTCGGCTGCGGCCAGGCTCTGTGCGGCGCATGCACCGTCATTATCAACAAGCAGGGCGTGCGCGCCTGCATCACCTCGGTTTCCGATGTGGGCGACCGCGAGGTC
>JAQGKC010000078.1 GCA_028290305.1 Bradyrhizobium sp.
GTCGCGGTTATGTCCGAAATCAAGCAAATCGAGGTAAGGGCATCAACCGAGGGACTCATGGCACGGCACGGCCGGGCCGGCGGCGGCAGGATTTGAAAGTGATTAAGTCACGGTGATTGACGGTCACCGGACCGCTGTGCGTTCTGCCATACTCTTGCCGACCCAAGCCTGTTGCCGACCCAAGCCTCTTGCCGACCCAAGCGCAAGCCTACGAGACGTTGGCGACGACGCATCCCGTCGGACGCCGCCGGCTGTCACGCAGTCTTTGGGAGGCCGTTCACGCACGTAACGGACCCCGGCCAGCAGATGATGCGCCAAATGAAGAGCGCCATCCCCGCGTTCCAGAGGATCATGTTCATCGTGGTAACAAGCGCTGCGCCGACGAGCCCGAACATGTTGGTCAACGCGGCGCCTATGATGGTTTAGCGACCGCCCCGCAACGAGCAGCGCAGCGGCGGTTCGCTCGTTCCCGGTCCATGGCCATCGCTGTCCGGAGCAGCGCGACCAAGGCGATGCTGAAAAGTGCGATCCCCGGAGGGAACAGTTGCTACATGACGCGCTCACGACCGGTTATGACACGTTGCTCTTTCTCGACGGGAATTCGAAAGTTGGCCAGTACACCTGGCAACAGATTCAACCGCCGCCGTAGAAAGAGCGCCATCGCCACATTCCAGACGACCAGAGACACCGCGGTGCCGATTGCCGCGCCGGTCAACCCAAACATGCCGACAAGCACGGCGCTCGCGCCCGCGTTGACCATCGCGCAGCACACCAGCAGCACAGCTGCACTGCGCTCATGCCCGGTCATGGTCATGACGTACAATTGGGAACCGGCGCTGGCAGCCATCACCTGGCTGATGAGAAGAACACGCAGCGCGGGCACGCCAGCCTCGTAACCGGCACCGAGCCAGGCAAGAAGGGGTCCGGCGAGGATAAAGAGCGCGGCCGCGATGCAAAATCCCGCACAGAACGTCCATGACGCAGCCCTGGTGATGAGGACTTGCATCGCCTCCTTGTCGCTGCGCGCATAAAGATCCGAGATCACGGGCGCGAACAAGGTGTTCACCGCGATGCGCGGCAGCGTGACAACAAGTGCGATATTGAAGGCCAGACTATAGATTCCCGCGCTCTTGGTATCCGCGATCCAGCCCAACAAGATGACCCCGGTACGGTTCATCAGGGCCTCGGTGGCGCCGAGGATTACGAGCGGAATCGCAGCCCGGCGCCAAGCTGCGGCATCGTACACCGGCAAGATGTCATCAATGACACGGGGGCGGCAATGCCGCATGGCAAGGCCCGTACAGAGGAGCCCCAGCGCCGAACTGATCAGCGTGGCCACCATTACGAACGGCGCGTTGAGGGTCCATCCCAGGCCTAAACTTGCGATGGCAAGGATGCCAATCAGCGTCCCGTCCCGTACCACGCGATCGGGCACAAGCGCCGAAACCACACCGCCAAACGCACGCACGGCAGAGCAGCGGATCCGCACGAGCGCCAAAATAGGCACCAGCGCGAACCCAGCAAGAAAAGTACTCTGGAGTTCAGGTGATGACGCCCAGGCCTTCACGACCCAAATGCCGACAAAAATGACGGAGAGGCCGACGAGCGTTGCGCGTCGTTGCGCATACTGAATCACCCCCTGGAGCAGAGGCCACGCGCGCTCTGCCTCGTAAGCGGGCACAAAGCGAAGAAGCCCGACATCAAAGCCGAGGGCCGAGAAGTACGCTAGCACGACCATCCAGGCGAAGACATACGCATACACACCATAGCTATCGACGCCGACGACGCGCGCGATGACGAGCTGCGAGCAATAGGTTAGGCCGAAACCGGCACCATAAACAAAGAATGCGGTAACGCCGCCGCGGGCCACCCGGCTGACCGACGCGCTTCCATGTATTCCGTCACGCATGTCGGTTTCCTCCGTGAGGCGACGCAACAACCCTGGCCGTCGTCATCGCGGATCTCCTCTGTGCAGGGTTTTGAAGCCTCTTAATGACTTCCTTCTCGATCATGTTCACACTCTCGCCAAGCGACCGCTGATCGAGGGACGAGGCGCTGAGTACGGATCGACCTCGCTGCAGCAACAGATCATGCAAGCGGTCGATCATCGAGATCGATGCGAGACTCGTCTTCAGGTCAGGCTCGAACAGGTGCTCGATCGTGCTTTGAAGACGCCTCCGGTCGTGGAGGCGGGTCCTCAGAAGCTCCAAGGGAGCCCCCAGGCGGATCAACAAGTCGGATATGGGTGCATAATCGAGCGCGTTGGCGATCGCCATGTCGTTCGCCGCTCCGGTCAGCAACGCCAATGAGCATACCGCCTGAACGAATCCTTGATCGAACAACACGATATGCGCGGCATCGGACTTCTCATACCAGGCATGGGACAGACGTGATATGTATTGACCGTTCTTGATTGAGGCAAAGATGCTTGTTGGAGGCAGCAGCCTTATCAGACGAACTGCTGTCTTCACGTCGCGAGAATTGGCAAACGGGTGACGTGCGATCATCAGCATCTCGCCGAGCGGTCGGCTCAAGCGATTGATTACCACATTCTGATATCGTCCTGCGGCTGCCCCACAAAGGTCGAGGACGGGCTGACGCTCGGTCGGTCGGGAGCTGAGTTTGAGTTCCGCGAGGTGGCCGCGTTCTCGCAGCCGGGCCGTGAGCGCGCGCGCGAAAGTGGTCTTACCAGCTCCTGGAGGACCGAACAGCTCGATGATCATGCCTCGCCCCTGCTAACCGCGTCTAAATTAGGCGCCAGATTTCGTGCTTGACCGCGCGGATGACCTCCGCCAACGGCTGTTCGGCGTCCACGCAGACGACGCGGGCCCCGGGAAGCTCGAGCCGCTGCATGGCTGCGATGCGCTCCCGGATGACCGCCGGATCCATCTCCGGCTCGCGCCTTGCGGCGGTCTCGGGCGTTACCACCAGCTTGATGACGAGATCCGGAGGAAGACGATGAGCGAGAGCATACGCGGCACCTTCAAACCGACGAAGCCAACGGGGCACCATGCTCAAACGTGTTAGCAATGGACCGTCGTTGAAACCAAGGATTTGACTTTGCGGATATCGGTCGGCGAGGACGATGAGCCCCCGGTTGGTTCCGCGCCGTGCGGCTGCGAGCTTCTTTCGCTTGTCCACGGCCACAGCCACAGCCCAGACCATCAGCAGCAGGCTGTAGAGCAGTCCCGGGGCGGGGCCCGAGACCTTGCCGTGCGACGCAACCTTGGGTTTGTTCTTGAGCATGCGCATGATCAAGGGCATCGTCAGCTTGAGTGGCCGGAGAAATAGCGACGGTCTGCCGTCCCCGGTACCGAAATAAATCGGCACGACGTCGACCTTCGAGCCAAGCCAAGCCCGCATCGTTGCCACCGACGTGCTCTTGCCGCTGCCGTCGACGCCGAGCATCGCCACCATGCACCCGCCGCCCGGCGCGCGCCGGCTCCATGGTCGCGGCGCATAAAGAACATGCTTGTTCAGGCTGCCAGCAACCCAGAGCAGGGCCCGCCCCACGTTGCGCACCCGCGCCTCGACGGCGTTGTAGCTGCGATACGCGGCACAATGCTTTCTCATGTGCGGGCGGAGCCGCATCTGAGTTTCCAACGGCTGCTCGCCGTAAAAGGCATCTGCAACGAGTTCCGCCAAGTCCTCACTCAGCAGCTCGGCGGCAAGGTCGCAAAGTGTGGTGCGGTCGACAAGCGCAGCGAGCTCAGCGCGATCAAGCGCAAACTTGCGCGTTCTCGCCTGCCAGGCGCAGAGCGTCATGGGATCCAGTCGCCGCAGCTCCAGGCAAGCGCGCACCACCAACAGTACCGCCTCGCTCGTCGGATCAAGTATTCGAATCGGCAGTGTCGGGTGGAGGATGGCTCGAGTCAGAAGCACTTCTTCCCACGGAATTCGGTAGTTCTTGAGAAGGCTTTCGCCGACGATCAAGCGGAAATGGAGATGAATATGGATCAGCTGGCCACTGCGTTCATCGTAGCCGAGAAAGGTCATTGTTGCCGGATGATCACGATCGGCCACGGATGGAAAGAGCTTGAAATCCCGCTCGAGCAATATCACCTGGACGCGATGCTGGTCGTTTCTTGCCACGAGCAGGTCGACATCCCCCTCGCCGGCGAACACCGCATGGAGGCGCCTACTGCTCTTCCAATAGCAGTAGGAAATCTGCTGCCGATGAAATTCGTGCAAAACCTCCACGAGCCCAGGTGGCATCGCGTCTTCGGCGCATGATCGACGGATCACGTCTATGTCATACGGAGCATCCATCTGTCTAATCTCCCGGCACCTTCGGCTTGTGCGGCTGCTCGTCGTGGGCTCCCGCTGTCGGGTCCGCGTCCACTGTGTACGGTTGTGCTTCAATGAAGCGGGAGTAGTATTTCCTGCGCTTCGCGAGAAATTCGCCGACGTCGCCGTAGCGATATCGAGCGTGTCTCTTGAGATCGACCTGTGTCACGATGGCGATTGCAAGATCGCTACGATCCTTGTCAAGGCAGCCGGAGTCACGAAGCAGGCTCAACGCATTTTGAGCCACCTCGCGCCTCGTGCTTCCCCATTTCACGACCAGGAGCAATTTATCTACAATTGAACAGAGCAACCGCGCCTCGACAGAACCGAGGACAGGCGGGCCATCAATGATCACGCAGTCGTAACTCTCGCGCAGCTGACGGACGAGGCGCGGCATCTGTTCGCGGGCAAAGAGCACCAACGGATCGAGGCAGTAACCGGCTATCGGGAGGTAGTCGAGCCCAGCCTCCGCTACGTGCCGGATGAGCTGCGCGGTCGGTCGGTTCTGCAGCGACAAATCGACGATTCCTCTTTGGGCCGCACCGTCGAGCTCGCCGAACGGCGAGCCTTGCCCGGAACTGAGATCGAGCAGCAGCACACGTCGCCCGAGCATCCCGAGATAGGCCGCGAGGCTCAGAGCCAGCGTTGTTTTCCCCTCCCCCGGAACGCTAGAGCTGATCAGAACTACCTTGCAGGTGCGAGCAGACCCCGCCACCAGCCCCAACGTCGCAACGGCCGACCGTATCGCCTCGGCATATGCGGAAAAAGGCTCCGTCAAGAAATACTGATAAGGGCGAATTGCCTGCGTTCGCGGAAGCAGCGGCACAAGGCCGATACAGGAAATACCGAGCGCATCGCCGGTTTCCTGCTCGCTGCGCAATCCTCGATCCAGCTGTTCAAGAACGACGGCCAGCCAACCTCCGCCGATGGCAAAAACAATAAACGCGGGAAAAATGAAGAGGATTGGATTGTGAGAGCTCGGCCGGGTCGGCACCCCCGCAAGCACGTGGATTCCGACGCCGGGCGCGACGGTCTCCTGCCGGTCGCGCATCTCTTTTCGACGCCGCAGAAGGCCGTCATACAGCTGCGCACTGGTCCCCGCGTGACGCAGGAGCTCACGCAGTTGCCCATCGGCCTCTCGTTCCTCGCTAACGGCATTCTGCTCGGAGCCGTGTCTTTGTTGGATCGCCTTCTGCACGGCAGCCCCGGCCCTTTCCGTCTCGTACTTGGCTTCGGCAATTCGTTCATCTAGCCGCGCCATTTCACGACTTGCGGATGCCTCCTTCTGCTCTGTCAGACGGTCGACGTAGAGCTGTATGATGCGGTTAGCGAACGCTGCGGCCTTCTCGGGGCTCGTCGACGTGAAGCCGACGGAGATGACACGAGAGCGGCGCTCCTGGATGGCTCTGGTGTTGCGTTCGAACTCTTCGAGGGCGGGTACAGCTGTGCTCCCGCTCCTACGAAACGCTCCAAGCCAGATACTCAGCCGGCGCTTGAGCTCGTTCAGGCCCATCGTTTCCGTCGCCGTCGAGCCCGTCGGCGGGTCCAAAGCGGCCGATTGCAGTGCGCCACTACTGGCACCGAGCGTTGGTTCAGGGCCGGCTGAGTCGCGCGCTGCTGGCCGAAACTCCGGGTCCTGCTGCAGACTTTCGATGACACGCTGGAGATGATCGCGAGAGCTGAGCAGCGTCACGTGAGTGTCAATGCTCTCGTCCAACGCCGACACCCCTGGTGCGCGTTCGGCAGCGCTGCCGGCCGGAGCCTCAATCACAAGCTGGGCCATTGCGGTATATTTGGGTGGAATCAGCAGCCCGACGACAGTAGCCAGCACCATACCGATTCCCGCGATCGTGAGGATCAGTGGGCTGCGCCGACGCAGGATGGCGGCTACTTGATTGAAGTGAAGCTCGCCAACGAGCCGCGGCTTGCCGGCCAGTTGCGCGCCCGTCGCGCCATGCTCTACTGTCGGAGCTTTATCGAGATGAGCCGCGCCGTCAGCCACATGGTCATCTAAATGCACCCGCAACATCGCTCAACCTCACCCGGCTATCAGCATTTCGTAGTGGATTGGAACGGCCAAGAGACCGTTGTCACTCCGCCCGCGCCGCTTCACGTCCGCCATCATGCTCTCGACCGCCGCGAACCGGTCGGGATCAGCCGCCTGCGTTTGGGCGAGAATGCTGGCGACGCCCCGCATGACCTCAACTCCTAGCCCGAATGGCCGGCGGTCTGCGGGGATCGGCGGCAGCGACCAAGCAGAGTGAGATTGCAAACCAGAAGATCGGATGGCGCACGATCAGGTGGAAGATGCTGAACACGGCAAGCCCGCAGAGCAATGTCGTCAGCGCATCCAACTCGGCCCGGTGCGTCACGACGAGGGCTGTTGCTACGAGCCACCCCAAACTCAAAACTGCAATCAGCCCGCCTTGGATAAAGAGATCTAGAAATGTGTTGTGGGCTTCGAAATTCGGGACGAATCCGAACTCCGGATGCTCCACGTGCTTTGGGTCATTCGTCGAATCCCGCCTGCCGGCCACGATAGAGGGTGGGATTTCAAGATGCGGGCCAGGCCCTAGGCCCAGCATCCCGGACTCGATGCCCCGGCGCATCGCCAGACTCCAGACCTCGACGCGCAGACGAGCGGTCTCCTCGGTGTCGCGGCCCCCGCCCCCCTTGGTCATTCCTTTGATGAAATCCTCAAGCTCGGTGGCGGCAGAGGCTCCGAGCGGGACGACATAGGCCGCGACCAGCGGCAGAGCGAGAACAAAGATCCAGGCCGACGCGGAACGCAAGGTCATCCGCCGTTCCCGCGACATCAGCCATCTCCCGAGCTTGAGCGCGACGAAGATCGGGCCGCCAACAATGAGGACAAGCAAGAATGCATCGCTCTTCGTGAGCCGGCCCACGACGATCGCGACGACCATGCAGGTCACAGCGGCGATCCTTTCACCGAGTCCGCGTGCCACCTCGGCAAGATATAGCGAGAGGAGACTGAGCACCGCGCAAAAGAGAGCGAGCTGGTTCGCGTTGTCGCTCAAGCCGCGAAACCGCTCCCATTCCCAGGTGTCGAAATCTCCTAGGTCGACCAATCCCCAACCCAACGCGACCTGAAGTGCGAGCCATGCTGCGCCAAGCGTCGCCAGCAGCCAGGCGACGCGATGCAGGCGAGAGCCGGCCACACTCAGGCAGCTGACAGCGGCTAGTAGGGGATAGGCCAGGACATCATGCATGAATAAACTCGAATCGTGACGGTCTCCGATGGCAAATGCCGCCATCGCGCCAACGCACTGAGCGACCGCGAACACCAGCCAGAAGATCAGCAACCTTGACAAAGGCGGCGTCAGCGTGGGACCGAGTCGTCCCACCTCACGGAAGAGCATCAGCAAAACCCAGACGGCCAGGCAAATTTCGCCTGGTCCAACGGGAGCACCGTCGGGCCTCAACTGGGATGCCGTCGACAGCAGCAGGCCGAGGGTGAGCAGCACGTCCAGCACCACGTCACGCCTCCGTAGACGTAGCGTCTTGGGCATAAGGTTCAGGCTCGAGCGCGTCCTTGCGCATTTGCAAGCGGCTGCAAACGGAGCGCTTCACCAGATCCTCATACACCGCCGCGTAGCGCGCGACCGTAATCTCGAGGTTGAACTCCTTTCTCACCAGTTGCGCAGCGCGGGCGCCCATCGCCGCAGCGGTCGCCCGATCGCGAAGCAAATCGAGAATTCTCTCGGCCAGGAGTCGGGGGTCACGCGGCGGAACGAGGAAGCCATTCTGGCCGTCGCGAATGACATCGGTGCAGCCCGGCATCCTCGTCGTCACGATCGGACGGCCGGCCACTGCCGCCTCAAGGAGCGCACGCGGCACCCCCTCGAGATATTCGGTCGGAAACGCAAACACATCGGCGAGGCCAAGCAACGCCGGCACATCGGATCGCGGACCAACCGCCAGCACGTAAGGGGCGTGGCGGTCGATCTCGGCTTGTGTCACTGCGAACGGCCCCTCGCTTTCGCGCGGTCCCACCAGCAGAAAGCGCACGCCAGGTCGATGCTGGTGGACCAGCGCCGCCGCATCGAGCAGCGTCGGGATTCCCTTCTGCCTGGTCATACGCGTCACCGTGATGACGACCTCGGACGCGCCCAGACCGAGCGCCTTGCGAAGCTCGGCGGGCGATGATTCCGTCGCCGCCCGCTCGAATCTCTCAACATCGATGCCGGAGCCGGGTATCACCACCTGGCCTCTTCTGCCGACCATCCGGTGGCGCATGAAGAAGGCCTGATCGTCGCGGTTTTGGAACACCGTCACCGCCGTGCAGCGGTCCGCCAACCGCTGGAGTGCGCGGTAGACCGGGCGTAGCCCCAACGCCATCGGCGAAGACGATGAATAGAGCCAGCCCAGTCCGTTGATCGTGCTGACGACCTCCACATCACGGAGGCCTCTCGCTGCGAAGGGAACCAGCATGTTCAGTTTTGTGTCGAAGCACTGAACAAGGGCCGGCCGTACATCGGCGATTAGCTTCGAGATTGCTTTGAACGCTGTCCAATCGGACAACGGATCGATGAACCGGGAGAAATGGAAAGGATGATAGTCGAGGCCGGCCTGCGCAAACGGTATGGGATCGCCGGTCCCCGCAGCGCTTATCCGAAAGCCTTTGTCACGCAGCGCAAGCAAAAACGGGATGCGAAGAGAATGGTCCTCTCCTCCAATGCAGAGCAGGTACGGTCTCACGTGAGTATCCTCATTTTCTGCCTGTCCAGAGAAACGTACTCGTCACGGTCATCAGCTCGGTGATCAGTGCAACTGCGGCGAGCCACGCCCGGCGTTCCACCCGTCGATCAGATCGCAAAGCGGAATCCATTCGCATGCGCCAACAAGCGCAACGAAGCGTTCTTCACATCGTTGAAGGTTGACGCGATGGCGAAACGCATGTGTGGCCTTGATCCCGATCACGCGGGGCTGCCCCACGTCGATCTCCCACGGGTGGATGTAAAAGATGTAAGGCGTCCCCGACTGCAGGATCCCGCGCACGCCCCAGAGCCACAGCAGATAGGGAACGAGCCGGAAGTAGCCGCCCCCGCCCCAAGGGATCCCGCGTTTGCCGAGCCGGATGCACGAGATACAGACTTCATAGAAGCCCTCGCGGAGCAAAACGACCGGCCGGCCCGCATCCATCCCATTCAGCCGGCCATAACGATGATGCGCGACGGTCGGCACCACGGAAGAATCGTAATCAAAACCCACATCCTGCAGGATCGGGATTGCCCATTCGGTGATGGAGAAACTAGGCGCGCGGTAGCCGCGGACCGGCTTGCCAGTCAAATCTTCGAGGTACTGCTTTGAGCGCAGTACGTCTGACCGGAATTCGCTGGGCTGGAGCGAATAGACAAGCTTGTGATCATACCCGTGAGATGCGACTTCGTGGCCCGCTGCGGCGATCGCGCGCACCAGCTGCGGACATTTCTCGGCCACCCAGCCAAGCACGAAGAAGGTTGCGCGGGCGTTGCACGCGTCGAGAATTTCAATCATTCGCATCGTGTTGCGCTCAACCCGCAATTCGCATTGTTCCCATGCTTCGCGTGCGACATTCAGGTTGGCGGCATGAAACCAGTCCTCGACGTCGATGGATAGCGCGGCCTTGCCAGAACCCGGACGCTCCGTGATCATGCTCGTCATCGCTCCCTCCCTAGCAACAGCCGGCGGGCCCCTCTCTCGCGTAACTCGCGCGGGTCTTGAGATGACCCGATCGAGAGAAATCATCGACTCGACCCGCTTCATGGATCCGCGAAAAAGAGCAATGTCTCGGAGCGCGGGTGAGAAGCATTACCACAGCGGGTTCGCAATCGTGCGTGTATGACGGAGTACCCAGGTGGAGGTATGCGGCCTGCCCGCTTGCCGAGTTCGCTCCGGGCGCAATGCACGCGGGCCGCCGCGCCGACATCGTCGCATCATCCGACTGGGCCAGACCAATGAGCGAGTTGATTGAACCCACCTATTTGTAGGTAGTGCAAGCTTGGCCGTGCGCTTTGTACCGAACCCTCGTGGTAGCCCGGCTTGGTCATGCATGAAATATGCGAGCGAGAGTAAGCTCGGTCGGCTCGGCGCCGACGCGGAGGACTTCGAACCGCGAGGGTTGTTGCGACGCAAGCTGCGACCGGGACCGCGATGGCCAAACGGTCCGAAGATTCGGATGACAACACCAGATGAAGCATTTCGAAATCGTCGAATTGGCGGATGCGAGTCGCGAGGCAGAGTGGCAGACCTACGTCAAGAGCGCGCCACACGCCTCCCTGTATCACGCACTTGAATGGCGGGACGTTTTGCGGCGCGCTTTCGGCCATCGGAGCTGGTATTTGATGGCGCAGGACGATGGCAAGACGCGAGGGGTCCTGCCGCTGGTCGAGATGAAAAGCTCGCTGTTTGGGCACTTCTTCGTATCGCTGCCCTTTCTCGACTATGGCGGCATTCTGGCCGACGCACCGAAGTACGAGACGGCGCTAGCGACCGCCGCCGCAGACCTGGCCGCGAAGAGAAGAGCGCATCACATCGAACTGCGACAGTCATTCGCGGCGGCGAGAAGTGCGGCGGCGGGATGGAAGCTGCGGCAGCACAAAGCCGCGCTCGTCATCCCGCTCAATGCCGATCCCGACACACACTGGTCCGGTTTGAGCTCTCGCCTGCGCGGCAAGGTGCGAAAGGCCGAAAAATCCGGAGCCACGTTTTCGGTGGGAATGGCCGAAGGGCTCGACGACTTCTATCAAGTGTTCGGCCGGAATATGCGGGATCTGGGAACGCCTGTTTACAGCCCGGCACTCTTTCAGAATGTCCTTCGGCTCGCAAAGGATGCGGCGGTGCTGGTCGTGCGCCGCGAAGGGCGGCCGGCGGCCGGAGCAATCGCGCTGCGCCGTGGTGAACGGGTGGAGCTGCCCTGGATCTGTTCCGATTATTCACAGTCGTCCTTTTGTGTGAACGAATATCTGTACTGGAATGCCATTCAGTGGGCCTGCAGTTCGGGCGCCAGTGAACTGGACCTGGGCCGGTGTTCGGTCGATGGAGGGACGTTTCGGTTCAAGATGCAATGGAACCCCAAAGTGCGCCCGCTATTCTGGTATTACTGGCTAGCGCCCGGAATCGAGCTGCCGGAATTCAACGCCAACAATCCGAAATATGCGCTCGCTGTCCGTTGCTGGAAAAAGATGCCGCTAGCACTCGCAAACCGGGTGGGACCGTGGATCGTCCGGAATATTCCGTAGCGATGACGATTTCCCGTTGCCCGGTTCGTCAACCTCCGCGACCTTCATTCCCTCGACGACGACTCAGGCCACGACAGCCGAGAGACGTAGTCCGCGACCGGTCCACCGGCCTCGCCCCAGTTGCTGGACCAGATCACTTGCGAAGCATCGGGCGATGGCGAAGCGTGGGTCTCGCTGTAGTAGTCGTTCTTGGCATTGCGAGTCTGGGCGATGCGCCGGATCTCGCCGCTCCCGTCGATCCGGAGCGCGACAACCTCTTGGTAGAACGGCGCATTGCCGCCGGGGTTGCCGACCACCTTGGAATAGCTCCCTTCGTAGCTTACGAAGGCCCAGCCCGGCCGGTTGATATTGCGCGTCGAAACGTGAGTGCCGTATCCGGCGGGCGCCAGATCAGTGACCCTACCATCCTCAAGCCGGCGCTTGATGACGTGCCACTTGTCAGGATCGGCCTTGCTGATGCCCACATAGACATCGCTGCCGTCCTCATCGATCGCCATGTCGCCATGGCCAGGCCGATGATGCTCAGTCCAATACTGGACCTGCACGCCGTCCACGGCGAAGATATACGTGACCTCCGTTCCATCATCCATCCTACGGAAGCAGTATACGTACCGTCCGGAGGGCGAGATACCGCAGTATGCGTGGGAACCCGGGAGATTGCCGAGATTGATGTCCGGATACTTCCTCCTTGCTGAAAGATCGTAGGCGAAGGCCACGAGCGCGCCCGCGCCGTTCGTCGCAACCACCACCAGTCGATTGCCGTCACGAGATGGATTTCCCTTGTACGGCCCGAACTGAAGGTTTGCGTAGTCGGCGGGGGCGTAGACGATCGTGTTGGCGTTGCTCCGCGGCGCCCAGGTAAAGATCTCGTGCCGGGATATGCAGATCATGAGCGCGGGATCGGTCGGGTGCCACTTGCAGTCATCGTGCATAGGGCGATGAAATGCCGGCTCGTACGTTCTGCCGTCCAAAAAGCAGATGCCATTACAGCCATTGTTGATCGCCAACAAGCTCTGATCGGCGTTCCATGCCTGCGTGCTGGAATACCGGTGCCGACAATAAGCTGGGTTACAGGAAACTCCGGGAGCAAGCAGCCGCCCTGGTTCCGTGACACGGGTGAAGCCTGTCCCGAACAGCGGATCCGTCACCGCCTGAAGATAGTCGGGGCGAGGCATCGGCGGCGCGACGACAATCGAAGTTGTCGCCAGTTCGTCAAATGCCATTGCCCCAAAGCCCGATGTCGCCACCAGCGATGCCGCCAACAGCGATGCCGCGTAAAATGTTCTCCTTGCCTTCGATGCACGTGCCTCGCCCAGGTGAGGCCGTAAGCACTCCAGTTCCAAGGAGCTAGGAGGAACGAGCGACGAGGAACGTGGCCCTCGCCTCCAGTGCAGGGCAGGAGTCGGGCTCACGGCCAGGATCCCTCCTACTCGTTGCCGAACGAGCGACGTCGCTAGCGCGCGACCGAACATCACTATCACAACGCACACGCGACCACACATGCATGAAGGGGTATACCCCCGCGGGATAGGCAGGATGGCAGTATCGCGCCGCCGAACCATCCCTCCTGCCGGGGATGAATTACATCTGCATCTCCCGGCGATCACATGGTGTCATGCCTCCACCGGTTGCTACCCCGATAGCACCAACATGGATCGTGCGGCAGCGACTACCCTCATTCAACGCAATCAGCCCGCCCTGCCGGATCAAAAAGATGTCTACCTACTTTGGACATCCGTAATAATGACGTACGCCCTATAACGATTGCTGATCATAACACGTTTTAGTCGCGCAGGCGGAGCGCCCGCGACGGTAAGCTCGATCCATCAAACGCACTCGATCCATCAAACGCAGTTAACGGACGCTGGGCGCGCGCGAAACATCGTTCGGGTCTCCGTGCACGAGTCCGTCTGCGGATCTCGCCCAAGCCAACGGCAACGATCCGACTCCCGGGAGAAACATGATGGCCATGCTAACACCTACACCTTTCATGAGGCCGACCTTATTTGAGCATTTCGCACTGCTTCGCAATTTTTCTGGCCTGCGACCGACGCTGGGCACGGTTCTCCGCATTTCCGCCGACATCGGCTCGATTTGGATCGCGTTTCTGTTCGGTTGGCTCATTGTTGCCGGCAATGACCTGACCGCGCTGGCTCAGGATTCAACAGGGATAGTCCGGCTGATCGGGCTACTCTCGATCTTGGCACTCGCGGCCTACACCGCCGTAGGGCTCTATACGCGCACACGCAGCTATGGCCTGTTGGCGAAGATTTGCCGGATCGCCGCGGTCAATCTCGCCCTTTTGGTGATTACCGGCGCGATCTTGTCGCTGGCGCAACCACCGACGGGCCTTAGCTTCGGCGTGCTGGCCACGACCATCGTGGGTTCGGTCATTCCGCTCTCCCTCGCACGTGTCGGTTCGGCGGTACTACGCATGGAGGATTGGCGCCGAGACGGCAACGGGCAGCGTGAGGAGGCCGACGAGAACAAGATTCTTGTCATCGGCGGCGCAGGTTATATCGGCTCCGCCTTGGTCGAAAAGCTCCTGAACCTGGGTCTGCAGGTCTCGGTTCTCGACGCGATGCACTACGGTGAAGCAACGCTGTCTCGCGTCACCGGACATCCGAATCTCACCCTCATCCGGGAGGACTTCCGTCACATCGAAGCGCTGACCCGCGCGGTGAGCGGGGTGGGATCGGTGATCCATCTCGGCGGGCTGGTGGGCGATCCGGCCTGTGCGGTCGATACCGATCTCACAGTCGACGTGAATGTGACGGCGACCAAGGTCATCGGCGAAATCGCTAAGGCGCGCGGCGTTCGCCGATTCATCTTCGCGAGCTCCTGTTCGGTCTACGGTGCCTGCGACGAGGTCGTCAACGAAGAGGCGCATTTCAATCCGCAGTCGCTCTATGCGCGCAGCAAGGTTGCCTCCGAAGCGGTGCTTAAGGGCCTCAACGATCGCGACTTCGCGGTGACCTGCCTGCGTTTCGCTACCATCTACGGCATTTCCGGCCGCACGCGCTTCGACCTGGTCGTCAACCTGCTTTGCGCCAAGGCCGTTCGCGATGGAGCGATCACCGTCTACGGCGCGGATCAGTGGCGACCCTTCGTGCACGTCGAGGACGTTGCGCGAGCGGTCACGATGACCTTGCAGGCACCGATCGACCTGGTCGCGGGCGAAGTCTTTAATGTCGGTAGCGACGCGCAAAACTACACTTTGGGCGAAGTCGCCGAGCTGATCCACGGGCAGGTGCCTGACGCCAAGATCACGTCCGACGATACTTTCGTCGACAAACGCAACTACCGCGTCTCTTTTGCAAAGATCCGATCCCGGCTCGGATTTGAGCCTGCCTGGACAATCGAGCGCGGCATTGCGCAGGTCGTCGCACTCGTCCGCTCCAACGAAGTCGGCCATTATTCACTGCCGACATACAGCAACGTTCTCTATTTGAAGGAACGCGGAACTAAGAGCTTCGGCAGCTTCAAGATCACCGGCTGGGAGAACGAGCTGATGAACATCGATCAGATCGTGTCCGCCAACGTCGTCGATCGTTCAGCCGCCTAGGGAGCAGTCCATGCAACACCTTCGCCCACTCCACTCTCTGACGTCGCCAAGCGTGCGTGACAGTTCGGGACACGTGTCGAAGCCGTTTGCGGTAAAGACGTGCGCCCCCCCCGTCGGAATACCGTGCTTCCGGCCCTCCATCGGCGAGGAAGAGATCGCGGCGGTAACAGCCGTGATGCGGTCCGGATGGCTCACCACCGGCCCCAAGGCTCGCGAATTCGAGCAGAAGTTCGCGGCCTTCATGGGCGACGGTGTCGAAGCCGTCGCCGTGAATTCGGCGACGGCGGGGCTGCATCTCGCAGCCGAGGCGTGCGGAATCGGTCCGGGCGACGAGGTGATTGTGCCGACGCTCACCTTCACGGCGACTGCCTCTGTCATCCGCTATCTCGGAGCGGAAGTCGTCCTGGTCGACGTCGAAGGAAGCACTCGCTGCATCGATCTCGACCACGCCGAGCGCCGTCTGACGCCGCGCTGCAAGGCGATCATACCGGTCCACTTCGGCGGCCTCCCCTGTGACATGACCAAGGTACTGGCATTCGCTCACCGTCACGGCCTGAAGGTCATCGAGGATGCTGCGCATGCCTTGCCGGCACGCTGTGACGGTCGCCTGGTCGGCGCTTGGGAGTCGGATGCCTGCGTCTTCAGCTTCTACGCCTGCAAGCCAATCACCACCGGCGAAGGCGGCATGATCGTGACGCGCGATCCAAAAATCGCCGCACGTGCGCGCGTGATGCGCACGCACGGGCTCGACCGGGATTCGTTCGACCGATTCCGCAAGGTCGGCGCCTCCTGGGCCTACGACGTCGTGGCGCCAGGCTTCAAATACAATCTCACCGACGTCGCTGCCGCCATCGGCGTGGTTCAGCTCTCGCGGGCCGAGACGTTGCAAGAGTCGCGGCAACGGGCCGCCGAGCGCTACATCACGAAACTGGCGGGCCTGCCGATCGAGTGCCCTGCCTCCGCACGTTCCGGCGGCCTTCATTCCTGGCATATGTTTCCGATACGGGTCCACGAGAGTGCGCGTGTCGACCGTAACGACCTGATCGCGGCGCTGACCGCGGAAGGCATCGGCACATCGGTCCACTATCGGCCCTTGCACGAGATGACCTACTGGAAGGAGCGCTATCACTGCGAGCCAGCCGAGTTCCCCGTCGC
>JAQGKC010000084.1 GCA_028290305.1 Bradyrhizobium sp.
GTTCCGCGCCCGGTTCGGCGTCGAACGCGTCGTCAAGCGCAAGGTGATGGAAAACGGACAGGAAGTCGAAAAGGAGGAGCAAGACAACCTTCTCGCCGAGGGCTCCTATTCGGTGGGCTCCGAGATCAAGGATGGTTATCCGGAGTTCACGCTGGGCGTGCTCAAGAAGCTCGGCTGGGACAAGGACCTCACGCCGCAGGAAATGGAGATCATCCAGCGCGTCAATTCCGCCAATCCCGATGCCGTGTCGTGGTCGCTCGATCTTTCGGGCGGGATCCAGCGCGTGGCGATCGAGCACGGCTGTTCGCCCTATGGCAACGCCAAGGCACGCATGATCGCCTGGAATCTTCCCGATGCTGTTCCCGTCTACCGCGAGCCGATCTATACGCCGCGCCCCGACCTCGTCGCCGACTATCCGACCCTGCCGGACGCGAGGCAGTTCCGCGTGCCGAATATCGGATTCACTGTACAGAAGTCCGCGGTTGACCGCGGCATAGCCAAACAGTTCCCGCTGATCCTGAGTTCCGGCCGACTGGTTGAATATGAAGGCGGCGGCGAGGAGACGCGCTCCAACAAATGGCTCGCCGAGTTAAAGCAGCACATGTATGTCGAAATCAATCCGGCAGATGCGCGCGAGCGCGGCATCGAGGATGGCGGATGGGTGTGGGTCACGGGCCCGGAGAGCAATTCAAGGACCCGCATGAAGGCGCTGGTGACCGAGAGGGTCGGCAAGGGGCTTGCCTGGATGCCGTATCACTTCGCCGGCTGGTACGAGGGCGCCGTTCTGCGCGACAAATATCCGAAAGGTTTCGATCCGATCGTGCTCGGCGAGAGCGGGAATACGCTCACGACCTACGGCTATGATCCTGCGACCGGCATGCAGGAGCCGAAGGCCACCCTTTGCCAGATAAGAGCAGCAGCGTGAGAGGGCAACGATGGCGCGCATGAAATTCCTTTGCGACGCGGACCGATGCATCGACTGCAACGCCTGCGTCACCGCATGCAAGAACGAGAACGAGGTGCCATGGGGCATCAACCGCCGCCGTGTCGTCACCATCAACGACGGCAAGCCGGGCGAGCGCTCGGTGTCGATGGCGTGCATGCATTGCACCGACGCGCCCTGCGCCGCCGTGTGCCCGGTGACCTGCATCTATCCGACTGACGACGGCATCGTGCTGCATAACAAGGATCTGTGCATCGGCTGCGGCTATTGCTTCTATGCCTGTCCTTTCGGCGCGCCGCAGTACCCGCAGGTCGGAAATTTCGGCTCGCGCGGCAAGATGGACAAATGCACCTATTGCGCCGGCGGCGGCGGACCAGAAGCTCCCGGCAGCGCCGAAGAATTCGCGAAATACGGCTCGAACCGGTTCGGCGAAGGCAAGCTGCCGCTATGTGCCGAGATGTGCTCGACCAAGTCGCTGCTGGCGGGCGATGGCGAAATCATTGCCCAGATCTACAAGGAACGGGTGTTGAAGCGAGGTTACGGCTCCGGCGCGTGGGGCTGGATGACCGCTTACCGCGAGGGAGTTGAGGTTTGAGCCGGAGCCCCGGCTGACATCGGCAAGTCAAGTGGCAGGGGGAGAGGTTGATCGTCATGACGCTTTCTGCGCGCATTCGCCTTCTTATCGTTACCGTCGCGCTGCTCTCGATTGCCGTTGCCGCGACAGTTCCCATATACGCCCAGAAGCTCGGCCCCGATGGGGCTCCAAACCCGACGGCGAGCGTCGTCGACGAACAGACGCTGCTGAAACAGGCGCCCCGCGTCGAAGGCCGCATCGACATTCCCGACACAAAGGCGGGCGTTCTGATCCAGCCCGAGGGGCGAACGTGGGAATACTTCCACGAGGTGCTGCTGCATCGGGGCGGCGCGATCGTGATCCTCGGCACGATCGCGTTGCTCGCATTGGCCTATTTCATTTTGGGAAAGATCCGAATTGCAGAAGGGCGGTCGGGCACGAGAATCCTCCGCTTCGAAGCCTTTGAGAGATTTTCGCATTGGCTGACGGCAGTCTCATTCGTCATTCTCGGCCTGACCGGCTTGAATATCACCATCGGCAAGATTTTGCTTTTGCCGCTAATCGGTCCGGACGCGTTCTCCAGCGTGTCGCAAGCGGCAAAATACGTACATTGCGAAGTGCCGATACTTCAAAGGAGTGCATGTTATGGATGACGTCACGCGACGAACATTGTTGGCCGCGACCGCCGCTGGCGGCGTTTTGACGGCTGCAAGAGTTGCCGGCGCCCAAAGCGGGGAACCGGTGCCGCAACCGCAGCGCCCGGGACATGGCGGCACCGATCCCGGTCCGCGCAATGTCATCCGTGACAGGCAGAATCCCGATCTGCTTGTTCCACCCTCGACCGACCAGGGCACGCTTCCTAATCTGCGCTTCTCTTTCTCGGACGCTCACATGCGGCTGACATCCGGCGGCTGGACTCGTCAGGTCACGCAGCGAGAACTCGGTATTTCCAAGGACATCGCTGGTGTGGACATGCGCCTGAACGCCGGCGGTATTCGCGAGCTGCATTGGCACAAGGCCGCCGAATGGGCCTATATGCTATACGGCACCGCCCGCATCACAGCCGTCGACCGACAGGGGGCACAACTTTGTCGATGACGTTGGCGTCGGCGATCTCTGGTATTTTCCGGGCGGAGTTCCGCATTCGATTCAGGGTCTCAATCCGGATGGCTGCGAGTTCCTGCTGGTGTTCGACGACGGTGACTTCGACGAAGACAACACCTTCCTGCTGAGCGACTTGTTCAAGCACACGCCGAAAGAAGTGTTGTCGAAAAATTTCGGAGTTGCCGACTCGTCGTTCGATCAGGTTCCGGATCCGAGCCAGCTGTATATCTTCCCTGCCTCTGTGCCGGGGCCGCTGGACTCCGACAAGATCCCCGGAGCAACCCCGGTGTCGCAGAGCTTCAGCCACAGGATGACGGCACAGCAGCCGATCAAGACCAAGAGCGGGACCGTGCAAATCACCGACAGCAGTGTGTTCCCGGTATCGAAGACGATCGCGGCGGCGTTGGTCGAGGTCCAGCCGGGCGGCATGCGCGAACTGCACTGGCATCCCAACACCAATGAATGGCAGTACTATATCGAAGGCCAGGCGCGCATGGGCGTATTCGCGGCGTCAGGCCAGGCGCGCATCTTCGACTATCAGGCCGGCGATGTCGGATTCGTGCCTTTCGCCACGGGCCATTACATCGAAAACACCGGCACGACGCCGCTGCGTTTCCTGGAAATATTCAAGAGCAGCTACAGTCCGGATCGACCTTCATGTTCACGCTGATGCACCCGGACGTGATCCGCACCCAGGTGTTCGTCCCGCAGGACGAGGCTTTCGGGGTTGGGCCCGGCGTCGATGCGGTGGTCCGTGTCCCCGAGATTCCGGATCGCAGCTTTCCCGGCAAGGTCACCCGAATTGCGAGCGCGCTGCAGCCCGGCAGCCGGACATTACTGACCGAGATCGACGTTCCAAATCCGGATGGCGCGCTCAATCCCGGGATTTATTGCACCGTCGAGCTATTTATTCCGCGCAAGACGCCATCGATGATCGTACCGGCCGACGCGGTCGTATTCGATCAGAATGGCCTGCATGTCGCGGTGGTCGAGAACGGCACCGCCCATCTGCGGAAGATTACGATCGCGCGTGATTTCGGCAAGGAAGTCGAGGTGCGCAACGGCGTCAAGCCGGGCGATCAGGTCATCCTCAATCCGATAGTGGACCTGACGGATGGCACCAAGGTCGCGGTGCGCACAGTGCGTAAAACGCAGACAAGCTAGACCGTCGCGGCAGAAGGAATTGCGATGCGACACTTGCTGTTCACAACGGCCACCCTGCTGTTAGGTGTCCACGCTTGCCTGGCGCAGGTCTCCACCATGGGCAGCACAGCCATGGGCCTTCCATCGACGCCGGGAACGGTGCTGTCCTCTCCGCTCAATGGCCCGAGCCCGTTCTCGGCGACCACCCAGCCGGGCGCTGCCGACACGACGCTGGCGCCGGTGCCGCTGGCTTCTGATCCCACGACGCCGGGAACTGTCGTGACCTGTGCTACCCCGTCAGGGCTAATCACGCGTGCGACGCTGGCAGTAGCGGTAACTTCCATGTCTGCAACGAGCGGCACGCCCGGAACGACATCGCCCATGTCCGCGCCACCGACGACACCAGCGACACCCGCTGCCTCTGCCGCGTCTGCAATTTCCAGCCCCGCCATGCCGCCGCCGCCGGCGCAAGGACAACCACTTCTGCCTACGTCTCCCATCTCCGCATTTAACGGCACGCCCGTGGCGACGCCATCGAGGGGACCAAGCACGGTCTCCACATCCTTGGTACCTTTGACCGCGATGACTCCATCGACCACGACGATGTCATCGACCGCGATGATGCCCGCGGCCCCGTTGGGAAGCATTCCCACGCCAATCGTCGCCAGCACGACCGGGATCACATCGCCAACGACCCCGCTCGGCAGCTCGTCGACCACCGTATGCAGCACTACGCCAGGAGGGCCGCCGACCAATGGCGCGGCTTTGCCGCTCTCGACGCCGGAAATTCCGGCGAACCCGGCGCTCGGCACGATCCAGCCGGATATAACCCAACTTGTCGGCACCAGCATCGATCCGACAATGACCGTGGTGCCGACGCCGAACACCCGGCTTGCGCCGAGAGCATGACGATGAATCTGACAACGCCCGGTACGATGCCGCCGGCCAACGCGACGGGCGCCGCGGCAGCGCCGGGCGTATCGCCGCCGGGCTGCTGACGGAATAAACCCCCCCGACGCCTTCACGCAAAACGGCCGATGCGTCAGATCAATGCACTCAACCTCTCTTTGACAGTCACGAGAATTCATGTCGTTAGTCCAGTCCTCGGCTTCTTCGTCTTTTCGCGGATGGCCGC
>JAQGKC010000086.1 GCA_028290305.1 Bradyrhizobium sp.
TCCTCGGGATCGACCTGGATGCGCACCGAAGGCTTCTGCTGCCCGCTGATCTGGACCTGCGCGACTCCCGGAATCTGGTTGATATGCTGGACGAGCACGTTTTCCGCATAGTCGTCCACAACAGTGATCGGCAAGGAATCCGAATGCACAGCCAGACCGAAAATTGGCGCATCCGCCGGATTGACCTTTCGGTAAGTCGGCGGCGACGGAAGGGTCTTGGGTAGCTGGCCCCCGGCGGCATTGATCGCCGTCTGGATGTCCTGTGCCGCACCGTCGATGTTGCGATTGAGATCGAACTGCACTGTGATCGAGCTGTTGCCGAGCGTGCTGGACGAGGTCATCTGCGTCACGCCGGGGATCTGTGCGAATTGGCGCTCGAGTGGCGCGGTCACCGACGATGCCATTGTCTCGGGACCGCCGCCGGGAAATTGAGTGTTTACTTGAATGGTTGGGAAATCGACTTGCGGCAGGGGTGCGACCGGCAGCAGCGGATAAGCAACAGCTCCGACCAACAGGATGCCGGCCATGAGCAGCGAGGTTGCGATCGGCCGTCGAATGAATGGGGTGGAGATGGCCATGCTTGCCTCACATTCCGCCTAAAACACTGACAGTCTTCGCCCCGGCCTGAACCCGAGTCCCAGGCTGGACCCGGTACTGGCCGCGGACTACGATCTTGTCGCCGGGCTGCAGGCCACTCTCCACCACCGACGTCCCGTCATTCATTTGCCCGACGCCGACCGGCTGCATCGCCACGGTCGAATCCGGCTTGATGACATAGACGTACATGCCGCTCGGCCCGCGCTGGATCGCTGTCGAGGGCACAGTGACGACTTGCTGCAGCATACGCAGCAGCAGGCGTATATTGATAAATTGGCCTGGCCACAGCGCGTGATCTTCGTTTGGAAAGGTCGCCTTCAGGCGGATGGTTCCTGTGCCCTGATCGATCTGGTTGTCGACGAGACTTAGCGCGCCTTCCCCGATCTGCTGATGATCGGTGCGGCCTCCCGCAATGACCTTGAGCGGTCCGTTGGCCATTTCCCGGGAGACGTTCCTCAGTTGCTCGGCTGGCAAGCTAAAGATCACCGAGATCGGCTGCAGTTGGGTGATCATCACCAGTCCATTCGCATCGCTGGCATGGACAATGTTGCCTTGGTCGACAAGGCGGACGCCGGTCCGTCCCGTTAGTGGTGCCGTGACCGTACTGTAGGCGAGTTGAGTCTGGGCGCTTTCAATGGCGGCCTGATCGCCTTGAATCGTCGCCTCGAACTGGCGAACCAGCGCGGTCTGCGTGTCCACGCTCTGCTTCGTGGCAAAGTCATGCAGGTTGATAAAACGCTGCAGATCGCGCTTGGCGTTTTCGAGTTGCGCTTCGTCCTTTGCCTTGACAGCTTTCGCTTGATCCAACGCCGCTTGAAATGGCCGCGGATCGATTTGGGCCAGCAAATCGCCGGCCTTGACGTCCTGTCCCTCGGTGAATGCGACTTTGTTGAGCTGACCATCCACCCTGACCTTTACCACAACGGTGTTGAAGGCCTGGACGGTCCCTAAGCCGGTCAAGTAGACAGGGATGTTCTTTGTTTCTGCCAGTCCTGCGGTCACCGGAACGGCAGGGACGATAGCAGATGGCGCCTGGCTGGACGCGCTTTTCGCGGGCTGATGCACGACATACCATGCAAGCCCGCATGCTGCGACAACCAGGATTGCCGTGCTCAACCAAATCGACCTATGACGCATGGATTTTGCTCGCTTATGTCGGACTATGTTCGCAACAATTTCGCTTCGTGTACGACTATCGGACAGTGGTCGTCCTTGGTTGTTGAACGTCGGCACGAATGATGGCGTGTGGGGTTGAGCTGACCGCTCACCTGGGAGAGCTAGAGTTCTGCTGCACCCGAGCTCTCCCGGTGAACGCCTGAAGATTGCGAAAGCCGCGCGTCGGCTACTTCCAAATCAGCTCATCATTCAGTAGGCGCAAGTGTACGGCCAGTTGTATGACGAGTAATACGGGCAACCATAGTCGTAGTTGTAAAAGCCATGGTGTCTTCCATAGGCATAGTGACCTCGGCCAGTGCCGGCCATGCGAGCTCCACCGAAGTGACTTCCGCCGAAACCTCCCATGTGCGTTCCGCCGAAGTTACCTCCGCCGAAACTGCCCATGTGACCTCCGCCGAAGCCGCCTCCGCTGAAGCCGCCGCCGCCGTGGCCACCGCCTCCGCCACCGCCTGCCTGTGCACCCGTCGCCAGCAGAGACCCGGCAAGCAGGGCGCTTGCCAATACCATCATCGTTCTTCGACCAGTCATGTCATTTTCCTTTCGACGGACAGAGCCATCAGTGATCATCGAACTTCTCGCCCTGGGCAGATATGGCCGCCCGGCTCCGAATCGCTAACGGGAAAATTCGAAGGCGGTAGTCGGAGCAGCCGATCGCACTGAGGACGATGCCGATCAGCGCGCTGGTAGTGCTTCGGTATCCTGGTCAGGCGCAAATGCTTTCGTGGTACCAGTCAGACACTCTTGAATAAGATTTCCGAGTATCCCGAATTCGACGCTGCGCGCGGATGTCGGCCGCCAGGCCAGGACCAGTGTCCGGAACGGCTTGTCTGGGGAGAGCGGCCGAATCGCAACATTGCGAGTTGAAGCGAGTTCGGAATCCACCGCGATCTGCGGCATTAGCGTGATGCCAAGGTCCGCGGCCACCATCTGGACAAGCGTTCGCAGACTGGTGGCTTGGAAGACCTCATTGCGAACTGGATCCACGATCCGACATGCCTGCAGTGAATGGCTGCGCAGGCAATGTCCGTCCTCGATCAGGAGCAGCTGCTCGCGGGCTAGGTCATTACGGCTCACCACCTTGTGATGGCCAAGAGGATGGTTGCGCGGCATCGCTACAACGATTGGGTCTTCCATGATTTCCATCGCCTCGACATCTCCAAGTTCGTAGGGAACGGCCACCAGCAAAATGTCGAGCTCTCCTCCAGCTAGCTTGTCCAACAGAACTGCAGTCGGAGCCTCCCGCACGTACAGCTTGAGCTTCGGCAGCGCAGCGCCCAGATGCGACAGCAGCGAGGGCAGGACATACGGACCGACTGTCGGGATTACCCCGAACCGGAGCGGCCCAGACAATGGCTCCTGCGCATTGCGGGCCAACCCGACCAGTTCCTCGGCGTCGACCAGCAGGCGCTGGGCGCGCGTCGCGATCTCCTTCCCCAGGGGCGTCGGCATAACGTTGCGATGGCTGCGCTCAAACAGCGTGGTGCCCAGTCGTATCTCGAGCTCCTTGATCCCTCCACTGAGCGTTGACTGCGTGACGGCACAACGTTCCGCGGCGCGGCCGAAATGGCCTTGCTCAGCCAGAGCGCACAGAAAGCGGAGTTGTTGAAGACTGGGTAAAGTGACCATCGGAAAGTCCAATAAGGGGCCGCTCCCGACCATTGATCCGGAAATCGGGGCAGCGACTGCCGCACCTGTCGGGATTAACACTCGGCAATGGCATATGTCGGCGTCGCAACGCACCGTTGTCATTCGGCGTCGGTCCCGACGCCTCTTGGGCGCTTATTCACACGTATCAAGGAAGCCTCGAACCCGAGAGAGATCACACGCCCGGGGCGATCCACGCCCTTGAGCGGAGCAGGCTGGCTGCCTCGCCATAGGGACGGGAGCTGAAAACCGGTCACGAAGGGATAGATCGCCGGCAGCACGACCAGGGTGAGGACCGTTGCCGAGACTAGTCCGCCTATCACCACCGTAGCGAGCGGACGCTGAACCTCTGCGCCAGCGCTCGTTGATAGCGCCATGGGCAGGAAGCCCAGCATCGCCACCAGCGCCGTCGTCATCACGGGACGCAATCGCATCTTGGCGCCACGCACCGCCGCTTCACGGGCACCCACGCCGCTCGCTTCGATGTCGCGAATATAGCTCGTCAGCACCACCCCGTTGAGGACCGCGATGCCGAAAGTGGCGATGAAACCGATCGCCGCCGAGATCGAGAAGGGCATGTCGCGCAGGAACAGGGCGATGATGCCGCCGGTCGCCGCAATGGGCACGTTGAGGAAGATCAGCCCGGCCAGCCGGATGTCGGCGAACATCACGATCAGGAGCACCAGGATGGCCACCATTGCCGCCGGTACAACGACCGACAGGCGTGCTGTCGCTTGCTGCAGGTTCTGATACTGGCCACTCCACGTCAGCGAGTAGCGCGGCGGCAACTTGACCTGCTGTTTTACGGCAGCCTGCGCCGCATCGACGAAGCTCTGCACATCGCGTCCGCGCACGTTGGTCTGAACCGAGATCCGTCGCTGCAGCCGGTCGCGGCTGATCTGCGCGGGGCCCGAGGCGACCTCGACTGAAGCGACGAGCGACAGCGGCACAGGCGCCTTGCCGTTGCTTCCGACCGGCAGATTGCGGATCCGGTCGATTTCGCTGCGGTCCTCAGCGGCCAAACGCGCGACGATGTCGGTGATCGAGTTGTCGCCGCCATAGACCATGCCAGCGGTTCGGCCGCCAATGCTCTCGACGACGTCGAGGATATCGCTGACATTGACGCCGTAGCGGGCGGCCGCGGCGCGGTCGATCTGCACCGACAGCGCCGGCTGACCGGCTTGTTGCTCCGCCTTCACGTCCGCCGCTCCGGCAACGCCTCCGACCACCCGCGCGATCGAGTCGGCCTTGTCCTTCAGGACGTTGAGGTCGTCCCCGTAGAGACTGATCGCCACGTCCCCGCGCACACCCTGCAACGCGTCGTCCATGCGCATCTGAATCGGTTGCGAGAATGAATAGGCGACGCCCCGCACCTCGTCCTTCAGCCGCTTCTCGAAGGCCGCGACCAGGTCGTCCTGGGTGTGGGCAGTCGTCCAGCTCGACGGGTCGGCGAGAGTGATGAAGCTGTCTGTCGACTCAACGCCCATGGGGTCGGTCGGAATCTCAGCACTTCCCGTCAGCGAGACCACCCTCTTCACCTCGGGGAAGCTCTTCAGCACCGTTTCAATGCGCTTCACGACATTGAGGGTGGCATCGAGGTTGATGCCCGGCAGTTTCTCCGATGTGACGACGATCGAGCCCTCGGACAGCTTCGGCAGGAATTCGCCGCCCAGGCGCGTGGCGAGCAGGCAGCTGCCGCCGAACAGAGCCAACGTCAGCAGGACGGTGAGGCCGGGCCGGCGCTCCGCCGCCTTGAGGATCGGCAAGTAGAGGCGGCGCAGCCAGTGGACAAGGCGCGTCTCGTGCTCCCCTATGCCGGAGCCAGACAGAGCGATCGCCGCGAGCGCAGGCATCACCGTCATGGTCAATAGCAGCGCGCTCGACAAAGCCAGGATCACCGTCAGCGCCATCGGCCGGAACATCTTGCCGGCGACCCCGTCCAGCGCGAGGACCGGCAGGTAGACCAAGATGATGATGGCGACCGCGAACAGGATGGGCCGCGCCACCTTCGCGGTGGCGTCCCGGATTACTTCCTCGGCCGGGCGCCATGGCTGGGAGCCCCGGGCGCTCAGCACGTTTTCGATCAACACGACCGATCCGTCCACGATGAGGCCGAAATCGATGGCACCCAGGCTCATGAGGTTTCCAGAAAGCCCAAGAAAGCGCATGCCGGCGAATGCCATCAGCATTGAGAGCGGAATCGCCGCCGCCACGAGAAGGCCGGCGCGCAGGTTGCCAAGCAACAGGAGCAGCACGACCACGACCAGTGCCGCGCCCTCGACGAGGTTATGCGTCACGGTGTGAATTGTGCGTTCCACGAGCGCGCTGCGGTCGTAGTAGGGCTTAATCTCGACGCCTGGCGGTAGCTGCGGGCCCAGTTCCTCGACCGTTTTCTTGACGCGTTGGACCACGGCGCTGGCGTTCTCGCCGACCCGCATCATCACGACGCCGACGATCGTCTCACCCGCTGCGTCGTGGGTCACCGCCCCGAGCCGGACTCTGGGAGCCTCCACTACCCCCCCGAGCGTCGCGATAGTGACCGGAATGCCGCCCGCCGCCGTTGTCACAACGATGTTGGCGATGTCGTCGGGTCCCTTCGCTAGTCCGATGCCACGAATCACTTCCTGCTGGTCGTTGTGCTCAATGTAGGCACCGCCGCGGGCGGCGTTGTTTTGGCCGAGGGCGTTATAGACCTGGGCCATTGTTACGCCGTAGCGGCGCAGGGCCTCGGCCGAAACCTGAACCTCGTAGGTGGGCATTTGACCGCCGTAGATGTTCACGTCCGCCACCCCGGGCGTCAATTTGAGCTTGGACGCGACGGTCCATTGCAGCAGGCGCCGCAGTGCCATCGGCGAATAGCCCGCTCCGCGTATCTCGAACTGATAGACCTCGCCAAGGCCAGTCGACATCGGCCCCATCTGCGGTTCTCCGACGCCCGTAGGCATCATCGTGCGAGCCTGCGGCAACCGCTGGAATACCTCGGAGCGCGCCTCCGTGATCGGGACCGTGTCGTCGAAGGTAATGTATACGGCCGAGACGCCATAGCGTGACGTCGAGCGCACGCGAGTAAGCCCGGGCGCGCCCGCCATAGCGTTCTCGATGGGAAAGCTGACCAGTTGCTCGACTTCCGACGGCCCGAGGCCTGGTGAGACGGTGAGGACCATCACTTGCTTGGGCGAGATGTCCGGAACGGCGTCGATCGACAGACCGCGCAGACTGACGAGACCGCCGGCCGCGCCCACGAGTGCGATCACGAGGATCAGCCAGCGCCAACGTATCAAAAGTGCAAACCATATCGTCATGAGCGCCTCAATCCGTCGAGCCGAGAAGGCTATCCAGGAGGATGGCCTTCAAACCAAAACTGCCTTGCGTCACTACCGTCTCGCCCGCCGAAATTCCGGCCTTCACCTCGACCCAGTCGGAGCGCTGGGTGCCGAGGCTCAGGTCGCGTCGCTCGAACCGGTCGTCTGCCGTGCGCACGAACGCGATGGAGCCGGCCTCGGTCTGCTGGACTGCGGAAGCCGGGATCGTGACGCCCTCGCGTCCAAGATCGGCCGCGATTTCGACCGAGACGAACATGTTGGCGCGCAGCAGATCGCCTGGATTGGCGATCTCAATTCGAGCGGGCGCGGTGTTGCTCGCAGCGTCGAGCGCGGCGTTGATCGAACGCACTCGCCCCTCGAAGCGCGGATGTTCGGCGATGGGCGCCTCGACGGTTGCCTGGTCCCCGGCTGCCACACTGGAAATGTCGTTGCCGTAAAGATTGGCTAGAACCAGAATCTGCGACGGATCGGCCACCGTGAAGGCGTCGCGGTTGGTGTCCACCATCTCGCCAACGGTAATGTCGGCGCGGGTGACCACGCCCGCAATCGGCGAGACGATGGCGCTCGTACCCGCGGCAGCACCGAGAGCCGGGGCGAGGCGATCATACTGGGCCCGGTACATCTCGACCTGCGCCTGAGCCGACTTTACCGTAGCCTGCGCCTTCGCAAGGTCGACCTGCCGCCGCTCGACTTCGGTCTGCGTGACGGCACCATTTCTGACGAGATCAGTGCCGCGCGCCAGGTTGAGCTCGGCAATTTTTTCGGTGGCCTGCGCTTCGCCGAGGCTGGCCTGGGCTGCCGCCAAACCGTTGCGCGCATCGAGTACTCCCGCTGCATCGATCGTGGCCAAGATCTCGCCGGCCGTGACGCGATCTCCCGGCTGGACCGAGAGGCTGAGCACGCGCCCTTGCGTGCGCGGTCTCAGATGCGTGACGCGCCGCTCGTCGAAGGCGACGCTGCCGGGTACGCGCACGCGCACGATGATCTGGCGGATCTCGGCCTGCCGAAAGGCGAGGCCGAGCTGCTGCTGTCCTTCAACATTGAGCTTGACGGTATTGCTACCTTTGGCTTCGCCAGGGATCGCATCTGGAGCTGGCGCCGCGGAAGTCCCCGTCGCAGTTTGCGTGCCGAGGCCAATCGTAGCAAGCAGCGGCTCGAGGTGAGGTCGAAAGGCCCCGCCATACCACCAGCCCGCGATGCCGAGAGCCGCGCAGACGACTACAATCGAACGCCAGCCTAGGGATCTAGCTCTGGCCCCGCCACTAGAGGCGTCATCTGCCTGTGCCGGCAGGTGCACGTTTGCATCAATTGCGCTCACTGTGATGTCTCCTTGATCCAACGGACGCATCGAATAGCGTGTGGGGCTGACCTTAACCTTACGGCTAATTGCTGGGCTGTCAGGTTCGCGTCAGGTTGGAGGAGGCTGAAATTCGTTCTGGTATGGTAGAGCAACTTCTTGCCAGCGACGCGAGGAGAGGAGCACAATTGGAACGCCGTCGTGCTGTCACGCAAACCGGAGAGGCAGCTTCAGCCCTCGACGGTGTATTGCCCGGTGGTTCGTACCCGAACTCTATGACTTACTACACTCAATTACTTGCGCCATGACCGACACAGACCATGTATTGTTTCTACGACCTGGCGACGGATCGTGATGCTAAGCCAGCGACTAATGTTGAAGCACGAAGGGTGGGGGCAGCGCGTGCCGAAACTCTTGCAGAGGACCGACGAGCAACGAGATGCGCCGATCGGTAGTTGAGTTCATCGGCCGTCACCTGCGGAAGATGGGCGGGTTTGTGCCCGCGGCTATTACCGGGGCTAAGCCAACCAATGGGCGCTTCTCTTTTGACCACTCACTTTGGAAAGCGATTAAGATACCTGGGTCGGAGCCCGGAACCGTACTTGGTCCATCTGCTTCGGCTTTCCGCCACTGCGGCCACCGTGGCGAGTTCGGGCCGTGGGGAAGACAAGCCGCGCCTCGAAGCCTCCCGCAGATCCCTCAGGCGGCGATGACAGTCGCACGCAGCCTCCTACCTGCTGCATAATACTGTTGACAATGGCAAGGCCAAGGCCGCGTCCCTGGCCAACCGTCGTGCCGCGTTGGAAGGGTTGCGTCAAGACTTCCATCAAATCCGCGTTCAGCACCGGGCCGCCGCTAACCACCCCGATCGTATCCTCGGCCACGAAGACATGGATGGGCTCGTCGGGTGCACCATACCGCACGGCATTCTCGAGAAGATTTCGAATGGCTATGCCTAGAACATCGATATCGGAGTGGACGACGAACTCCGTGGTGTCGCCTAACTCCAGCTCCAGTCTTTCCTGAACCCCCCCCTCCCGGCGATACTCGTCCACCAGGACTTTCAGCGCAGGCACCAGATCCACGGGCTCGAGAACGAGCGCAAGACCTGCCCCCGCTCGAGAAAGTTGCAGCAGTTTCTCAGTCAATTCGCCGAGGCCTTTAATCTGCCTAATGATCACAACGACCCGCTCGGCATGGCGCCGATCGTTCAGCTGCGCAGACAAGACCTGCATCTGCGCCAGAGCCGCTGCTATGGGCGTTCTCAATTCGTGAGCGCTGTTGGCAGCGAATTGGCGCTCCGTAGTCAAAGCGCGTTCGAGCCGCTCCAGCAACCGGTTTACCGCGGTATGGATGGGCAGCAGCTCAGCTGGAAATTGCAGGTCCGGAATCTGCGCGAGGTTGGCTCCGCTACGGGAGCCGATCTCGCTTTGAAGCTTGACCAGCGGCCAAAAGCTACGGCGTACCGCCCATCGGATTACAATCCAGGAAAGTGGCAGGAATGCCAACAAGGGCGAAATAGCAAGTTCTATGGCTCGACCGATCGCCTCGCGACGGTGAATTTGCGGCTCTGCGACTTCGAGCCAGTACGAACCGTTCGTTACGGGCGCTGTATAGATTCGATAGTGCGACCCGTCTCGGAAACCAGGGTGCGGGGTTCTGTCGAAGGGTACTTCTGGCGCATTCGGCGAGCGCAAGATGAGTTGGCCCGTGCCGCTGACGATCTGGTAGGCGATCGCGCGAGGGTCCAGCGCGGGAAGCAGGTGCTCCCCAAGGGACCGCATAGCTTCCGGCTCCGACAACGACCCCTCCGCGACCGGCATTAGGCGCTGCGCGACCTCCTCCAAGGTATTGTCAAGCCTCTCGTTCACCTCGAAACGAGTCAGCATCGCAGCGGCGACGCTACCGAGTAGCCAGAGCCCAGCCAGAGCGGACGCTAGTAGCCAGATCAGGCGCGATACGATGCTATGGTTTGCCATAAACACTAAGCCGTTAAACTGTAGCCGAGACCGCGAATGGTCCGGATGAAGTCTCGGCCAAACTTACGCCGGATCCGGCTTATATGCACTTCGATCGCATTGCTTTCGACCTCGCTTCCAAATGCGTAAAGCGCCTCCTCTATCGCCTCCTTGGATACTGTAGAATTTGGGCGCCGGAGCAAGACATCGAGCACGGCCCACTCTCGTGCAGTGACTTCCAGCAATTCGCCATTGAGGCGGGCGAGGCGCGCTTCCGGTTCGAGTTCGACAGGCCCAAGATGGATTGTCGGGATCGCCTTGCCTTGATAGCGACGCGCGACGGCCTGCAGCCGAGCGTTTAACTCATCAAGATCGAAAGGCTTGACCAGATAGTCGTCCGCCCCGGCCTTGAGCCCTTCGATCCTATCGCTTACCTGATCACGCGCGGTCAAAATAACAACCGCGAGCGTATCACCCCGCCGCCGCAGTTTTTTCAGCAAGTCCAAGCCTCGGCCATCCGGCAAATGAAGGTCGAGTAGCAACGCGTCGTAAGGTACTGACCGTAATGCATCGTCCGCGGCGCCGACTTGACGAACCCAGTCGACGGCGTGTCCGGCAGCCCGAACATGCTCCTGAACCGCCGAACCGATGTGCGGCTCGTCCTCGACCAATAAAACTCGCATCGCCGCGCCTTTCCGCAATCACGATTCATCCGGCATTTAGCTTACGCCAAGCTGACGGCCGAACGCGGGACCGCAAGGATCACGTAAATGCGACCAGTATTTCAAGCGAAACGGCCCCCGGATGGACTAGCCGTCACAGGCAAACGGCAGATGGCATCGCGTGGTGAGGTGGGCCAAGGGTCGCTTTCATCCGAGAACAAGCTTCATCATCGCAGAGTGTTGATCAGCGTGAGGTCCCGACGCCGATCGGCGAGCTAAGCTATTGATCAACTCTTGGGCTCTGACTCACATGCGGGTGCCGGCCGAAGCCTTTTTCGATTTCAAAAAAGGCGGAGCACTGGCCTCTCGATATCGGCCAAATCCCGCCCGCTGCCGGCTTCCATACGCTTCATGTCGTCCTTGCGCGCCGACGGCTATCCGTGATGGTTCTTCGGAACTCTCATCCAGATGCGACATTGCGGCCTTGTCGATGATCGAAATCTTCCGATCTGGGTGAACCGTGCGTCACGCCAATCAGGCAGCTGCCCCATCCTTGCTGCGCTGTTGATCGAAGTCGCGGCGGGCACCCTCGATTGCAGTGCGGTTGGCCTGAGCCCACGCCCAGAGCATATGTAAGGGCACAATCAGCGTTTTTCCGCGCTCGGTCAGCTCGTAATCCACCCGGGGCGGATTGGTCGGGTAAACCGTTCGCGTGACGATGCCATCGCGCTCCAGACTCTTCAGCGTCAGCGTCAGCATGCGTTGCGAGACACCCTCGACCAGCTTGGAGATCTGGCTGTAACGCGTCGGTCCAAGCGAGAGCACGCCGACCACCAGCACGGTCCACTTGTCGCCGATGTGCGCCAATATGTCCGTGAACGCGCGGCGCTCCTCGGGGGAGTGGCCCGCCTTGCACACATCGATGTGCGTATCGCTCAAAATAGTGCCTCCTTGTGCAATTTTCGGCGGGCTGCATCTTAGGGCAACGAACAAAATGTTCCTAGCGGTTATTCCGTAGGCGGCTCTGACCGATATAGCGCTAAGGAGACCAGACCAGATGAAGCTCTTACACATCGATTCCAGTATTTCCGGCGGTCAGTCGGTCAGCCGGCAACTTACGGCGAGTATTGTCGCCCGCCTGAAGCAGACCACACCGGGTCTCGAAATCACCTATCGCGATCTGGCGATAGCACCCGTCCCGCACCAGTCGCCCACCATCCTGTTCGCCAAGATGAAGGCGCTGTACGAGGCCGGAGCGCTGGCCGGCGACAAAGTCGAAATGCTGGCTGGCGCCGTGCAGGGTGGTGCCAAGGTCGATGCATCGACGCAGGCTGAATTCGCGGAAACCAACGTCGTGCTCGACGAGTTCCTCGCGGCCGACATCGTCGTGCTCGGCGCTCCGATGTACAATTTCGGGATTCCCAGCCAGCTAAAGGCCTGGATTGATTGCCTTGCCTCGCCCGGCAAGA
>JAQGKC010000091.1 GCA_028290305.1 Bradyrhizobium sp.
CCGCAACGCGTCGCCATCGCTGACCTGAACATTGCCCGAGGGGGGTATCGTTCTCTGCACGCCTTTGTCAATCAACGGCCAGCCCTTTGCCAATCGGGCGTAGCTGAAGCCAAGACGATTATGCTGCGTCAGCTCGACTGGCGTTTTCGGAATGCCGTATCGTGCGAAATAGCCTGGTGAACCGACGATTATCATCCGCGCAGCGCCAAGCTTGCGCGCGATGAGCTGGGAGCTTTTGAGCGGACCGCTGCGCAGCGCAACATCGGTCCGCTGTTCCAGCAGGTCGATCACCTGATCCGTCAGGGATATCTCCAAGGAGAGTTTCGGGTAGGCCTCCAGGAAAGCGGGGACGATCGGCAACATTAGCTGTCGCCCCACCGGGATGTTGGCGCTCACTCTGATCTTTCCCTTCGGGATCTCGGCTTCCGCCACGGACCGCTCGACCTCGTCCATGTCGGCAAGCAGTCTTATGCTCCGCTCGTAGAACAATCGCCCTTCTGCCGTGAACTGAAGAGTCCTCGTGGAGCGATTGACCAGCCGCGCGCCGAGTCTGGTCTCGAGACGCCCGATAAGCTTGCTGATCGCCGAGGGAGTCATGCGAAGCGCGCGCGCCGCGGCGGAAAACCCCCCGAGTTCGAAGACCCGCGCAAAGACTTCCATCTCGCCGGAGCGATTTACATCCAATCGGGCCATTGTGATTTCATTTCACAAATGATGTTCCAGACCAAAGTCTACTGCATGGCCCTAGGCGCGTCCAATTCTCTGAAATCAACGCTGCAAGAGACAGACCGGTAAGAGACCGTCTTACCCACGGGTCCAAGGCTGAAAATCAAAAGCAATGATGGAGATGATCGTGGATAAGCCCGTTGTTTTGATCACCGGTGGGCTCACCGGTATCGGCCGCGCCGCCGCAGTCGCCTTCGCCAGGAAGGGCGCAAAGGTGGTCGTTGCGGGCCGACGTGATGAGGCCGGTAAGGCGCTCGTCAAGGAGCTGCGCTCATTGGGTTCGGAGGCGGAGTTCATCAACGCCGATGTCCGCAAGGAGGACGATGTACGCGCCATGGTCGATAAAACTGTCGCACGGTTTGGCCGGCTCGATGTCGCGGTCAACAACGCCGCCACCGAAGGCCAGGTCGGTCCGATCACGGACCAGACCGCCGAGAGTTTCGCCGCGACGTTCGAGACCAATGTTCTCGGCGTGGTTCTGAGCATGAAGCATGAAGTGCGCGCCATGCAGGCCCAGGGGAGCGGCAGCATCATCAACATCTCCTCGACCTACGGCCACAAGGGCGCGGCTTTCGCCTCGATCTACGTCGGTGCCAAGCACGCCGTCGAAGGCATTACCAAGTCGGTAGCGCTCGAAGTCGCCAAGTCCGGGATTCGTGTCAACGCCGTTGGACCTGGACCCACGGACACCGGGATGCTGACCCGCTTCACCGGCACCGCCGAGAACAAGGCGGCCTTGGCGACGCAGGTTCCGTTTGCTCGGCTCGGACTCTCCGAGGAGGTCGCCGAGGGTATCGTCTTCCTGGGATCGGACGAAGCCAGATTCATGACGGGTCACGTCCTCAACGTCGACGGTGGACACAGCGCCAATTGATCCACTCGCAAAACTTAGAGGAAATTAATCATATGAGCACGACCGCGACGAAACGGACGGCCAACGCCGCGACCGAAGAACTCGATGTCATCATTGTCGGCGCGGGATTTGCGGGATTCCATCTTCTGGACCGACTGCGTCGCATGGGTATGTCCGTCCAGGTGTTTGAAGCTGGGGATGGTCCTAGCGGCGTCTGGTATTGGAATTGTTATCCGGGAGCGCGAGTCGATTCTCCCGGCCCGATGTATCAATTTTCGCGCGACGATCTGTGGCGAGATTGGAAATTCAGCGAGCTATATCCCTCGTGGCAGGAGATTCGCGCGTATTTCCATTACGTCGACAAAAAACTCGACCTTAGTCGGGATATTCGTTTCAACAGGCGCGTGAACGAGGCGGAGTTCGACCCGACGCACAATCGCTGGACTGTCCGCTCCAGCGACGGCTCCGTCACGAGGGCTCGCTATTTCGTGCTGTGCACCGGCTTAGGTTCGAAGCCCTACGTGCCGGAGTTGCCAGGCCTCAGCGATTTTGCCGGGGAGCGCCATCACACCGCGCTTTGGCCGCAGCAGGGTCTCGACCTGACCGGCAAGCGGGTTGGGGTCATCGGTACAGGAGCGAGTGGCGTGCAGTTGGCACAAGAGGCCGCTGCCGTGGCGGCCCACCTCACCATCTTCCAGCGCACGCCAAATCTGGCTTTGCCGATGCGACAGAGGAGACTCGACGACTACACCATCCACCGCATGAAGGAGGGTTATCCGCTCGCATACCAGAAGCGCAGAACGTCGTTCGGGGGGTTCGACTACGATCCCCTCGAAAAGTCAGCGTCCGAGGTGTCCGAAGACGAGCGGCGAGCGACGTTCGAACGTGTTTGGGAGATCGGAGGCCTTGCGCCGTGGGTTGGCTCGTTCAACGACTTGCTGGTAAACGAACAATCGAACCGTGCCGCCTATGACTTCTGGCGCAACAAAACACGGGCGCGGATCAAAGATCCTGCTGTTGCCGAGATTCTCGCGCCGACAGAACCGCTTCATCCCTACGGCACCAAGCGACCCTCTCTCGAACAGAACTTCTTTGATATCTTCAATCAGTCCAACGTGACCCTTGTCGATCTCCGCAAAACCCCGATCGAAGGAGTGACGCGTGGCGGCATCAAGACGACGGCTGGCGAGCATGACCTGGATATTCTTGTGCTGGCCACGGGCTTTGATGCCGTGACTGGCGGCCTGACCAGCATCGATATCCACGGCACGCAAGGCGAGACGCTGAAGGAGAAGTGGGCCAAGGGTGTACGCGCCCATCTCGGAATGGCCGCGGCGGGCTTTCCGAATCTCCTCTTCGTTTATGGCCCGCACAGTCCGAATGCTTTCGCCAATGGGCCGACTTGCGCAGAGCTTCAGGGTGACTGGATCGCTCAGATGCTGGACCACGTTCGACAACGCGATTGGGCGCGGTTCGAGGCAACGGCTCCCGCGGAGGAAGCATGGCGGGCGCAAGTAAATGCTCTAGCGGATGCAACTCTCTTCCCGCGCGCCGACTCCTGGTATCTCGGCGCGAACATTCCCGGCAAGCGGCGTGAGATGCTGTCTTTCGCTGGTGGCCTCGCAACATACATGGCGAAATGCAACGAAAGCGCCGAGCGACGGTACGAGGGATTCACAATCGGCTGAGTTTCGCTTTTCGTCGCGACAGTCGCATGTCGGCTTGAACCACTGCAACAGAGAATCTCAATGACCCAGCACAATCATCAGACCGCGCCGACGCAATTCGTCGACGCCAATGGCGTCCGCGTTGCCTATCGCCGCTTTGGCAATGCGGCCGGCGTGCCGCTCGTCTTCAACCAGCACTTCACCGGCACCATGGACCATTGGGATCCGGCCGTGACCGACGGTTTTGCGAAGGACCGCGAAGTCATCCTGTTCAACAACACCGGGATATCCAGTTCCTCTGGAGAGGTGCCTAACACGATCGAGAAGATGGGCGCCAACGCGGTGGCGTTCATCAAGGCGCTGAGACTGACGAAAGTCGATGTGCTTGGTTTTTTGATCGGCGGCTTTGTCGCGCAAGCAATCGCGCTTCAGGCGCCCGACCTCGTCAGGCAACTGGTGTTGGTCGGCACCGGTCCGCGCGGTGGCGAAGGCATGGCCACGCTCACGCCAGAGGCGCAGGAAATCTTCGGTACCTCCTATGACGAGCCCGATCATCTCTGGCTTCGCGTGCATTTCACGAAGTCCGAGAAGAGCCAGGCTGCGGGCCGCGAATTCCTCAAGCGATTCCGGCTACGCGCCGAGAACCGCGATCCCGAGGTCAACGAGAAGGTCGCGCCAGCCCAGATCGCGGCGATCGGCGAATGGGGCGCGCCGCAGGAGAAGCCGTTCGAATATCTGAAGTCGATCCGTCAGCCAGCGCTGGTCGTGAACGGAGGTAAGGACGTAATCATCTACTCCGTGAACTCGTTCATCCTGCAGCAGCACCTGCCTGACGCCCAGCTGATCCTCTATCCCGACGCCAATCACGGTTCGCAATATCAGTATCCCAAGCGGTTCGTCCGGCACGTTTCGCTGTTCCTATCCGAGGAGGAAGCGCGATGAAACTTTCCTCATTGAATGCTTCTGACACGACGCTTGTGCCACTCGTGAAGTCTAACCCCGACTCAAGAGCACCCATGTCAGTTCCAGTGAAAATCGTCGTCGTCTATCACAGCGGATATGGTCATACCGTGAAGATCGCCGAGGCAGTCGCGCGTGGCGCAGCAGCCATCAATGGCGCGAGCGTGGAGCTTATTGCAGCGGAAAAGGCGCCGGGCCGATGGGAGCTTCTCGATGGTGCAGACGCCATCATCATGGGAGCGCCCACCTACATGGGTAGCCTGTCAGCACCGTTCAAAGCCTTCATGGATGCGACCTCGCACCTTCAATATGCCGAGAAGCGTTGGGAGGGCAAAATCGCCGCAGGCTTTACCAATGGCGCGTCCCGCGGCGGCGACAAGCAGAACTCGCTGGTCCAGCTGATGACATTTGCGGCACAGCACCAGATGCATTGGGTCAATCTTGGGCTGAACTATGGGAATAATCGCTCCTACACCAACGAGGACATCCTCAACCGCGACAGCTACACGCTCGGGATGGCTGGCCAGGCTGACATGGACCAGAGCGGCGATGTCGCTCCGCCGTCGTCCGATCTTCGGACCGCAGAGTTCCTTGGCCGCCGAGTGGCCGAGGTCGCGCAGGAACTGTCGGCTGGCCGGGCGACGCTCGGCCGGCCAACTAACCGCGGCGTTTCGGGTGGTGCCGACAATCAGGATCCGGAAGGCCGGGGCGTGATGGCATCCGAAGGCAAACGAGGCACCGCTCGACTGGTCACTGTCTAACGCTTCGCACGACCCGCTTCCAATTCAGAAGGAGACAGATCATGGCTGACAGGCCGATAAAGGTTCCGGGGCCCGACCATCCCATTACGATCGACGTGAACCCATCTCGCGTCGTGGTCAAAGTCGGCGGAAAGGTTATTGCCGACACAAGCGACGCGTTGACACTTCGCGAGGCCTCCCATCCAGCCGTTCAATATATCCCCAGTCGGGATGTCGATATGGCCGCACTCACACGCAGCGAACATACCACCTATTGCCCCTACAAGGGC
>JAQGKC010000128.1 GCA_028290305.1 Bradyrhizobium sp.
GCGTTACAAGTCACTCTGCCTGCATGATCCGGTTTGGTATGATCATTTGCCTTATCTGCCCTTTCCCCGGAACTGGCCCGTCTTCTCCCCGAAGGACAAGATCGGGGACTGGCTCGAAATGTACACAAAGGTGATGGAGCTCAATTACTGGGGCTCAAGCGAATGCAAGAAGGCATCTTACGACGAGAAAAGCCGCGAATGGACCGTTATCGTGCAGCGTGACGGCAAGGAAATCGTCCTCAAGCCAAAACACCTCGTGCTCGCGACGGGAATGTCAGCCAAACCCAACATGCCGCAATTCGAAGGCATGGATATTTTTAAGGGCGATCAGCATCATTCGTCGCGGCATCCCGGGCCGGACAAATACAAAAACAGGAAAGCCGTTGTGATCGGCTCGAACAATTCCGCCCACGATATTTGTGCCGCGCTTTGGGAAGCTGGAGCAGACGTCACTATGGTTCAACGCTCGACGACCCATATTGTGAAGTCGGACTCGCTGATGGAACTCGGATTGGCCTCGCTTTACTCTGAACAGGCCGTCCAGTCTGGAATGACGACGGCCAAAGCCGACCTGATCTTTGCTTCGCTGCCTTACAAGATTTTGCATGAGTTCCAGATCCCGGTTTACAATGCTATCAGGGAACGCGACGCCGATTTCTACAAGCGTCTCGAGAAGGCGGGCTTCCTGCTCGATTATGGCGACGACGACTCGGGTCTGTTCATGAAGTATCTCCGGCGCGGGTCGGGATATTACATCGATGTTGGTGCTTCTGAGCTGATTGCCAATGGCAGCATCAAGCTGAAGAGCGGCGTCGATGTCAAAAGGCTCATGGAGCATTCCGTCATCTTGAGTGACGGGACCGAACTGCCAGCCGATCTGGTCGTCTACGCTACCGGCTACGGCTCGATGAACGGCTGGGCCGCGGACCTGATCTCCGGGGAGGTCGCTAACAAGGTAGGCAAGGTCTGGGGACTGGGCTCGAATACGACCAAAGACCCGGGGCCGTGGGAAGGCGAGCAACGGAACATGTGGAAGCCGACACAGCAGGAGGCGCTTTGGTTCCATGGCGGTAACCTGCACCAGTCACGCCACTACTCGCAGTTTCTGTCCCTCCAGTTGAAGGCGCGAATGGAAGGCATTCCCACGCCGGTTTACGGTCTCCAGAAGGTCCACCATCTTGGCTGATCGGCTATTCGATTCCTTCCAGCATAGTCCGCTCGCATGAGGCCGGAGATGGCGGTGCATTTCGAAAGTCATGCGACTGAGGGTGAGAGTAGGCTCGCGCCGAAATGCGCCTCGTCTTCCCGGTTAATGGGAACGATTTCCCGTGAGGACACGTCGCAGACCGGAGCGAAATGCCTGGAAATCGTCGCGCGAAATCACTGATGGTTTCCACCAGCGCGATCGAGCCTTTGCCTACGGCGATCTCGACGTGGCCTTGCCACAACCCCGTGTGTGTACCGAAAAGTGTGTGTACCGAAAATCTTGTCTGAGTTGACGACGTGACGGGATCACCTAAGCCTGAAAGCCGGGCCTCCTGCCAAAAAAGTCGCTCGTCAATTGATCCACGGTGAGTGGTGGAACTCTTTTTTCGCTCAGGATGCGTGTAAGCCGGGTCTGAGCCTGTTGCGCATGCGCCGGAAGAAGCTGGTTCAATCTAGTGCGGTCGCCACGTCGAATCGCATCAATGATCCCCACATGTTCGCCGATGTTAATCTCCATTTGCGATTCGAGGAGATCCTTTTCGGTGTTTTCGATTTTATAAATCAAAACCAGCAAGCGTCTGAGATGACGGTGGGTTGAAAGCGCAAATTCATAAAACAACGCGTTGCCTATCGACCGATGCATCCTGAGATGAAACTCTTCGTTCACTGACGTGATGCCAAGGAACGATTTCCTTCGAACCTCGTGCGTGTATCGCGCCTGGATTTCCTCGAGGTCCGCGACAAGGTTCTGATCCTCAAAACGGCAGAGTTGGGCAAGGACGGATTCGACTAGTTGGTAAGCCATGATGACTTCACCAATTTCGACAAGGTCCAATCCGCGAACGAACATACCGCCCCGATTTGGAAAAATGGTTACGAGACCTTCGGCAACGAGGCGACTGATGGCCTCCCGTGCGGGGGTCCGGCCGAGTTTGAAATGATTGCGGAGCAGCGGCTCGTCGAGCTTGCTTCCTGGTTCCAAACTCATATCAATAATTTTCAATCGTATGAGGTCGACCGCCTCCTCCGTTTGCGAAGCACCGCGGCGCTTTTTCACCGTCGCGCGCGAGGTGCCTTTTGCGAGGCTGCGCGCAACACTTCGTCTGCTCCGCGGGCTGGCCGAGGATTTGGCAGTTTTTGAACTTTTCATGCGCGCTCCTTCGCCAACGGGCCGCTCCAGCTTCCTATCTCACCCACGCTCAACTCGCTGCTATCGGACCAAGGAATGCCACCGCATCGATTTCCACTAACACCCCGTTAAGCTGGCTGCCGGTCAGAGTGCGGACGGGTTTGTTATTTGGAAAATATCGCGCATAGACCGCGTTAAACCGGGGGGCGTCTGCGAGGTCGGACAGATGAACGGTGACCTTGACGATATTTTTGAAGGTCGCTCCGAACTTCGCCAGAACGCGTTGGACATTCTCGAGGGTCGCGGCTGTTTGATCTTCGATATTGCTGCCTATCACGTTCCTCTTGGAATCCCGTGGGGTCTGCCCAGCCGTATAGACAAAGTCACCGGCGCGCAGTCCATGCGAGTAGTGACCGCCGGCCATCGGAAGTTCTTCGGTCTCAGAAAACGTCATTGCATTTTTCTCCGCAGAATTTTTGAAAGTGCTGTGTTGAGGCGCAGCAGCTGAGGGGCTCAACTCTAATGTTCGGGTCAAGCGGACATCCGCCGGGTCGGAAAGAAGTGTTCGCGAATACGCGGGTTTCAACGAAACAAGAAACAAACTCCAGAAACAGGCGATAGGACTCACCGCGGTCACTCGTTTTCAATTCGGCATCTTCGTTCCCATTCGCATGGGTTTGACTCGGTCGTTCATCGGGGAGCTTGCGCATTTCCAGTTGGGTCGGCCCGATGCCTTTACTTCAGTCTGTCCTGCAAGGAAATTGTGCAGCATCCGCATTTTCCTGCCGTTGACACAAATATATGCGACATATATCTTACAAAGACGGAGTTATATTACCCTCGACGGTGAATGCAAGTCCGGCCGGCCCTCGCGCATGAATCCCTGAAGGAGTTGGAGAGCAAGTCGTGGACGGAGATCGGCCAATTATCCGGGTGAAGGACTTGCGCAAGTCATTCGGGTCCACAGAGGTACTGCGCGGCATCACGATCGATGTGTCGCCGGGATCTGTGCTCAGCATCATTGGAGCAAGTGGATCTGGAAAGAGTACCTTTCTGCGCTGCCTGAATTATCTGGAGCGTCCGACATCCGGCGATATTCTTGTCGATGGAGAAGCTATCGGTCCTTCGACGGCGGCCAACGGCCAGCGGACATCGGGGGCGTCTCCGCGAGATATCGCGCGAATGCGATCGAAGCTCGGCATGGTATTTCAGCAATTCAACCTGTGGCCGCACATGACCGTCCTGGGGAACGTGATCGAGGCGCTGATTCAGGTCAAGCGTATGCCGCGCAGCGAGGCCGTGGATATCGGACAGCGTTTTCTCGCCAAGGTCAATCTGCTGAACAAGAAAGACGAATACCCCGCCAAATTATCGGGTGGCCAGCAGCAGAGAGTGGCGATCGCGCGTGCGCTCGCCATGCAGCCGAAGGTGATGCTGTTTGACGAGGCGACATCATCGCTCGATCCGGAGCTGACGGGCGAAGTGTTGGAAGTGATGCGCGATCTGGCACGAGAGGGAATGACGATGCTCGTCGTGACGCACGAAATGGGATTCGCCCGCGACGCTTCCGATCGGGTGATTTTTCTCCATGATGGCAAGGTCGAGGAGGATGGCACCGCTGCGCAGGTCTTCGGCGCGCCTTCCAGCGAACGCTGTCAACGATTTATATCGTCAGCGCTCAGCTAGTCGCCGTGTTTGCCGCCTTACACAATGCATTTGATCCTGCGCTGTTCTGGGAATATCGCGTCGCTCTTTTGACGGGACTTCTGCAGAACATCATCATCTTCGTTGAAAGCGCCGTTCTCGCAATCCTACTCGCGTTCGTCGTCGGAATCGCAAGCCTCAGTCGTCACGGCGCCGTTCGCTGGACGGCCATCGCGTACGCTGAGTTTTTCAGAAACACGCCGGAATACGTGCTTCTGGTGTGGGTCTACTTCGTGCTTCCCTTGATAATCGGCACTGCACTGGGAACGAAGGTCAAAGTCAGCCCTCATGTTGCGGCAGTCATAGGCCTCGGTGTTGCTTATAGCGGGTTCCTGTCCGAGACGGTGCGTGCCGGATTGCGTTCGGTCTCCTACGGCCAGACAGAAGCCGCTCTCTCGCTTGGAATGTCGGGGTTCACGGCGCTGCGCCGGATCGTATTGCCGCAGGCCGTGCGCAGGATGCTTCCCGAGGCTGTCAATCAACTGGTCTCATTGTTCAAATCGACAACGATCGTCTCGTTGATTGCGGTGCAAGACATCATGTACCAGGTCTCGATGATCAGTATCGCGGAGATGAGACCTGTCCCTCTCTATACCGGTGCCGCGTTGCTCTACTGTATTGTCATTATTCTTGCGACCCAATTGTTCCAGCGGCTGACAGAGCGATGGCGCCGCCGAGGCTGGGCATGAGCAGACCGCGATGATTGAAAACTTCAATCGCTTTGTGATCGCCAATATCGGTACCCTGCTCGATGGGCTCTGGGTCACGACATATGTCTGTTTTTGGGCGTTCCTGCTGGCGGTCGTGCTGGGTTTGATTGCGTGTCTTATTCGAATGCGATTGCCGTATGTGAGAGTTGTCGCGATCGGGTACATCGAATTTTGTCGCGCGACTCCCATTCTGGTGCAGTTGCTATGGGTCAATTATGTGTGGCCGGAAGTTTTCGGATTTCCGCAAACCGTGACTGGTGCGGGTATCATCGCGCTCGCGTTGCAGTCGAGTGGATATCTTGCGGAGACATTCCGAGCTGGATTTGAGGGGCTGCCGAAAGGCCAGTGTGAGGCTGCTCTGGCCGTCGGGATGAGCCGTTGGCGTACCGTGTCCCGGATCGAAGCGCCGCAGGTGGGGTTGGTAGTTGCTCCACTGGTGATCAACCAGCTCGCCGTCGTCGTGAAATCATCAACGCTTGTCTCCATCATTGCGATTCCTGACTTGATGTATCAGGGGTTGAAGATCGTCAATCAGTGGTACGAGCCAATCGAGGTTCTCACCACGATTGCTCTGACGTATTTCGCGCTTCTCTTCGCGATCTCCAGGATCGCGAATTACGCCTACGTTCACTTCCAAACCAAATTCGGAATTTCGAACAGCCGGTAGAACAACATCCCAACTCTCAGGTTCGGTTCCATCTCAAACACTTAAGGAGTATGACGATGCAAGATCGATTAGATGTCACAAAGCGCACGTTGTTGACCGGTGCGCTCGCGGTCGGCGCAGGTGCGGCCGCGCTCGGAAGCATGACGCGAGACGCGCACGCGCAGCTTCTTGACTCCGGTATCGATTCAAAGTCCGTGCTGGCCAAGATCAAAAAAGGTGGAACTCTTGAGGTGGGTTATGCTCAACTCCCCCTATGGTTTTACAAGGATGCTAAAAGCGGCGAGCTGAAAGGCGTCTACAAGGATCTCGTCGAGCTTCTGGCAAAGGACCTTGAGATGACCGTGAATTGGCATGAGGTAACTTTCGCCAATTCCACGATCGGCCTGCGTTCAGGTGACTATGACCTGTTTGGTTCGTCTGCGACGTACACGGTGCCGCGCGCTACCGTGTGCAATTACGTCGGACCTCTGTGGTCGAAGGGGAGCTTGGCGGTCATTCGCAAGGCGGACGCAAGCAAATATCAGACCGCGGCGGATCTCAACAGCCCGGATGTGACGATCGCGGTCAACGGGGGATCAAGCGATGAGCAGCGGATGCCGCCTCTTTTCCCCAAGGCAAAGTTCATTGCCGTGGCGGGCCAATATTCCATGGCCGCCGAGCCCGTGCGTGCGGGCCGTGTCAACGCGTGCATCGTGGGAGACACCGAAGCATATGCTCTTGCGAAGCGGAACTCGGAATGGGCAACAATCGTTGACCCCAAAAACGCCTTCGACAAGCGTCCGAACACGTGGATGATCCGGCACGGCGATGTTGCCTGGAAAAACTTTCTCGATACTTGGTGCGGCTTCATTGCAGCGAATGGTGAGATTCAGCGGCTGTTCGACCAGTATGCTAGCGAAGTTCTCTAGGTGGATTGGCGGCAACGACGCAAATATCTGAGCCTCAGCTCCGAAAGAAGAACCTGGGCTCCATCTTCACGGTCGATGCTTTTTGTTGTGTAGCCTAGCCGCCACTTCGTCAAAACACTTTCGCTCTTCTCGCCGAACAACCCTGAAAAGGGCGATGATTCCGCATGACTTGAGCGCGGTCAGCCAGTCTGGAAAATGAGTGCCGGGCCTCTACCAGTCTCTGCGCTAGGGCCGTCGGTTTTAAATCGAACCCAAGCGAGTCTCTTGCTCATTCGAACCGGTCAGATATACGTAAGATATATATTGAGGTGCCATCAAGATGAATGAAAAAGTCACTCGGATCGAGGCTATCGTCGGGCGCAAGGTCAAGCGCGACATCACTCGAATGACGGAATTGATGAAGGGGAATCTCGAAAAGGCGGCGGAATCGATTCTGAACGCGCCCGACGCCCACGTCGGTATCGTAACCGGCTTTTTTATTCAGCATGCAACTCCGCCGTCGCCGGAGACGGATGGGCTGATAGGAATGGGACATCTCGCTGCCGGGCTCGCTAGCGCTGGCGTGCCTGTTACAGTTATTACCGACGCTCCGTGCGCAAAGGCGGTATGGGCCGTGGTCGACGCCGTTCCGGAACAGATCGACCTGGAGGTGACGGCAACGAACGAGAGATCCGTATACCGTTTGCGGAAATCTCTTGAAAGCGCCGATCGACCGATCACCCATCTGATTGCTATCGAGCGCGTCTCGCCTGCTGCCGATGGAAAACCCCATCGCGAGCACGGGTGGGACATGACCCGTGAGACTGCTCCGCTGCATCTCCTTTTTGATGATCCGACCTGGCAGCGGCGTTGGACCACCATCGGGATTGGCGATGGTGGCAATGAGATTGGCATGGGGTCGTTGCCTCCCGATGTCGTCGAAACGGAAATACCCAACGGCCGAGTCATCGCTGCAACCACGCCAGCCGATTACCTTATCGTGGCGGGGGTATCGAATTGGGGAGGCTATGGGCTTCTCGCGGCCATGGCCTGCCTGCAGCCGGAGAAAGCCGCCGCGCTGCTGCGTCATTTTAATCGCGATATGGATCATCACCTGTTGTCGGCAGCCGTCGAGATTGGGCAGGCGGTGGATGATAGCCGTGTAGATAGTCCAGGACGGCCACAAATGAGCGTTGACAGAATCCCGTGGGAACAACATGCGATTCTGCTCGAGGAGATTGCCGCAGTCGTGGCTTGACGCGGCGACGGCGGGGCGGGAGCCTGACTGGCTTTGACATCTTGTCGATCGCCGTCGGCGTCTCGCAGACAGTAGACCGCACTCAAGCGATTTGTGATGGCGCACGGTGCAGATGCGCGGGCATAGAAAATTGGCTTCGTGGAGGAGCAAATGGATATTCGAGCTGACGTCATCCAAGCCATTCACTCACAGTATCAAAGGCCGGACGATCCGGTGTCGACGCCCCGCTTTGTCATCTTTGAAGACAAGGTGCTTCATAATCTCAAGCGAACCGCGGAGGCGTGCAGAGGCGTTAAACGCCTGATGCCTCACGTTAAGACGCATCGCGCGCCTTGGATCGTGCAGCTCTTGCTTGCGCAAGGAGTTGAGGCCTTCAAGTGCGCGACTCCAGCTGAAGTCGAAATGGTTTTGGCGGCTGGGGCGAAGAGCGTGACTTGGGCTTATCCTGCCGCGAGTCCGGCTAATTTAGCGCGATTTCTTTCGTGTGCACGGAAATACAGGGATGCGCGACTGACCGGCCTGGTCGATTCAGAGCGGGGCCTTGATATTTGGAAGGCTCAACTGAGCGCTGAAGATGCCAATGTGGACCTTCGGATCGATCTTGACCCCGGCATGGGAAGGACGGGGGCGCCAATTTCAAGCGTGGCCCTCGATCTTGCGTCAGCAGTCAACAATTTCGCCCGCTTCACGGGATGGCATGTCTATGATGGTCACATCAAAGGTGACCGCGAAGCACGCCAACGACAGGTTTCGAACATCGCCAAAAAATTATCAGACCTGCAGACATCGTTGCGCGCGAACGGTGTGGAATCCGATGTGGTGGCTGGCGGCAGCTATACCTTCAACCTCTGGCCACGGGAGCTGACACGCTATGTGTCTCCCGGCAGTTGGACGTATTCGAGTTCACAGCACGACGTTGATCTCGCAGATCTTGGGTGGGAGCCAGCAGCTTTTGTTCTGACCACGGTAGTCTCGGTACATGCCGGGACGGCAACTCTCGACGCTGGGTCTAAGGCTATCTCGCCCGACAAGCCCATGTCGGAACGTTTCCGCTGGCCCGGGAAAATCATTTCGATGAGCGAGGAGCACACCGTCGTCGAGGCCGATGATCTGAAGGTCGGAGATCGCCTCTTTCTGATGCCTCAACACACCTGCACGACCGCCTATCTTTACGACAATGCGTTGGTCAAGACTTCTGCAGGGCCATGGGAACAGCGTCAACAGCTTGGCAGCAAGCGTTGAAATGAAGCAAACTGTGCCTGTCGCAAATCAAATCCGGACACCTTGTGTCCGGCCCGCTCAACGATGCACGATCCCGGCGATGCGTCGCCAGCCCTGGTTGTTCCCGCGCTCGTCGTCGGAATCTATGGGCCGAGATATCGGGCGGACGAGCCAGTCCGATCGCCAAGATACACCGGTCATCGCATTCCGTTGGCCGTGGAATGGCGATTGATCCAGGCATTATAACGAGCCCGAATAACCGAATAGCGTATTTCGATTAGACGCGAACCTCTCCAGCAGCATTCTGTCCTGAAAGCACGCGGTCGCTCTGCAAGACGGCCGTTCAGGGGGGAAGGCATGCAGGCAGAATCGGGATTTCAAATATCGGCAGTGAACGCCGGAGCGCGACTGGACCGTCTGCCGATCTGCGGTTTTCATTGGCGGATACTTGGGTTGATCGGCGCGGGCATGTTTCTCGACGCCTTCGACATTTACCTGGCCGGCGGTGTGCTCGGAGCAGTTCTGAAGGAAGGCTGGTCCACGCTCGAATTGAACGCTTGGTTCGTATCAGCAACGTTCGTCGGCATGACGATCGGCGCGTGGCTTTCGGGAATTCTCGGAGATCGCTTCGGGCGGAGGTTTTCTTACCAGTTCAATCTCGCAATTTTTGGACTGGCGTCTCTCGCCGCAGCGTTGGCCCCGACGATGGGAGCGCTGATCGCGGCCCGTTTCGTGATTGGCATAGGCCTCGGAGCGGAAATCGTTATCGGCTATGCGACGCTGACCGAATTCGTGCCCGCCTCTTCGCGTGGCCGATGGATCGGTTTGCTGGCGGTGATCACCAATTTCTCCCTGTTCGCATCTTCGATGATCGGCTCATGGGTCATTCCGACGCTTGGTTGGCGCTACATGTTCGGCATCGTCGGCGTCCTGGCGATGATCGTCTGGGTGCTCCGCAAGTCGATGCCGGAATCCCCTCGTTGGCTGGCTTCCCACGGCCGCCCGGAAGAGGCCGAGGCCATTCTCACCAAGATCGAGGCCGAAGCCGCCCGAAAAGGGCCGCTCCGCGCGGTCATACGAGATGCTCGAACCGAGGACCGCGGTGGATCGGTCTGGAAGCTGTTCCAGCCTCCCTATCTGGGAAGGACGCTGCTCGGGAGCCTTCTGCACATCGTCGTCGGATTCAGTCTCTACGGTTTTATAGGTTGGCTGCCAACGTTCCTGATCAAGTCCGGGCATAGCGTTGTGTCTTCGCTCGGATACACGACCCTGATGTCGCTCGGCGGCCCTGTCGGATCGTTGATTGGGCTTGCCTTGGCAGACGTAGTCGGCAGGAAGACATCGATTGTAGGCTCTTCCATCGCGGCGGCCACATTCGGCGTCGCATATCCTTTCATGCCCGACGGCGCTCCCCTCGTCGCCGTCGGTTTCTGCCTTGTGACGTCGATCTATGTCATGCTTGCCACCGGTTTCGCGATGCATGTGCCGGAGCTCTTTCCGACGCGCTACAGGCTCCGGGGCACGGCGGTCTGCGCGACGGCCGGACGCATTGCGACCGCGCTTGTACAGTTTGCCGTGGTTGCGATTTTCGCGTGGCAGGGTCTGATGGGCGTGCTGTTGACGCTCGCGGGAGTTCTTGTCTTCCAGGCGATCATATTCCTTCTGTTCGGTATCGAGACGAAGGGGCGCGCGTTGGAGGACGTCTCCGAGATTGCGACAGTCCCGGGTTCTGGGCCAGTGGCGACCGAGCGGCGGGTGCCAGCCTAGAGCCTCCGTTCCGATTGAATCGGAACGGAGGCTCTAGTTTTTATTTTGGCGCGTTTTCTTCACGCGAACCGGTATCCACTTCGCTGGAAAACGCTCTGGTTGCCTAACCGAGCTCGGTGCTGACCTGCCTGACCTGATCACGAAGCCAGCGGTTCGCCTTGCTCTGATCGTAGCGCCGATGCCAGTACATCATCCAATGGAACGGTGCGGACCGGAACGGCAATTCCTCCATCCGTAATTCGTCATCCATCAAAACGGCCGCCAAATGTCCGGGCATCACCGCAAGCAGATCGGTTTTCTTCAGGACATGCGGTGCCACAAGCCAGTGCGGCACGTTCAAGACGATCTTCCGCTGGTGGCCGAGATCGGCGAGGACATCGTCCACGAACCGCACGTCGGTCGGACTCATCGACACCTTCATGTGCTGCTGCGCGATGAAGCTGTCGAATGTGAAAAGACTTCTCGCGGCGGGATGGGATTTCCGCATGATGCAGACCATGCGGTCGCGCAAAAGTTTTTCGGAGCGGATCGAATTCGAATGATCGAGTCCCATACTGATCGCAATATCGATCTCGTCGCGCTCGAGGGCGTCGACGGTGAGGGCCGGAGGCAAGTGAAGGATATTGTACCCGATGCGTGCCGAGTCCGGTCTGCGCGCGAGCAGCAGCGGGAGTATCAGGCATGCGAGGATGTCGGACATCCGCACAGTAAAGGTCCGCTGCGAAGTCTCGGGATCGAAACCGGAGTCGCTTTCGAGGACGCGTTCCACCTGCCGCAGGAGCTGACGCAACGGCTCGACAAGTTCGGACGCGCGGGGAGTGGCCTTCATTCCAGTCGCCGTCCTCACGAGAAGCTCGTCATCGAACATCCCGCGGAGGCGGCTCAGGGCGTTGCTCATCGCCGGTTGACTGAGACCGACGCGCTCGGATGCCTTCGTGACGTGCCGCTCCGTCAACAGCGCGTCCAGTGCCACCAACAGATTCAAATCGATCGAACGAAGGTTCATGGAGCCATCCAGGCAATATTGATAAGACAAATAACCAGAGAAGACAAATCCATTTAACGGATGAACGGCGCCGAACTAGAAAGCGTCACACCCAGCCAATCGGAGGCGCAACGTGAGTTACGAAACGATCAAGAACGAAGTGAAAGCCTGCATGTTTGATCAATACGGCACGGTCGTCGACATGCAGGGTGGGCTTACGTCGATTGCGGAGCCGTTCCTCAGGGAAAAGGGCTGGAAGGGCGATCCCAACGCTTTCGTCACGTGGTGGCGCCGCACCCACTTCGAAAATTCGATGATCGACGCGCTTCTTCACCGCGAGCACACACCATATCGGGAAATCGGCCATCGTTCGGTCGCCCACGTGATGGACCGTGCGGGCATCAAGCACACAATGGATGAGGTGCGGTATCTGGTCGGCGAAATCGAGAAGCTAAAGCCGTTTCCGGAAGTGCCGGAAGCGCTCGCCCGTCTGCAAGCGAAATACAAGCTCGTCGTGCTTTCGAACGGCGATCCGGATATGCTCGAGACTGCGAAGGCATATCACAAGGTGCCGTTTGACCGCGTGATTTCGGTCGCCGAAGCGAATTCGTTCAAACCACATGTCGCGACCTACACCAAGGCCGCGGAAATCATCGGCCTAAAGCCCGATCAGATCCTGTTCGTCGCCAATCATGCGTTCGACTGCATCGGCGCCAAGTCGGCCGGAATGCGCACCGCGTTCATCGATAGGCGAAGCCGTCCGTTCGGTATCACGCCGCATCAGCCTGATATCCTAGTGCCGACGATGAAAGACCTGGCCGATGCGATCGTCTGACGGCGAAGCGCTTTCCGGAATCAAGGTCCTCGACCTTTGCCGCGTCGTATCGGGACCGTTCGCCACGATGCATCTCGGTGATCTCGGGGCCGACGTGGTGAAGATCGAGGATCCCCGTAACGGCGATGAGAGCCGCCGTTACGGGCCGCCGTTCATCGCCGGGGAGAGCGCCTATTTCCTGTCTGTCAACCGCAACAAGAGAAGCTGCACGGTCGATCTCAAGTCGAAAGCCGGTCGGGAAGTGATCCTCGCGTTGGCACGCGTCGCGGACGTCGTGATCGAAAACTTCCGACCTGGCACACTTGATAATTGGGGGCTCACATTCGACGCGCTGCGAGCTACGAATCCGCAGATCATTCTTTGCAGCATATCAGGCTTCGGACGCTCCGGTCCCGACGCCGACCGTCCCGGATACGACCTTATCCTACAAGGTGAGTCGGGCGTCATGGATATCACCGGCGATCCGGATGGTCCCCCGATGAAGGTTGGTACCTCGATCGCCGATCTGGTCACCGGCCTTTACGCTTCGCAATCCGTGCTCGCCGCGCTAATGAAGCGTCAGCGTACTGGTAATGGCGGGAGAGTGGACGTCTCGATGCTGGACTCCATGGCGTCATTGCTGACGTTCAATGCCGGCATGTACTTCGCGTCGGGTGAGAGTCCCAGGCGTCGGGGCAACGCGCATCCCACCATCAGTCCCTACGAAACGTTTCCGGCAAGCGACGGCTGGATCAACGTGGGCGTCGCGAACGACAAATTCTGGTCGATCTTCTGCGACGTGATCGGGCGTAACGACCTTATGGCCGACCCGCTTTTCGATAGCGCGCCCAAACGCGCGAGCAATAGGGCCGCCCTCGCGGAGATACTCAAGCCGATTTTTGTGCGGAAGCCGCGTTCCGAATGGTTGACGACGCTGCGCACCGCCGGCATCCCGTGTGGCGCCATCAAGACCGTCGGAGAAGTCTGCGAAACACCGCAGCTTACCGAACGGGGCATGGTGCAGACCGTAAGACACCCAGCTTCGGGAGACGTTCGCTTCATGGCAAGACCGATCCGTTTCGACGAAAAGCCACCGGCGCCGTCCTCGCCGCCACCCATGCTCGGGGAACATACGGCCGAGATCTTGTCAGAATGGCTGGGTTGGAACCAGCAGGACCTCGGCAGGTTCGCGGCCGAGGGTGCGTTCGGTGCTCTCGACGCGCTCGAACAGCCGGCCGAGAGTAACTCACCAAGCGTAATGGGATGATTGGGGGCTCTCTTTGAGCCCGATACGATAGTATCCTCACCTGGAATACCAGCTCGATTCCCACTATCCTGAACCCGTCACGGTGACGGCTTGTCGACCCATACATCGCTTTGCTTGATACGCTTGATGAGCGCCTGCGGATCGAATTTGCGGAAGCCCGGCGGGATCTCGAACAGGCGCGCGGATTGTGGTCCGTCCTGAATGTTCTGAACCATGATCGTCGCGCCATCTTCCAACTTGATCCGCAGCGGGAATTTGAGTTCCGGGGAGATCCAACCAACGATGTCCCGTCCGGGGGATGATATTGCGCGGTAGGCGAGGGCGCGGCGTCCGTCGATGATGTCTTCGCCGATGCGCTCGCAGCGCCATGGTTCGCTCGGGTCTCCAACGCCGGCGAGTTTCGCCATGATCTGCCATTGCCGGCAAGGATCGCCGGGATCGACCGCAACAAACATCTGGGTCAGCCGGCTCGATTGTCGAGCATCCATGAAAATCCGTGCGGCAGGCCGCGCAAAATAGGCGACGCGGTTCGATCCGTCGATCAGGAAGAAGCCGTCCGCCAAGTCCGGCGTTTCGATACGCACCTTGTCGTCGAAGACGCGGAGCTTGCCAGCGAGCGCCGTCGCGCCATCGCCGTGCGTGGTGACGAGATCGGCCGAAAACTGCTGCGCCTGCGCTGGAGCGCGGCCACACAGCAAGAGGCCGACAAGGGCGAGCAGACTCGGCCACATCAGGTTGGATGGCAAAACGATCATCGGGCCTTTGGCCATCGTCAAAATCCGCTGCAGGAAATCCGCCGTGTGGGTCGGCGGACAAAAAAAGCGCCGACCGAGCCATCAGGCCCGATCGGCGCCGCCACGACGAGATCAGATCATGACCACATGGTGATCGTCACGAGGATCACTCGGTGTAGGGCTGATTAACCGCATGGTCGAAGTCGAACGCATCGAACAGGTCGTCAAGTGCCGGGCTGTTGGTCGGCACATACGGATTGTTCTTCGCTACCTTCGGATTGGGGAAGTTATCGCGGCTGCGGTTGGTGAGCGGCTGGAGACTCCAGTTGCGCTCGATGAACTTCAGCAGCGAGACGTGATCGCCATAGTTATGGTGGACCTTCCCGCCGGTCGAGTAGGGCGAGAGGATCAGCAACGGAACCCGCGGTCCGTCACCGAAGAAGTCCATCGACTGGATGAAGCCCGAGTCCCAGTAACCGCCGGCCTCGTCCCAGGTGATGAACACGGCCGTTTCGGCCTTGAGCTTGGGATTCGCGTCGAGGGCGCTAAGAACGTCGAGCGTGTAGGCTTCGAACAGATCGACTTTCGAGCTCTGCGGATGACCGTCGAGCAGACCATCGGGTTTGCCGAACGACACCGAAGGCAGGGTGTTGTTCTGGATCGCCGTAATCAGATCAGCGGTATCCTTGACATGCGCCGTCCGGACAGTCGGGTCGGCCATGATCGAGGTTGCATACTGGAATGGATTGCAGATCTGGCAATAGGCCACGCCGAGGGCATGGGCCGGATCGGCAAGCGCCGCAGCGCTCAGGTTCGGGCTGGTCGGGTTTGCCGCAACCGCAGCATTCGAGAGCGCCACGGCGTCATTATACGCGCCGCCGTAATAGGCCCACGAGATTTTCTTCTCGATCAGGGCGTCGCCGATGGTCCGCACCGGCGAGGGCGGAAGATTGCCTGCTCCCGACAGTGCACCGTTCGGCAGGTAGCCCGGATTGGTGTTGTTGAGCATGTAGTAGTGGTTGGGATTGCAGTTCGGCTCCGCCGCATAGGGCAGATGCTCCAGATAGCTCACGATCGGCTGGATGCCGGGCTGGAACACGTCCGCGCAAGCGCTGAAGTTACCGTCGACCAAATACTGATTGACGGTGCCTGCCTTCGGATTGGGGTTGGCGATCTGGCTTGAGGGCGGCGTGGTTGGGTTACCCTTGCCGTCGCTCCAGAAGCCCGCATCGCCGGTGCCGAGCATGAAGTGGTTGGAGCCGGTACCACCATGGAACGACTGATGGAAATTGTCGCTCAGGGTGAAGCGGTCAGCCAGCATCTTCAGGACCGGAGCCTGCTCCTGCTCCGCGTTGTAGAACCCCATCGAGTTGCCGAGGCTCTTGTTGCCAGCCGAGTAGGTGGCCATCACGAAGGGGAAGAGATCGGCCTTGCAGCCGGAGGAGTTGTCCTTCGTCGCGTTGGAGACGCTGCAATCCTCTTGCTGCCAGTCCGTGTAGAAGCGGTGCGTAGTGTCGCCGGTGTAGTCGTCGTCGGTGATTTGAGTTCCCTGCAGCGGGAACGGTCCAGCCAGCGTGCCGGCGCCGGGAACGCGGGTGTCGAGAGCGCCGGTCGGCAGGTTGCTGAAGCCGGTGGTCAGGATGTCGAGGTCGCCCGGGTCCATGTCCTTTTCGACGCTGGCTTCGGCAACCGTCTTGAACGGAGCCCCGGTGTCGCTCTGCGCTGTCGGCGTGCCGTTGGTGTTGGGCTGCGGCATCGCATTGGTTGCGCCGTAGGCAAACTTGCCGACGTTCGGAGCGCCGATGTAATAGGCGGGCTGCGTTCCAACCGAGAACTGCTGCGCCTGCGCGAAGTTCGGACCCGGCGTGCCGTCTTCGTTGACGATGCCCTTTGACAGCAGGTTGGAGATGGTCTGTCCAGCACCTTTCGGCCGATACACGCCGAAGGTGTGATCGAGACCGCGGTTCTCGCCGATCAGAATGATGACATGCTTGATCGGGCTTGCGGTCTTCGCCGTTTCCTTCGGACCGCCGTCCTTGTCGTGCCCGTCTTTGCCGTTTCCGTCTTTGCCGTTTCCGTCGTTGTCGTTTCGGCCGTTGTCGTGCTGATTCTGGTGACCGTTGTCGGAATGGGAGCGCTTATCCCAACCGCTTCGGCCCCAATCGTTAGCGTAGGCGACCGTTCCGACGGCCAGCGTCGATACGATGCACAACGCTGTGGTGGCACGCCATCTTGTTTTCAAATCAAAGCTCATTTTCATTGTCGACCCCAAATAAAGTTAAGTTCGCGTCGTCGTATTTAATTGTCGAACATGACGCTCGCGTTTCGGAGTCGTGAAAGCGTAAAAGAAATTCAGAACGATTCAAAAATTGTTCTGCTGAAAAATCGTGACGCGATTCCACATCGAACGATTCGCCGCACGCGACGGAGTCGTGCAGCAACATCTCAATCGTGTTGCGGAAGAATTATCGGCGCACGGTCAGTGCGCGGTGTGTTTCGTCTGCAGGACTTGCCGCAGCGCTGCGTAGTGAGCGTCATGGACTGCGGGATTGAACAGCGACCACGGCTCGGCACCCGCCAGCAGCGCGGGCACGGCGGCAGCCATCAGATAACGATAATTTTTGTACTCGGCCGCTGCGTCGGAGAAGCGACCTTCAGCAGCGGCCATATCGATGCGGCGAAGCGTGAGAACAAGTTCCTTGAGTCCCACGCGCGCAAGAATGCGTTCTTGCTGGCCGCCGGACACACTGGTGTTCTTTCGATCGGGATAGCGCTCGGTGAGTTCGCGCAATTCGTTGCCGATCGTATCGACCGCAAGCGCGATGATATCCTTGTCGTTTGCTGGAATTGCGGTTCCAAGCACGGCGGTGAAATCGTTGATCTCCTTGAGCACGGCGCTTGCGCCGTCGTGCTCATAGGGCTGCGCGCCGTCACCCACCGCGGTGAGATAGGCGACCAGATCGCCCCGATCCTGCGCCGACAGACCGAGATCGAACACGCGGTCGAAATGCGCCACCACCTGGTCGTAACTGTCAAAGCGTCCGTCATGGAAATACGGCGCGTTGAAATCGGCGTTGCGCAGCGTCGGCGTCTTGAAAAGACCGCCCGAACCGACGTCATGCTGCTGGTGATCGACGAATGCGGCCGATGGCACGTGACAGCCGGCGCAGCTCAGGCCCGGGTCGTGCGGGAACGGCTTCATGAACAAGGCTTCGCCGCGCCGTTCGGCATCGCTGATCTGCCCGATCAACCGGCCGCCGGGGCCGATATTGGGATTGGGCAGAAAATCGATGTCGTGGATGTAGGCGACGATAGCGTCGACGATGACCGGAGACGGTTCGGGCCCGGCGAATTCGTTGACGATGACGTTGTGGACGAAATCATGCAGCGACGCCATCCGGCCGTCGTGGCCATATGGCGCAAGATAGCGCGCGCCGCGGAGGCTCGGGATCCTGACCGGATCGAGCACGAAATTGTTGGCTTTCGGATTGAACAGCGGGCCGGTGGTGTCGAAATTGCCCGGACGCGTCGACATCTTCGGCATGAAGAACTTGGCGTTGCCCGCGCCGTTGACGTGGCAGGTACCGCAGCTCACGCCGGCTTGCCGCGCCACGCCGCCGAGAATGCCGGGCGAACTGAAGGCCAGATTGCCGAGATTGACCATATACGACTTCTCGCCGGCAACTTCGGACCGGAACACCTCGCGCGGCTTGTCAAGCGCATCCTCGTTGAGTTCGGTCTTCGGAGGCAGCGTCGTTTGATCGCCGTCGACTGGAAAGGCACCGACGCGCTCATGAAATCCTGTGACCAGAAATCCGAGCGTAAGAGCAACGATCCACGAACGCCGGACAATCATCGCGATGCGGCCTCCAGCGTCGACCGTCGCAACCCGATTTTGGCCGACGCACTTTGCAGCGCGATCACCAGTTCCTCGCTCGCGCGACGCAGCGCCGGAATATCGACGCGTTGCAGATCGGGCGCCGCCACGATCGTCTTGAGCTGTTCGATCCTTTCATCCACCGCACCCGCGAGCTTGCCGTCGGCCGCTTTGAGCGCGTCCGCGAAAATCGTGCGATAAGCGAAATCGATACCGGCAACGTTGTTGCGCATATCATCCAGCGACGTTCCGCTGATGCGGGATTCGCCGCCGTCGGCCTTGCTCTCCCCGACCTCGTAAGCCAGGCGCACGGTGCCGTCCATCAGCCCCTGCGGCGTGAGCGGCATGTCGCGAAGCTTGCCATGAAGGTTGTCCAGATGATCGACCAGCGCGTCGGTCTCGCTCTCGACGTCGGTGCGATTGGTACCGAACAGCTTCGCCTCGATGGCATGGAAACCGCTATCGGCATGGGGCCAGGCGTCGATTTGCGCGTCGAACTCGGGAACGAAGCCCGCCGTGAAGACTTCCGACCGCTCCCAGCCCGCACGGGCCGAAATCCATGCCTTCCTGGCGCCCGTCAGATCCTTGGCAGCGATCCGCTCCCGCAGATTGCGCGCACCTGTCAAAGCCTGACCGATGCCTTCGATCATATAGGGCCGGTAGTGTTCCGCGGCGTCGTCAAGCGGGGCAGCGGCCGCATTTCGCGCTCCTGCCGCCAGCATAACAGACAGAATACACAAGACGATCCGGTTGGAAATCCGCAGACGCCTGCGGGATCCATCGCCACTTGCCTGGCCCAGCCTCGCCGACGCAAAGAGTGCACAGCCGCGATAAAGATCGATCATGTTTTTCGAGATCCTCAGGCGCCGTCGCTTGTACGCTGCGATCGTATGTCGCGGGTGTGCAATATTGTCTGCTTCGTTTGCTGTTTTGTGACGAGATCGCGTAGCGCCGTGATTTTCTCGCGAACAAAATTTTTTTGCGGGTGGAATAATGTCGTGAGAAGAAGAAAATATGCGGTGACGCGAATGCATTCGCCGCACAAAATAATTTATTCGAGGGGCGTGCGTATTCCGGTCATAAAACCGATACGTATTTTGCAGACGTCTTCCCGACAATCCTGCACCAGACCGTCCGCATTTTTTCTGAGCAAGGCTCGCATGTTCGCCGATACTGAATTCCTTGGATTCTTTGCTCCGCTCTGCCTGTTTGGTGGCGTGCTGGCGTTGATCGATATTCGTTACGGCATCATTCCGGACTGGCTGAACCTGTCCATCGCCGGGCTGGGGCTGGCGAAAGTCGTTGTTGTCGGCGGCTCAGTAGCCGGCATCGAAGCCGCAGGCGAGGGCGCAGCCATCGGATTGATCTTCTGGCTGTTGCGACGGCTGTATTTCGGATTGCGGAAAATCCAGGGCCTTGGCTTGGGAGATGTCAAATTCCTCGCCGCCGCGGGAATATGGATCGGCGTCGCCGGACTTCCTATCCTGTTGCTGATTGCGGCGCTGACGGCGCTCGCCGCGGCCGGAACCATGCAATTGGCCGGGCGAGACATGACACGCCGGACGTCCGTGCCGTTCGGGCCGTTTCTGGCGATCGGCCTGCTGCTGACGCTGGTCGCTCGGCAATTCCTTGACGTGGTCTGAGAATGTCGAACCGGCTTTTCGACCATGCCCGGACCAGAAAGATTATCGACGCGTCGCCAATGGCATCTTGACTGCGCTCGCCGGCAGCAGACGCACCCCACCACCGGGCTGCCCGGCACCGGGTTGCGGCAAGGTCAGCACGGCAGCCTGTTGATCCTTTTCCATGGTCACTTGGCGGCCCTCGATCGCGCGCAGCTTCCAGCCTTGATAGTCCTCGCCGACTTTCAGCCGGAGCGCCGTCTTGGTCGACTGATCCAGAAAAATTCCAAATCCCTCTTCGTCGCTCGCGATGGTGCCGACCAATGCGAGCTGCGGAGGCTCAGGCTCCCTCTTCCGCGCCGGCGGCGCCTTGACGATCACCGGTTCGGCCGCGACCGCGGCGGGCGGCGGCCGGCGCGACGGTGAAAAGATCGGCCGTTCGCGGGTCACTGACAATTGCGTCAACGGAATCGCCCACAGGGGATTGGCGCTCTGCGCCCGTTCCGGCATGAGTGCTGCCGGTGGCGCGACGACGCGCACCGTTGTGGCAGGAGGTGCCGGGACAGCCATTACCGGGGACGATTCCCCAACCCGCGCTTCGTCGGCAAGACCTGCATCCAGGGCATCGTTTGAAGCAGCAAACGTCGACGCGCCGGCGCCATGGACCGACAGCATCAACAGCGTAACGCCGATGGTGAAATTGCGCATCATTTGGCACCCGGCCATTGCCCTGACACCCCGAGCAGAAGCCGCAATCTCGCGGTTCCGGAGCCGGACGAGGTGACCGGAGTCTGGATCACGAGTTGATCGATGAACAAGAATGGCATCCCGGCTTCGAGATCATAGAGCAGCTTTTGCAATTCTGACTGGTCGATCTCGCAACTGGCGATCATGTTGAGAAATCCTGTTCTCGATTGCGTTCCTTGCAGATCGAGTTGGGTCGACAACACGTTGCCGCCGAATTTCGTCACCGCGCCGGACACGCGCTGCAGCAGCGTCGCACCGGCGATGGTGATCGTCGCACCTTCCAGAAACGCCGAGCCCGACGGCATTGTTACATCACCGGACGGGCCGTGAACTGCGGCGGGCCTGCGGCCCTCGAGCTGCTCCAGCATGGTCGCCGACGACGCCACCTCGTCGCGCTGGCCGACCACGTCCGCGATCGAGGTCACCACAGCGAACAGCAGCAGCACCACCAGGCCGACATAGATCGTCCCCGCCAGAATGGGCGACGTGGTAATGGCTTTTCCCGATGCAGTGAACGCGCTCATGTGCCTGATCCGAAATAAGCCGTGATATGCGCCTCGATGTGGAACCGCTCGCCCGGTTCGTTCTGCGCGCGCGTGGTGGGCGCAAAGAACGTGGCGCGGGTGAACTGCGGCGACTGTTCCATCAGGCGAATCAGGGAGGGAGCATCCTGCGTCATGCCGACGAGCTGGACCTTGTCGCCTTCGATCCGCAACTCCGTCACGTAGGTGGTGTCGGGCAGCACCCGGGAGACGGCTTCCAGCACCATGACGCTCGACGGCGTCGTCTGCTTGCGCTTCGCCAGCAGGCTCAGGCCCGATCCGCCGGCATTCGGATCGAGGCGCAGCGCAGCCCGGCGTTGCGAAATCCGGCGCTGCAGTTGCTGCTGTTCGGACTGAAGAGAGCTGCCGAGATAGGCCGCGACCAGTAGAGAGGCTGCCGCGGCAAGACCGGCGGAGAGAAGAACGGCGCGCAGAGTGCGCGGCACATCCACCGTTCGCCCGATCGCGCTCTGCAGCGACTTGTCGAACAATTTGATTCTGGCGGGCGTGCCTTCGCCGGCGGAAGCCGTGGCGAATACGGCAACGGACCCGACATCCAGCGAATTGGCCAACTGGAGGAGAGGCTGGATCTTGAGCTTCGACGTCGCGGCGAAGGTCACCTCGATCCGATCGTTCGCCGTGTTCGTCGGCTGGCTCCATCCGAAAATTGCGTCGTTGACGGTCCAGGGCGTCAGACGGTCGACCTGCGCGCGGATCATGCCATCGAGAAAACCGCCGGCTTGACTTGGAAAGTCGAGCGGCGAGAACATCACATGACCGGATTGCAGCAGCACTTCGACGCGACTGCCGCGAAAGGCCGTCTTCCAATCCGCGGGCAATGGGGGATTGGGCCTGCCTTTGTCCAAGCGGAACGACACGTCAGGCAACGCCGGGTCGTTTCGGGCCAGGGTCGCTTTGGCCGTGAACGTACCGTCGTCGCCTTCGCCGAGCAGGATTTGGCGCGGGCGCATGAACCTGACAGCCACGGCATCCACGGTCCCGGCAACGGCCGCGATCCATTCGCCAAACAAATCCTTGAACTCGGAGATTGTCGCCATCACAGACCTATCCGTTTCCGCGGGCTGGGGCGGGGCTCCACATCATCCTGCCAGGACAGCACGCGGTAGGGCTCCTCTTTGTCGCCGAGTGCGATGACGACCTCCGATGCCGTGCGGCGGCCGTCGTTGAAATTGATCGTCGTTTCAACCCGGTAGGACGTGCTCTTTGCGATCGTCACATTGGCTTGGGCTGGGCTGGGTGAAGCCCCGGTTACGGAGCTGTCGTTCGGTAATGGCGACCGTTCGCCGAGAACGTCATTCGGATTGGCCGGCGTATTGCCACGCAGCGCAGCGATCACCTGCGGGGCCGCGATCTCCGCGTCAACACCGGAGGACCCATTGAACACCGTCACGAACGGCAAGGCTCGGTCCACCAGCGCCGGAGGCAGGCCGACAACGAGAGCAAGCTCGTTCACATGCGTAAAGAGCGACTGTCGCGGAGAATAGCCAAGTCCTGCGGCACCGTAGAGCGCCTCCTCATCATTGGCCGCACCCGCCACGGGACGGGTTCGCCATCCGACGATCCGGTCCGCGTCTTCCTGAGCGGCCGCCTGGTCCGCGCCGAGCCCGGCGAATAGATTGGCCAGCACGTCTTTGGGGGCGAAGTTGAGATCGATGCGGGCGGCCTCGGAGTTGAAGGAGACGAGAACGTTCGCATCGTCCATTCGGAAGTGAAACGATCCGTGCGAGGGGCGCGCCTTATCGCCGGCCAGCAACAACTGATAGGTGGTGAGTTCGATGCTGGCGGACACCAGCGCCTCCGCCTGCAGCGCGGTATCGTTGGCGGCCAGCGCCCGCGCCGAGCCGGACAGATACACCGAAAAGATCATCGCCAGCGCCGCCAAGGCCGCGAGAATCCAGAGCACGGCGACGATCACGAAGCCGCGCTCCGAGGATGTTGCTGTCGTGCGCGCAGGGTCCCGCGTCACAACGGTCCTCCCTGTCCCGCTGTGGCAATTCCGGCCCGAGCATCGTCCGGTGCGTTTTGCGGAGCACCTGATTTGCCATCGCAGCCGCCGTCCGGTCGCGCACAGTCGCTCGGCACCTGGACGTGCACCGGCGCCACCGTGGATACCGAGAGCACGCGCTCGGTCGCGGCGTCGCGAATCGTCAGCCTGATGATCGCCGGCAGCTTGTCGGAACCTCGCCACGTGCTTTTCCAGATCCGGTCCTGGCCGGCATAGGCAAACGACAGCCGGAACGGCGCGCGCAACAGCACCACCGGGTCGCCGAAGTGCATCTGTTCGGACAGCGACGACGCCGGCGGCAACGGCGTGAACCGCGTCCGAGAGCGGACCGTCACGAACTCGCGGTGGTCGGTCGTCTCGCCCACGCGCACCACGTCCAGCCCCGGCCCGGCGTTCGGGCCCAATGCCGTGCGCACGAACGTCACCGACAGTTCCGACCCATCGAACAATGGGCGGCGCGATTCGCGATTGGCTGGAACATATTCGGCCGCGGCAAGATCGGCGCCGATCCGCTGCAGCGCGATGCCGATCACTTCGCTGCGCTGGATGCGGTCGACGCCGCGATTCCAGTTCGGCAGCCATTGCGCGGTAATGCTGGCTAGTGCCGAGAGCACCAGCCCCATCAAGGCCAGCGCGACAATGGTTTCGAGCAGCGTAAAGCCGCGTTCGCCGGTCCGCTGCTGTGCAAGCGCTGCGTTCATTCGGAGGGCCTGTGCATCAAGCGAACGGTGCGAATGTCGGACACCGCGCCGGAGGGAGATCGAACTCGGACCCTGACGAGTTCGGGAACCCAGGCAACGTCAGCCCCCGGCACGGCCCAGTCGCCGCCGAGCGGGCTGACGTCGATCGTCCACCGATAATCGTCGGTCTGTCCCGACAAAGCGCCGGGACCGAGTTCGGCGCGCGGCGGAATGCCTGATGTCATGACGGTGCGCGCTGTCTGCATCAGCGCGACGTGCTGCTCCAGCGACCGCACCCCGCGGAGGTTCGTCGCCATCACCGACCCGATCGCAACGATCGAGACGGCCACGATCGCGAGCGCGATCAGCACTTCGATGATCGTGAAGCCGGCGTCGCGGCGGTCAGTTGGTGGCGGTGTTGCGTGGAACAATCTCGATCCTTCCGGTCAGCCAGTTGACGCGAATTTCAAAGCCCGCATCGAATCGTGTCAGCGCGATGGTCCCGCCGCATGACGTTCCGTTGGCAAAAAAACTGATGGTCGACAACGCCGCCTGCCGCCTGCAGGTCTGCGGCAGCATCGCATCGAAGCGAACGTCGTCGGGGATGCGGATTGAATCCGACGTCACGCCCGAGTGGATCGCGCGCGCCCCCGCATCGACGAGAGTTGCCACGCTGGTCCCGCGGCTGATCGCAGCGACGCGATCCGCTTTCAGAATCGTCGCGGTCTGCAGCGCATAGGCCTGCAAACGAGACCGGGAGGTTTCGCGGGGAACGAGCGGTAACAGCACAGCCGCCAACAGCGCGATGATGGCCAGGACGCACACCATTTCCAGCAAGGTAAAACCGCGTTCGGCGCCGTCATTCATTTTTCGCACTGGTCAGGTTCTCGAGTGAGATGTCGGCGGCGACCCCGCTGCCCCCTTCCTGGCCGTCGGCGCCGTAAGATGTAATGTCATAGGGTCCGTGCTCCCCGGGCGAGCGGTACACATAGCCGTTGTTCCAGGGATCGTTGGGGACATTGCCGCCCTTGAGATACGGCCCGTTCCAGGCTGCGACGCCCGGCGTCTGCCGGACCAGGGCTGCCAGTCCTTCCGCGGTCGATGGAAAGCGGCCGGCGTCGAGATAGAACAGGTCGAGCGCGCCCGCGAAGCTTTGCAACTGAATCTTGGCCGCCTTGACTTTCGATTCGCTGAGATAGTTCAGAACGCGCGGACCTATCAGGCCCATGATGAGGCCGATGATGGTGATCACAACCAGCATTTCGACCAGCGTAAAGCCCTGCTGGCCCAGCTCCCGCCGACAAATTTCCCGCGCGTGTTCGTGCTTCGCGCGCCGGACGAAAAACCCGCCGATGTTTTTGAGCGCTATCATGATGAACCAACCTCTGATCTAGCCGACAAGTTGAGTGACCGACAGCAGCGCGGTCATGATCGATACGATCAGCCCGCCGACCACCGTACTGATGAGGACAATGGCAAGCGGTCCGACGATGCCGACGATGCGGTCGAGGCTGCGCTGCAGTTTCGCTTCGTAGAATTCGGCGACCCGGGCCGCCAGCGCCGGCAGTTGCCCGGTCTCTTCGCCCAGCCGCAGCATGCGGACCGCCATCGGCGGCAGACTGCTCGCGGCGGAGAGGGCATCGGACAGCTTGCCGCCGTGACGCACGCGATCCGCGGCCGCCGCCCACGTTGCTTCGCCTCCGGTCACCGCCATGATATCGACCAGGATGCGCAAGGTGGCGGTGAGGTTGACGCCGCTGCCGAGCAGGACGCCGAGATTGCGGCAGAAAAGACTTGTGCGATAGAACAGAAAGATGCCGGCGATCCCCGGAATGCGAGAGATCGCTGCCATAACCGCAGCACCGGTACCGGGTCGGCGCAGCAGCCACCAGATTCCGGCCGTCGACGCGGCGGAGGCGAGTAATGCGATCGTCGCGTTGGCCCGCAAAAAGTCCGACAGCTTGATAAAACTGCTGAGCGCAGTGTCCGACTTTGCTCCGAAGTCCTGCAGCACCGACGAAAATTGCGGCAGCACGAACAGAATGAAAAACAGCATGACGCAAGCTGCCGCGATCAGCACGAAGATCGGATACTGCATCGCATCGGTGAGCTTGCGGCGCATCAGTTCGGATCGCGCCCGCTCCGTTCCCAGCATGTCGAGTACCTGATCGAGCGTGCCCGAAACTTCGCCGACGCGAACCAGCGCGCCGTACATCGGGGGTAACAGCACCGGATGATCGGCAATCGCGTCCGCCAGACTTTCTCCGCTGAGCAGGGCCGCGCGCAGCTTGCCGTCGACCGGACGCAGCCGGCCGACATCGGCGTCGCAGGCGAGCAGTTCGAGGGCGTCGTCGAGACGGGCGCCGGCCTTCAACAGCAGCGCCAGATCCCGGGTGAACGTCGTCACCTCGGCGGGGCTCGGCCGGCCGAACAAGCCGAAGCCGCCAGATCCCGCG
>JAQGKC010000147.1 GCA_028290305.1 Bradyrhizobium sp.
CGCAGAATGTTTTTCTCAACGGTCATACTGAACGGAGGCAGCACGCCTCTCATGCATCCAGAAATGCAATTTAGAAGAATTGTGTTCTCTTCATTTTGCCAGCGCGCAAGTTTTCACACAGCCTGGATCCCCTGCGGACATCCTGTGTGGGATTTGTATTTTAGTCAGAGTGGTTTGCGATGGAGCAGCCGGGTCCACTTTTTATAAACCCGGCCACATCGAATACTACTCGCAGCGGCAATTGGAATGAGGACCGCCATTGTAACTGCACACAGGATGTGTCCCTGCCGGACAGGCGCTAGCAGGTGCGATCCCGGTGATCAAAAGCGAGACGGTAGCAGCCACAAATAGGAAATACCGCATCGTAAACCCCCCTTTTATTGCCCTCTAATGAGGCGCGAGAATATTATCAACTGCAACCAAAACTAGCAACACCCCCCTTTCTGCTGCGCAATCGCGTCGCACGTCCGCAAATACTCGTGCTGCTGGCCCAAATCGGACACGGCTCTGAATTGCTTATGACGCCCGCTTTTGATCACAGAGCGGACATTCCTAGCTGGTCCGACCTCTAGGGGAATGACGGCACATTCCACTGTAGGCTGTGGCGCAGGCATACGACCGGTCGGTGATTGGCTGACTAATGCCATAACATCGCATACGCGAATGCTGCTCGTCAAAAATGCTTGGCAGCAAAAAGCCCGAGCAGAACCGTGCCCGAGACGGCGGATACTGCGACCATATTAATCAGGTTTCGCGCGGCCACCGATAGCATCGATGCCGAGAAGGACGGCAGCGAGTGCGCTTTTGATTTCTTGCGTTTTGGCCTTTGTGGCGTTGTTTTTGTAGGCATTGCATTCCCGAGATGGCGGGCCAGGCCGCCATGCGGCCTGACCCTGACGCTTCCCTGTCGGGATTTGTCCCGATCTGCAGCCACCATTGCATGCTCGCGGACGAGAAAGCTTAAGGGGTCTGGTAAACCAAAGCGGACCGGAGCTGATGGTTTATGAATTCGCGATGTCTATCGCGCGGAAAGGAGAGCCAGGTTTTTGCAGTATCGTTGACTATATCAACCGGGACCTGTTCAAGGCAGCGTGCAACCGTGCGCCGGTACCGCACGCTGACACGCCACCTCGTCTATCCGGCCAATCGCCGTGATCGCGGCCTGAGCGCATACGAGGTTCTGCCTCTCTGGGCCGACGTTCCCGCAAGGCCGGCCTATAGGTGTAGTCCCACTCGCTTACAGCGTGTCATCGGCGGGGATTTGGCGCTGTGTATATTTGATTTTGGCTCGCCGCGAAACAACGCAGTGATCAGCATCACGGCGGCAATTGGGGGTAGACCGGACATCCGCGAAGTCAGACGAAAACCGACGCGATTGACCCAAAGCAGTCGTTGCTGGAAATCAACAGGATTGAATGCTCCACCAAGAGGGCGGCAATGCCGGGGCAGCCGGGACATCGTCAGAGTGCGATTGTTTCCTCGACTACATGTTTCAGCGGCGTCCCCTCAGCGGACAGGGTCATTCGCAGTTTGAGCTTGCCACCTTTCACCACCCCGCTACGCACCAGGTTCTCAATTTCACGCTGCGATGTAACTCCGACATGCTTCAGAAATTTACGGATAGCCATATTGAAGCGGTCTTCATCGAACTCGGCGGTCATGGCTGTTCTCCCTGGTCGGGCAGGCGAAGTCTAACACGAGGCGAGCAAAGACCAAACATCGAGGCCCAACTCGCGTCGCCGCCGACTTCTCCTCAACCTGATTGCCTACAGCGTCGGCCGTTTGAGGTGGACCGGACACGGCTGGCGCTGTCCCCGACCGCCGCTTGTGACCCGAAGCGGGCCTTGCCTTAGGCCGCCTCGGATGTCCGCCCCGCTCGCATCTCGCGCCGTCTGCGTTTGGAACTGAAACATTTTCTAGCCTGAATGATTTACTCCCGGGGCTTCGCAAGATGCGAGGCATTCATGAACCCTCTTTCGGCGAGCGACGTGTTCCTTACGGTCGCGGTTATGAGCACGACGTTCCTGATTGAGATCGGGTTTTTCATCCTGATCGGAATGTTCTGAAATAGCGCGCTGTTGGGGTGGTGCGCAGCGGGTGCGATGGTCTAGTTCTCCTCGAACTTGATGGTTGAGACCGGCCATCTTCCGTCATGACCTTTGATTGAAATCCGAAGCCCGTGCAATTCATCCAGCCAAACGTTCTCGACCGTGCCTGCCTTTCCGTCGGTAAGGACGACGGTTTTGCCGATCAATTCGGATTGCGCCTTACCGTACTCATTCAAGATCGTCGATGCACGAAGCTTCACCGGCGGCATCGTTCATCCATGTTCGGCCGAGCCGACTGCGGCTCAACCGCGCGACTTGTTCCAGTGCTCGGCCGCTTCGAATTCGCGGAGCCGATCGATTTGCGCTCTCAGGCTCGCCGGTAGTTCCGGCTCTGGTTTCAGCGACGCACGTAGTCTCTCGCCGATCTCTCGAACGATGGCCCGACTGTGTATGTGGTCAATGTCGATTCGGTTGCGCATGACGGATCCTTTGGTTCCGCCGGCACACCGTGCACTCCCCCCGCAACCGATCGGGGCACTGCTGGCGATTTTGAATAGAGCCGGAGACCGTCGCTTTTGGCTATCTGCGCGAGCGCTTGTATTGAGAACAGCGGGTCGTTCGCCACGACCTTTGGCTATCCGCGACATGCGCCGTGTTACTACCGGCGAGCGACGCCCTCAGTTTCTCTAAAGCCTGGCGGACGCTTTCGTTCCTTGATTTCTGATCGCGACCGCGATGTTCCATTCCGAAGGAGGAACCTGCCCCAGCGGCTAGTCGCTGGCGCCATGGAAGCAACTTCCGATGCGGCCGAAAACATTGGGCCGCAGCGCTCGGGAACCATTTCTGAGAGTGCCCGGTTAGTTCATGGAGGGGACCATCGTCATGAGGACCAAATATCTCGCTGCGATTGCGATAGCTGTTCTTGCTTGTAGTGGGCTGGTCGTGAATTCCGTCGGCTCGCTTCATCGCGAAAAGCAGTCCACGCCGGCCGCCATACAAGTGGCGGACCGATTAGCTGGGTCCTTGGATCCGTATTTGATACGGTCTGGTGGCTAAAACGGCCGGTGTAACTCAGAAATGCATTGGCGGCGCTGCCTTAAGTCATGGGGCATCGCGCCCGTTCGGCAAGCAAGGCTGTAACGCCTTTGCCTCACATCCCATCGCGCTCGCATCCATACGTCGCATTCCTCGTCTGTCGGATTGAACGCTGCCTCTGCCTACGCCGCAACTTCGTGTCCGTTACTTCCGATATTGGCCCATCGCGTCAGTTTGCGCAGTGCAGCGACATGTCCGAAGTTGAGGGTAGACCGGAAGTAGCTGGCCGACTGCAAAGACGACGCGAATGACCCATTTCTGACGTTGACCGTGTTACAATCCCAAAATGATCGACGAACCTGTCCGGGTTGCTCACGATAGTGGCTTTCCGCCGTTTGCCGAGGTCAAAGACGGCAAATCGGAAGGATTGGCCGCGGCTATTTTTCGCGCTGCTGGTTCCCGCGCGCTAAAAGATCAGCATTCAAAATCACGGGACGACCGGTTGCCGGCAGCGTGGCGCCTTGAGCTTTAGACGCAAGGCAGGTTTGGAGGTGCCATGCCGTCCGCCGCTTCTTGCTCGCGAGCCGGCGGAGCAAGATCATACCCGGGAGCATGTTGGAGGAGGGCAATTTTGCTTACCGAGAGACCCTGCGATGCAGCGGCCGAGCAAGTTTTTTTACAGATTCTCTCCCTCCGCCAACTTGGCCCAGGTGCCTTCGCGCTCGCCCGGCGCCACGGAAGCTGGTGACAGCGAGGTCACTGGTTTCAGCGAATTCCCCTCGCAACCGGAAAATTGGCCTGCTGCGCTCATCTCCGGGCGCCGATTGTGTCGGCATTAGATTGCCGCCTCAGTCTTCGCGTCGAACACGTGAAGCCTCGAAGGGCGCATTGCGACGCGCAGCTTGTCGCGCACCTTCACACGCACAGTCGGGTCGACGCACGCCACCATAACACCCTCGCCGACCTTCATATCGAGCAGGATTTCCGAACCGAGTTGCTCGACCACCTCGATCACAGCATCAAAGCACGGCTGGTCGAGATCGGTTGTGTCCGCCACGGTGAGGTCCTCCGGGCGCACGCCGAGCGTGACCTCGTGGCCGACATGGCCGCGCAGGCGCTGCGCAGTCTCGTCCGGCAGCTTGATGCGCAAGCCCGAGTTTTCGGCGACCAGCGATCCGTTCGCCTCGGTCACTGTAACGGCGACGAAATTCATGGCCGTGGAGCCGATGAAGCCGGCGACGTACTTGTTGGCGGGCTCATGGTACAGCTCGAGCGGCTCCCCCACCTGTTGCACCACGCCGTCCTTCATGACGACGACCCGGTCGCCTAGCGTCATGGCCTCGACCTGATCGTGAGTAACGTAAATGGCGGTAGTGCCGAGGCGCAGATGCAGTTTCTTGAGTTCAACGCGCATCTGCACCCGCAGCTTGGCATCAAGGTTCGACAGCGGCTCATCGAACAGGAATACGCGGGGGTGGCGCACGATGGCACGGCCTAACGCCACGCGCTGGCGCTGGCCGCCAGAGAGCTGGCGCGGCTTGCGCTTTAGCAATTCGCCGATGCCGAGGATATCTGCCGCCTCCCGCACGCGATTGTTAATCTCGGCCTTTTCGAATTTGCGCATCTTCAGGCCGATCGCCATGTTGTCGTACACGCTCATGTGCGGGTAGAGCGCGTAGTTCTGGAAAACCATGGCGATGTCGCGGTCCATGGGCGCCAGTTCATTGATGACGTTACCGTCGATCGAGATATCGCCGGAGCTGATCGCCTCAAGTCCGGCGATCATCCTGAGCGTCGTCGTCTTGCCGCAGCCGGACGGTCCGACGAACACCACGAACTCCTTGTCGCGGATCTGCAGATTGA
>JAQGKC010000152.1 GCA_028290305.1 Bradyrhizobium sp.
GCTACGGTGTTAAACCCCGACACCTGCAGCTTGTTTTCCCCATTGATTGCATTGGAAAATCGGGAACGCAATGAACAGCGCGACAATGCTTCTGCGGTACCTACGTCCGGCGGTCTGCCTCAGCGGCCTCGACAGCGCGATTGGGGGTATTTTCTGCCAGCGAAATTCTTTTGGATGGATGCGGTCGCGGGTCTTCTGAGAATCGGGTTTTCATATCGGCTATTTCTGTGCCATTTGACAAGGGTCAGGTAGGCTCGCGAATTGAACGCCCGCGACTACTGAACCGGCATAAGCGCAGGCTGCGAAGACGATGACTCGAGCAATAATGGACATTGCCTGCCTCTTTGTTTGTTGGATACAGGCTAACAGGGATTTGTTTCAGGCCACTTAGGAAATCTGGTTTTCAGGCCGTTCAAATGCTTGGTAAACAGTTTTGTATGCCGTCAAATCGTATGGTTTATCCGCGCAAGGACCGTGGCGAATCGGTATGACGGAAAAAGGGGAGCAACGGGTCATGGGTGACCGCGACAATATCCTGACTGCGCTCCGCGAGAAGCCGCTTAAAGTTTACGAGATCATGAGACGCGCCAATGTCTCGAATGAGGAATCTTGCCAGTCGCTCCTATTAAAAATGCGAGACGAAGGTTCGGTGAAATTCGATATCCACAAAGGGCGATGGTTCACCGCATAGCGATGCTCGGTCCGAAGTTACTCGCCTTGACGAACAAGAACCCGAAGAAATCGAACAACGCCGCGATACGGAAGTTCGCAAGGCATCAGCGGAACAATAACGCACGGTCAGCACGTCTTCCAACTCACCCCGACGCGCCGAACATCGCCGTCCTGCCAAATCACGCTACAATGCCAGTAGGTGTGGCAATTGTCGAAAGTCTGGTCGAATCTGCGAGGTAGTACGGCGAAGGTGGTCGCGTCGAAACTGATACAGGCACCCAGCGTATTCAGGTTTTTGACGATGCAGTCGTGCCCAACATCCGCATGCTCCGCCAAAACCTTGGCTGGCTGCGCAACCTTCGTTCCTGGAAGTCGCCGACGTTCAATCACGTAAGTCCTCCGAACTGGCAGACTGCAAGGCATTTCCTACAATTTTGCTAAGTCCAGCCCTACCGCAAGATAATGGCCGTTCAGATTCGGGAAACCATAGATGCGCCTTCTCGAACGCGCCCCACCACTAGGCCAACTGTGTTGGCTTAGGCGGATGCGCGGTTCGTGGATGACGGTCGTGAAGGAATATCGCCAAACTGTTTCGAGCCGTGGGACTGATGGGAACTGCTGTTTCGAAAAGTAGTTCCTGCACATCTCGAGGCAGGTCTGGCCAAAGCTTAAGTGCTGCATGACCTAACAAGCGTTCGAACTCACTGACCGTATCGTTCATATCCTGCCCTCCGGCGCGTTGAACGAAGCGCTGCCAGATTCACACCGCTCCGCATGGCGGGACTCGGGCAATCGGGTGGTTATCCACTTAAATCCAAAGGCTTGTTCCGTCATTGCCATAGGAAGCCGCTTTCGGCATGCTCGACTCGTCCGTTTAGCGGCCGATATCGTTGGTCCTTTCAGTCGGACGGCTTTCGAAATGAAAACAGCGTGACTTTACGTGATTGATTTTCCGAACCATAGCCGATCATACGACCCGACACGGCGTGCGGTGCATTTTTGGGGGTCTGATAGCGCCATTGAAATATCCTTCTTTATAAATGAAGACGCTTTGACGACAATTCAGCCGGGTGTCAGTCTTGATGAATCGGGTTTCCTCAGCGTCTTTGACGCGAACCGGGATTTAATATGTGCCGCTGCCGCCAAAGTTTACATTCGCGGAAGCAGAGGGTCATATGATCTCGGCGCGGAAAATTTTTGAAGGAATTTGGCTGCCTTAGGTCGCAATTATGCTTCAACTCGAAGCCCGTCAGACCCGCCAATCCGGCCCGTCGAGTTGCGTTGAGGTCCTGTGGCAGCCCAGCAACAACGCCTTTGTTCCTGCTTCAGAACCATCATTTTGATTTACGCCGGGGACAACATGGCCTTAGCTCGTTTTCACCGGGGCTCAATTTTCGAACCTGGCTGGCCGCAGCGCGACAATGCCTGCGGCTTTTTGCTGCCGCACAGCGAGCTTGAACCCGATCAAACGCGATGATGCAAAATCAGCAGGATCGTTCGACAGTGCAGCTGTACAGTCAGTGTCGATATGACGATATAGAGGGCCTTGCTGTCGATTCCGGATCGGCGCTCTGCGCCAACCTCGTCCGAGTTGATGAGGTGCTGGAATCGCCTAAGCTGGCGGAATGATCGGGCTGCTCTGTTTCGCTCTGGCCGTCCTGGCCTCGCCATTCAAGTCGAAGTTGCGGCTTGAGGCCGAGAACGCGGTGCTTCGACATCAGTTGAATGTCTTGAGGCGCAGGCTGCATGGTCGCGTCCGGCTCACCACCAATGATCGCTGGTTCCTTGTCCAGCTGTATTGCTGGTTTCCTTCTATTCTGCAGCTGCTCACCATCATCCGGCCCGAGACGCTCGTGCGTTAGCATCGGGCCGGCTTTCGCCGCTACTGGCGTTGGAAGTCGCGCCCACAGGGCGGGCGACCGCAGATCGACACGGAGCTGTGCGGATTGATCCGGCGGATGAGCGTCGAAAATCCGCTTTGGGGTGCGCCACGCATTCACGGCGAACTGCTCAAGCTCGGGTTTGAAGTCGCGCAGTCGAGTGTCGCAAAGTTCATGGTCAAACGGCGGGGGCCGCCCAGCCAGGGATGGCGAACCTTCGATCCGGCGTGAGTGTGTGGATCACATCATTGTCTTGGGCGAGATGCCTTTGCGCCGGGTCCTGAAATCCTAGGCCGACTATTACCAATTGCGTCAGAACGCATCGATTCTTGAACAAGGATGCGCCGGTTTCTCGCCCGGTTCAGCGAACCGGTGTGATCAGTTCGCACGCGATCCTGGGCGGACTTCATCACCGCTACGTCCGCGTTTAAGTTTTCGGTACACACACGGCCCAAGACATAGTGCGGATCGCATGTTATGGAATTTCGATCGGGCAGATGTTCTCTTGCGATGATTTTACTGAAACGTCGACTATGGGCCCGTAGGCAACTTGCGCCGATCTGGTCGGCGGCGGCTTTGATCGCTGGCTCTGACGCTCTTTACTTCTGAACCGCAGTTGGTGGCAACGTCGCGACCAATTTGGCGAGCCGCCGCAGGTTTTGGCGGTGGCCCGAGCTTGGACTCGTCTGCGCCGCGCCGGCCGCGCAGACAAGTCGCCGAGCCTCAGAATGTGCCCAGTGCGCGAATCGGATCTTGAGCCTTTTGCGCTCCCGCCGTAATTGGTCCAGTTGAATCAGTGCAACCGAAATACGCCGTCGACGGCGTGCAGTTCGGCTGGCTTGATGAGTTTCGAGTGCGCAACGGTAACTGCGAACAGGGGTCCTTCGAGTGATTTTTCCCAGAACGCAAGGAAATCCCTCAGCGCCGGGAAATTCGGAAACATATCGTAGTCCTGCCAGACGTAAGTTTGCAGCAACCAGTGGCGATCCGGACGGCGATAAACGATTTCCGCCGTTGTCAGTCCGTAGCCTAAGACCTGCTTCCTGAAATCCTTGGAAACCGCATGTTTCTCGACCATGCCAACCTCCAGTCTAACTAAAACAGTTGCATGATTCTCAATTCGCTAAGAACGAAAACGTTCAATAGGTGATAGTAATCAACGCGCTAGCAGCATGTTACTTCGCCTGCTAGCAATCGCCGCAAGCGGTCCTCACCGAGAAACTCAAGTTGCAGTCAAACATCCTAGGCCGAAGCCCTTGCACCCCAGTGTCACAGGCTTATGTCAAGAGCGGCTAGCACTCACTCTTTGCGACTGCCAATCCAGAAATAATCACAAAAGCCAAGGAGGATCCCATGAAATTCCGTCCGCTGCACGACCGCGTCGTGGTCAAACGCATCGATGCCGAAGACAAAACCGCAGGCGGCATCATCATTCCGGATAGTGCCAAGGAGAAGCCCTCGCAGGGCGAAATCACGGCGGTCGGCCCAGGTGGCCGCGACGAAGCCGGCAACCTCGTTCCGATCGATCTCAAGGTTGGCGACCGCGTGCTGTTTGGCAAGTGGTCGGGCAACGAGGTCAAGCTCGATGGTCAGGAACTGCTGATCATGAAGGAAAGCGACATCATGGGCGTTCTCACTGATCTGCCCGCCGCCAAGAAGAAGGCGGCGTAGCGCCAGCCAGTTTTCCTTATCCTGAGGAGCCGGCGTAGCCGGCATCTCGAAGGATGAGGCCCGCAATTCAAATCTCGTCCCTCGAGAGCCCGCCCAGTCGCGCGGTCTTTGGGGTCTGACCAGTAGAAAACGGAGATCACTATGTCAGCCAAAGAAGTCAAATTCGGCGTCGATGCCCGCGACAGGATGTTGCACGGCGTCGAAATTCTCAACAACGCAGTGAAGGTCACGCTCGGCCCCAAGGGCCGCAACGTCGTGCTCGACAAGTCATTCGGCGCCCCCCGCATCACCAAGGACGGCGTCACCGTCGCCAAGGAAATCGAGCTTGAGGACAAGTTCGAGAACATGGGCGCCCAGATGGTGCGCGAAGTGGCCTCCAAATCGGCCGACGCGGCCGGCGACGGCACCACCACCGCGACCGTGCTGGCTGCGGCCATTGTGCGCGAAGGCGCCAAGTCGGTTGCCGCCGGCATGAACCCGATGGATCTGAAGCGCGGTATCGATCTGGCGGTGGAAGCCGTGGTCGCCGACCTCGTCAAGAACTCCAAGAAGGTCACCTCGAACGAGGAAATCGCCCAGATCGGCACCATCTCCGCCAACGGCGATGCCGAAATCGGCAAGTTCCTCTCCGACGCCATGAA
>JAQGKC010000153.1 GCA_028290305.1 Bradyrhizobium sp.
AGCGGACGATGGTGTATGGGATGCCGGAGGTCTTGATCAGTTTCTCTTGGGCGACCTTGGCGCGGAAATAGCCATTGTCTGTCCGGTCGATTGCGACGATGGAGAGCGCGACATGGTGTCGGACACCGGCTGCGGCCTCCGCCGCGAGAAGGTTGCGGCCGGAGGTCTCGAAGAACTCCAGCACCGCCTCGTCTTCAAATGAGGGCGAATTGGCGAGGTCGATCACCACCTGCGCGCCGGCCAGGGCCTCTTTGAGCCCCTCGCCGGTGATGGTGTTGACGCCGCTGTTGGGCGAGGCGGCGAGGACTTCGTGGCCACCCTGTCGCAGAATGGCGACGGTCTTCGAGCCGATCAGGCCGGTACCGCCGATCACAACGATCTTCATGGTTGACCTCCCTTATCGATGACTGGAGATCCTAGATGATTGGAGGTCCTTAAATGAGTTCGAGACGACGGTTCGAATGCTACTGAGACAAAATGTCGCCAGCATCACATGCCGCGCGGCTTCTCAGACGCACAAGCGGAAATACCCAAACCGAGCAGACGTTGTCGCTTTACCCCGTAAAAGCGGACATCCGATCTGCGCATTTAGCCAAAATTCTGCAGCGCCGGAAACGTCTCCAGCAGCCAGATGCTGACGGTGGATACCGCGCCGGTGAGAAAGCCGACACCGGTGATGACCAGCAGCACGCCCATCGCCCGCTCGACATTGGCGAGATGCCGCTTCATCCGCGAGAACAGCGACGAGAACTGTTCGACCATGAAAGCAGCGATCAAAAACGGAATTCCCAGCCCCGCGGAATAGACCGCGAGCAGGCCCGCGCCTTTCGCCACCGTCGCCTCGGCGGCGGCGACCGACAGGATAGCCGCGAGGATTGGGCCGATGCAGGGTGTCCAGCCGAACGCAAAGGCCAGACCCATCACATAAGCCCCCCACAAGCCCACCGGCTTTGGAATCGGCAACCGCCCTTCCCGCATCAGGAAGCCGATCCGCGTCAGCCCGAGGAAGTGCAGGCCCATGATGATGATGACGATGCCGGCGATAATCGAGAGCTCGGCCGACCAGGCACGGATCAGCGTCCCGATCAGGGAGGCACTGGCGCCGAGCGCCACGAAAACGGTGGAAAAGCCGAGCACGAACATGACGGCCGAAATCATCACCGCGCGCTTCGAGGACGACACCGCCTCATCATTGGCGACATGCTCGATGGTCGCGCCGGTCAGATAGATCAGATAGGGCGGCACCAAAGGCAGCACGCACGGCGACAGAAAGCTGACGAGACCGGCAATCAGCGCCGCAGGAATCGAGACATCATGAATCATGCAGTCATCGCCATCGTTGATAATGTGCGGCGCGCTGCCTTGGCCGAGCCTGATGTCGGAAAGCGCCGGGGTGATCCGGCTTCATGTAGCCGATGCGCGGGATTTTCTCGATCAACAATACGGCACCGCGACAGCCCGGGCGGGCACCGCCGGCGCGACGTTGCCTTGCTATTTGACCAGCTTCAGCAAAGTCGGGGGACGCCGCCGTTGGCCTTGCGGCAAGATTGGAGCTTGCGATCTTTCCGCGGGCCCGTCGTCCGGCATCATCGTATCGCACAATGCCTTCAATTCCGAATCCGCAATTCGATTGAGCTTCATCCGAAGCTGGAGAATCGCCACGGATACCAATGACGCAGTCTCCTGGTCGGTACTGGCGATGAGAACCGCCCGGCACTCCTCAAGAGTTGCCAGGACCGAATGCAATCGTTGTTCTGAATTAGCCACCGGCGTTTTTTCCGTTACCGAGCTTACGAGGTGAGGTCGAGGCAATCCAGTCGGCCGTTTCATATACTTCTCCATAAAGTCCGGAAATCTTCGAAACGACACGGTGGATTTGGTCGGCTGGCACGTCATCGAGCGCGTGGCTGGCCGAAGCGTCGCACAAATAAGCGGCCTTGTGGTTGCGGTGAAACGCGTCGATCAAGGTCGAAAGGCAGGCCGATTCGCCCGCAAATCCAGCGAGCACGATGCCGCCGCGGCTTTGGTTCACCATCGCGGTGAAGGGCTCGCAAGAGTAGCAAGACGGGCTGCCGCGCTCGAATACCATCTCGTTGCGACACGGCTCAAAACCCTCGATCCAGCGGACGAACGGCGTTGCACGATTGAAAAATGCCGACTCATTGAGCATGCGGATGAATGCGACCGGCAAACCGATTTCGCGCGAGTGATCCAGGACCCGTCGGCAATTGTCCAGCGCACGATCGATCTCGGAAATCGCCAGCAGACGTGGCTTCGCCAGATATTCCTGCTGCATATCGACAAACACGATGATCGGGACGCTCGATGAATTTGCGAATGTCCGAAGGCTTACAACTGAAGTCACGCGCTTACCTTTCGATGGCAGGACGGCTTTCGGCCGACACGCCGTATTCCCCCGGGACGCCCGCCTCGACGGCAAACATCAGTGCTAAAACGGGTTGCCCTGGACCCGCCATGGTTGTCGTTCGCCCAGTATTCTGCCAAGTTTAGCGGACGAAGAGGGCTTTGTATGCGTCTGGCGCTGGAAAGGGGCGTTCCCCAGGAGGAACGCCACAAGATCGCTCTCGGTGGTCTCACGGATTGGGACGCGGCCAGGGTTTTTCTGGAGGTCGTCCGCTGCGGGAGCTTTAGATCCGCGGCTGAGCGGCTCGAACTGTCCATCAACGTCGTTCGCAGGCGAATCGATGACTTTGAGCGGCAAATCGGCGCCACACTGTTCACGCGCGACGTCCATGGCACCCGCCTGACCGATGAAGGCTCGTTGGTTGTTTCGGCTGTCGAACGCATGGAGGCCGCTTCGTTCGACTTGTTGCGCGCCAGCAATTCCGTCACCAACACGCTCTCGGGCGAAGTCCGGGTTGCCGTCACCGAGGGCCTCGGAACATTTTGGCTGGCGCCTCGGCTCGTCGAATTTCAACAATCGTTCCCGAACATTCTCGTCGATCTTCATTGTGCGATGCGCTCTGCCGACGTGTCGAGGCATGAGGCCGACGTGGCGATCCATCTGTCGCGGCCAGCCGCGCTTGACGTCAAACTGGTCCGGCTCGGCCGAATGCATCTGATGCTCTTTGCCAGCCAGAAATACATCGATACTTTCGGCGCGCCGAAAACCGCCGACGAGCTGGTCAAGCACCGGCTCGTGATGCAGGTCGCCGATCAGATCGCGGCCAAAGAGACGTTCGAAAGCTGGTTTCCCGGCCATTCCCAGCAAGACCTGTTGGTGATGAAAACCAACGTCAGCAGCGCCAATTACTGGGCCGTTGCCAACGGCGCCGGTATTGGCGTATTCCCGACATACGCCTGTGCGCTTGGCGGGAATATAATACCTCTCGAGATCGAATTGCGCCAGCCATTCGATATTTGGCTGTCCTATCATCCCGGTAGCGGCCGTATTCCCCGGGTGCGCCGCATGATCGACTGGCTGGTGGAAGCCTTCAATCCGGCAAAATTCCCGTGGTTTAAGGACGAATTCATCCATCCAAGCGAGCTTAAAGCGGTGTATAAGGGTGAATCCCTGACCCATCTGTTTGGGGGATTCTCGACCGAAGGACGGTAAAAGCAGAATGAACAAATCAGCGGCAAAGAAGATGAAGCAGCGCAGTGCTGGAAAACCTGACATTGAGCTGGGCAAGCGTATTCGACTCCGGCGTGTCGAGCAGCGAATCTCACAGGCGGAGCTCGGCGACCAACTTGGTGTCAGCTTCCAGCAGGTTCAAAAGTACGAGAAGGGCGTCAACCGCGTCGGTGCCGCTCGTCTTCAGCAAATTGCCACTGCGCTCGATGTGCCCGTCACATTCTTCTATGATGGCGACGGCAAGGCACGCGAGGTCGAAAGCCTGCTGTTTCTCGACAGCGCCTTTAGCCTGAGACTGCTGCGAGCCTACAGCAAGATCAAGGATCAGACCGTGCAGCGTCAGCTGGTATCCCTGATGGAATCGATCGCCGCGAACGAAGACTAGCGCATGATCCGCCAAATGCGGGCGGTTCGGTAAAAAGATCATGCGCTCTTTGGTTTGAGCGCGATCTCGAAACAAACGAAGTCGTTTGTTCGGCAAAACCGGCTTCCACTTTTGCCGATCGTGCCCCAGACAATCGAGACCGTCTGGCCGATCCCAGCCTCGCTTCTCTAACTTGCAGCGCCGCGGACACGATCGATCAGCGCAAGCGGATCGTTCGGCAGCGTATCGCCGCGCCAGGCTACATGCTGGTCCGGGCGCGACAACACGAGCCTGCTATCTTGGAAAATGGCGGTCGTTGGCCGCTCGATCTCGATCACCTTGAGCGGCACGCCCCTGTTGCGAGCGGCAGCCTCAAGCGCCGCAACATCCACCGCTGGATCGAACCTCAGCAGGGTGAACTCCGGCCCCATTGCATCGTAGAGCGAGCCGCCATCTTCGCACCACAGATGCGGGGTGCGGCAACCCGGGACGGTCGACGGCGTATAGCTGTTCATCGAATAGGCCGGCTGTTCGGCGCCGTCATAGGCAATGATCGGTGAGCGGTCATAATAGGTGCCGAAGTTGAGACCTGCACAGGCATATTGCTGGACGTTGATCTCGTAGGCGAGACGCCCGACCTCGCGCCGCGCCAACTCGCCCTGTGATCCCGCATCTTCGATTTCATCGGGCACCGCGCCGCGGCGGCGAATTTCAGCCTCGGCGTGCGACATCGCGAAACGCGAGACCTGGCTGGTGATCGGCCAACGCTCCGCCTCATAAGCGTCGAGAATAGACGCGGGCGCCCAACCATTGAGATGAGCGGCAAGCAGCCACGACAGGTTCATGGCGTCGGCAATCCCGGCGTTCATGCCGTAACCGGCATAGGGCACCCAGATATGCGCCGCATCGCCGGCGATGAACGCGCAACGGTCGCGAAACTTGTTCGCGATCAGGCGGCGTCCGCACCAATCCTCTTTCGAGATGATGTCGTAGTTGAAGTCCGCCCCCACGCCAAGAATGGTTCGGAGGCAGGCGTCGCGATCAACGGCCTCGAAGTCGGTCTCGCCGGGCTTCATGTAATTATGCACCAGCCATCGCTCGCGGCCGTCGATCGCATACACCATGCCGGAGCGCCGCGGGTTGATCGCGCCAGTACCCCAGGCATTCGCATGCTGCTGACGAGCGATCAGCCCGGGTGCGCGAATATACGTCGATTGCACGCGCTGAATGATGGCGTCGCCGGTCAGCTCAGCGCCGATCGCCTTGCGGACGACGGAGCGCGCGCCATCGCAACCGATGAGATAGCGACCGCTCAAACGCCTGACAGATCCGGTTTCGAGATCGCGAAGGCTGACGGTCGCGGAGTTATCCCCCACCACCACGTCTTCGACCGACGTCCGGTTGACGATGTGGATGCGTGGCTGCGCAGCGGCATGCTCGAACAGGATCGGTTCGAGAAAGATCTGGTTGATGCGATGGGGCGGCTCCGGCGTCGGCCAGTTGCAGTCCGGGCCATCCTTCATGGTGAAACGATCGCGGCGGCAGGGAATTGGAATGCGCGCCAGTTCCTGCCCGGTAAACGAGGTCCGGTAACTGATGTCATGCGGATAATCGGCCGGCAATCCGGCGTTGCGCACCTTTTCCGCTAGACCGAGCCGCCGGAAGATTTCCATGGTGCGGGCCGCGACATGGTTGCATTTTGGTTCCGGAGGCGCGGCGCGCGCGCGCGTCTCCACCACCGTGACGTCGATACCTCGCCACGCCAGATCGATCGCGAGCGTGAGCCCGACCGGTCCTGCCCCCACGATCAGCACGTCAGACCCAGTCATTCCAGGCATGACGCGCGCTTATGTACCGAGAACTTCACCGAGGACATGCCGTCATTCCAGCTGGACGCCCGAATTCCTGACGATGACCGCCCAACGGTCGACTTCGCTCTTCACGTAAGCCGCAAAACTGTCCGGGGTCGATCCGTCCAGAGGCTCCAGCGCAATCGCCGTCAGCTTGTTGCGCGTTTTGGGATCGTCAACCAGCTTTCCGATCTGCGCAGCCAACTGGTCGACGATCGCGCGGGGCACGCCGGCGGGCGCGACCACGCCCTGCCATGCGACAAGCTCAAAACCGGCAAGGCCGCCTTCGGCCAGCGTCGGAATGTCAGGCACCGCGGCGACCCGCTTCGGCGTGGTCACGCCGAGGACCCTGACCTTGCCCTCGCGGATCTGCGGCAATGCCGGTTGAATATCCACCACCATAAAAGGAATGTGGCCCGCGATCACATCGAGCATCGCCGGCATGGCGCCGCGATACGGCACGTGCCGGATATCGATTCCCGCCGCAGCCCTGAGCATTTCGGCACCCAGATGCTGCGGACTGCCATTGCCGGCCGAACCATAGGCCAGCCCCGGTTTCGATTTGGCGTAAGCGATGAATTCGGACAGGGTCTTCACGGGAATCGACGGATTGATAATCAGCGCGAACGGCACCCCGGCTACCAGCGCGATCGGCGTAAAATCCTTCACCGGATCGTACGGCAGCTTCTTGTAGAGGGTCTTGTTGATGGCGAGCGTGGTCGAGGTCGCCATCAATAGCGTATAGCCATCCGGCTCGGCCCTTGCCACCCAATCCGCACCGAGTGATGTACCCGCTCCCGGCTTGTTCTCGACGACGACGGTCGCACCAAGTCCGGACTGGAGCTGATCGGCGACCAGGCGGCCGAGGAAATCGGTGGTGCCACCCGCGGGATAAGGCACGACCATCTTGATGGTTCGGCTGGGATAGGCCGCTTCGGCAACGGCCGGCAGTCCCGCCAGCAAAGCCAGCCCGCCGCTGCATCCGGCAATCACCTCTCGGCGCGTCCACAGCATTCGCTCTCCCAAGGACACATTTATTTTTTTCGGCGCGCGCCTTCGCGAACCACATTAACTACCGCCGCGACATATCAAATGCCACAAAAGTCCAACCCAGGCTTTTGTGGCCGGGCTTTTGTGGCAGTGCAACAGCCGCAATAGCAACTTAATCAGAACGCAACTCTCATGGGCTAACATTCAAAGAACTGGGCTAACATTTAGAAAACGCATTTGCGGATCGGTCCACCCGATTTGTTCGCTGAGCGGCCGAACGTGTTGATTTCAACGTCAGCGCCATGACGGCGCATCCCAAGGGCATCAAACATGCGAAGAATGACAATCGTTGCCATAGCCACGATGCTTGCGACCACTTCGGCATTTGGCCAAAGCGCAGGCATCGCCGGCTCCGGCACCCCACCGCTCCCAGCCAAGCCGGTCACGGCGGCGCCAGCAAGCGCGGCAAATCCGGCGGCGCACGCGATAAAGCCGGCGGCCGCATCGACCCCGGAATCGCGCTCCGCGGCTGCCCTGGCGCTATCGCACGAGCCGACCTTCGACGAAGGCACGGCACAGCGGATCAAGGAGGCGGCGCTGAGCTATTCGGATCTTGCGGTACGCGGCGGATGGCCGATGATTCCCGCCGACGCCAAATTCGCAATCGGCGTGCAGGGACCGCACGACGATTTGCTCCGGCAGCGTCTCCTGATCAGCGGCGATCTGGCCGCCGACAAGGCGTCCGGACCGTTTGACGAGGTTGTCGCCGAGAGCGTGATGCGTTTCCAGGCGCGCCACGGCCTCGCGCCGACAGGGACCGTGACACCACGCACCTTGGCTGCGCTCAATGTTCCCGTACAGAAGCGGATCAAGCAGCTTGAGGCTTCGCTCGAACGCCTCGAGAATATGAGTTTCACGTTCGGACAACGTTACGTCGTCGTGAACCTGCCTGCGGCATTTGCCGAAGCCGTCGAAAACGACAAGGTGGTCCGGCGTTATCGCGTGATCGTCGGCAAAACCGAGAAACCTTCGCCGACGCTGACCGCCGAAATCACCAGCATCAATCTCAATCCCACATGGACGGTGCCGTCATCGATTGCGAAAACCGAAATCTCGGCGCATATGCGGAAAGATTCCGGCTATCTCTCCCGCATGCACATGGAGGTTCTCGACGCGCATGACGCACCGATCGACCCGCGATCGGTGGATTGGTCCGGCGCCCGCACGCCGAATTTCACCGTGCGCCAGCAATCCGGCACCTGGAATGCGCTTGGTGCCGTGAAGATCGACATGCCGAATCCGTATTCGGTCTACATGCACGACACCAACCAGCACAATTTGTTCAGCGACGATTACCGCTTCGACTCGCACGGCTGTTCGCGGGTGGACAACGTGCGCGACCTCGCCGCCTGGCTGCTGCAGGAAGAGATGCCGAAATGGAATCGCGCCGCCATCGACGCCGCCATCGCCACCGGCCAGCGCGAAGACATCGCTCTGCCCAGGAGAGTTCCGGTGGCCTGGATTTATCTCACAGCATGGATGACGAAAGACCAGACCGTTCAATTCCGCAACGACATCTACGACCAGGACGAGCAGCTTCTGGAAGCCACCGCCGAAGAAGCGGCTTTCTTCAGCAAGGCGGGCAGTCATCCGCTGACGGCGCATCTCGCGCAGTAAGCATCCGGTAATGGCGCGCTTGCTGCCGGCCCGCGGTGAAGAAACATCCCCGCGTAAGCGAATGGTGGGCTAAAATACCGGCGCGACCGGCTTTCGCGCGGGTGAATGTTGGTCGTCTCCTCGAGTCCTGAAGCTCAGAAAGCAGTTCCGATGCTAGATGTCCCCAAAAGCACCGACAAATCCTTCGCCGACGGCAAGATCCTGCAAAACATCACTGACGGCGTCGGCATCGTCACCTTCAACAATCCTGAAAAACGCAATGCGATGTCGCTCGACATGTGGGAGGGGTTCGGGTGCGCACTGCTCGAGTTGCGCGACAATCCCGAGGTTCGCGTCGTGATCCTGGTCGGCGCCGGTGACAAGGCGTTCGTCTCGGGCGCGGATATCAGCCAGTTCGAGAAAACCCGCCATAACGCCGCAGCGTCGGAAGAATATTCCAGGCGCAGCACCGCGCAGCGCGCCCTGCTCGCGGATTATCCGAAGCCGACCATCGCCTGCATCCGGGGTTTCTGCCTCGGCGGCGGCATGCAGGTCGCGATGCTGGCGGATATCCGCATCGCCGCCGAGGACAGCCAGTTCGGCATTCCCGCAGCCAAGCTCGGCATCGCCTATGGTTATGACGGCCTCAAGCATCTGGTCTCGCTGGTCGGGCCGTCATGGGCCCGGCTTTTGATGTACACGGGGATGCGGATCGATGCCACGGAAGCGCTAAGGATCGGGCTGGTCGATCGCATGATTCCGACCGGCGAACTCTGGGGCGCCACGATGGAGATCGCCCGCACCATTTCCGGCAACGCGCCGCTGGCGATCAAGGCCGCCAAGATCACCATCGCGCAGGTGCTGAAGGACCCCGACGATCGCGACATGGGCGCGATCAAGCAGATCGGCACCGACTGCATGGACTCAGAGGATTTCCGCGAGGGCCGGCGCGCCTTCATGGAAAAGCGCAAGCCGCAGTTCAGGGGACGGTAGCGCGGCTTTTGCAACCTGTCTCCGAATTAGGCTACAGCGCCCGCGAGAATAGGCGAACCCGATTCAGCAATTATTTAAGAGCGATGAAAAAGCTATTTTGGCGCGACCAGATTTCGAGGAGAGATATCGATACGCTCAAACGACAGCTTCGCGAGAAGCTAGGCGGCTATCGCGTGGCGATCAACTATCCGACGTGGGATAATTTGTTATTCCGCGGTGTGGTATGCGAGGAGCGACCGCAAACTATTGACCGAGTTTCCTATCCTCAGGCGAAGGCGCTGCAACGGCCGTTGCCGGACGATGCTCTTAAGATCGTCGCACGCGGCACCGACAAGGAAGATCGGGCGGCGTAGCGAACATACAACCCCGAATATAACCCCTACATACCTTGGGATGACTATCGGTTTGGTTCTAAGAATGTCACCATTTGATCTCCATGGAATTGCAGGAGGCCAAATGATAATGCGGCAGTCTGACGTGACCTGTCCCAAATGCCACGGCGGTTACCGCCGCATCGAGCTGGTGTCCCGAAAGGGCAGCAAGGGCGAGTTCCAATGCGAATCCTGTGATGAGGTCCTCGAAGTTTTCGATGGCTCAACCTATGTTGCCATACGACCTAGAGTCCAACCCCGAAAAGCCGTTCGAGTGAGCCACAGCTTCGGCAAAGGACTTGCAGGCCTCTCAAGCCGCGATCCGAAAGACCCAGCGCCACGCCGCGAAGATCACGCATCGTGGGATATGGGTCGAGCCGTCATTGCTGCCTGAGATCGAATATAGCGCGAAGTCCGCCGAGGGAAAGGTCAGGCATCCGTTTTTCAAAGGCCTGCGGGAGGACTTATGAAAACAGTCTGGATATACGTCGATACCAGCAAACAGGTTGGCGATGTTGACCATCTCAAGGTGTTCGCAAACCCGGACCTTGCCGATGAGTGGTTCGAGGAGAACGATCCTGAAGGCGTCGCGTTTGAATACGAGGTGATAGGCGAAGACGCATGATCAAGCCCGGCGTGACTCTGATGGTATCACCCAAACCCAGGCCGATCATTTCATGAAATGCCTCGCCTGTGGGGAGTCGTTCGATATGCGAGGCCTCGGCTAGATGCTGGCCCATGTCCACGATCAGGAAATTCAGATATGCGAGGGTCCGGAACCGCGTGGGGCATTTCACTAAAGATCAAATCAAAACCCGCCAGCCGGTAAACCATCCGGCAAACTGCAGGTGCTACAGCGTCGATGAGAAAGCCGCACAGGGCTTCTAGGGTGACCCATGATGAGAAATGGCAGTTATTCTGCTTGGTTCAGAACCCCGCGGGGAGAAGGGACCGGCATCGTAGTGCTTGATGATGGCAACCTGACCGGTGGCGATTCCGTGAGCGCTTACACCGGGGCATACGTTGTCGAGGGAAACAAATTCACGGCTTCCATTGCGGCGCGGCGTCGTACGCAGGGACCTTCCGTTTTCGGCATCGACAACGTCGATTTGACAGTGACAGGCAAATTTACCCCTACGATGGCGTCATGCACCGGAACCGCCAAACAAGCGCCGGACGTGACGTTCGAGGCTGTTCTTATCCCTATCGCAGACGAACCGAACAACGCAGCGCCGCAGGCGTCGAGACGGTGGAAAAGGGCCACGCTACGAGATGGCAAGCGAGCCTGACACGAAAGAGGCCGCCAACGGAGACACTGAATGCGTCCCTACACCACGAAAGAGAAACTTAAAATAACCGCTGGAGCTGTGGCCTCTCTGGTCATAGTGGGGTGGGCTGTCGTGCTGGCCATCGTATTTCTATCCGTGCGATAAAAAGAGGCCGCCAACTGAGGCGGCCTTAGTGCCGGGTTACTTGGATTGCACGCACACGAAGGAGTAATAGGGCGCGCGCTCTTCAGATCCAATATGCTGTTGTCCAGTGGCTGCTTTTTTACATGCGTCCATCGTCTCGAAGTCGCCAATATGCGCGGCTCCAGACGTGCTATTCGAAACCCACATCATCCATAGAGCAATGA
>JAQGKC010000155.1 GCA_028290305.1 Bradyrhizobium sp.
ATTTCTCGGGCCGCTGCTGACCGAGAAGCTTTTGTATTACCCGACCGTCACCCGCGAGCCGTTCCGCAACCGCGGCCGCATCACCGACCTGATCACGTCGGAGCAATTGTTCAACGACATCGGCCAGTCGCCGCTGGACATCGCCACCGACCGGATCATGATGTGCGGCAGCCCGGGCATGCTCGAAGAACTGCGCCAGATGTTTGAGACGCGCGGTTTTCTCGAGGGCAGCCACAGCGAGCCCGGCCATTTTGTCATCGAAAAGGCGTTCGTCGAGCGCTGAGCGGCGTGTCCCGGACGCGGTGCAGCGTTCTTAACGCTGCTCCGCAGATCCGGGACCCATCGAGGTTGAGCATTTTCGTGGGCTCAGGATCAGCAGCGCACCGCCTCGCGCTCTGTAACATCTGGGGCACGCATCACTCCTCCATCGAACAAACAATGTTGATAGTGCCAGCCGGTTATCGGCTGCTATAAACCCGGCCGAACTTCGCGTGGCTTTTCGCCAACGCGTCGATAGGGGGAGCAATCGGGACTTTGTTCGTATCCAACCATGGCGGGCTTGCGAGAACGGCCTTTGTATTCGCAGGGGGAGGCAGTTTTGGCGCCATTCAGGTGGGCATGATGCACTCACTCGCCGCACATGGAATTTCCGCGGATATGGTGGTCGGTTCCAGCGTCGGCGCCCTGAATGGCGCGTACTATGCGGGGGATCCCACATTAAGGGGCGTTCTGCAGTTGGAAACCATCTGGCGCGGATTGCAACGGCACGACGTTTTCCCGGTCACATGGCGGACCCTGCTGGGATTTCTCTGGCGGCGGGATTTCCTGATTCCGCATGACGGGATCAGGAAGCTGATCGACGATCATATGCCCTATCGCAATTTGCAGGATGCCAGCCTCCCGGTTCATATCGTCACGACCGATTTCGTCTCGGGCGACAGCGTTGTGCTGTCCGAGGGGTCGGTTGCCCAGGCGATCATCGCCTCTACCGCGATCCCAGGTGCCTTCGCGCCGGTCCGCTACAAGGATTTCTATCTGGCCGACGGCGCGATCTCGAGCAACACGCCGATCAAGGTCGCGGTCGCGAAAGGGGCGGAGCGCCTGATCATTCTGCCGACAGGGTACGCCTGCTCGACACAGACGCCTCCGACCGGCGCGGTGGCCAATGCGCTACACGCACTGACGCTCCTGATCGCGCGGCAATTGGTCAGCGAGTTGGAAGCTCTCGCCCCCGATATCGAATATTATGTGGTGCCGCCATTATGTCCGCTGGTGGGATCGCCCTACGACTTCTCGCGGACGGCCGATCATATCGAGCGCGCCATCCGGAGCACCGACGCATGGCTGGCGCGAGGCGGCCTGGAGAAGAGCGCGATTCCAGACGAGATGCGCCCGCACAGTCACTGAACCGTTCGAGACTCGGCCGAGTTACATTGCACTGCAAAAAAGGGAGCGCATGGTGGCGATATGGCTCACTGCAGACAGGTTGATTTGCCACCGGCGGATTCGGTAGCCTCGCGGGTTGTCAGCTGTCATATCCGTGACCCCGTGCGCCGGATATCGTGTACAGATTGTTCGGATAATTGGACTAGGCTGCGGCTGAAAAATAATACGGCAGAATTTGCCTGAGGGCCCCATGGAAACGTTGATGCTTCCGTTCTCGCCACGCTTCATCGTTCTTACGATTTGCGGCGTCGTCACGGTATTGCTTCTCGGCATCGGGATTATCGACCATAAGGCATTCGACCTGGTTCTGATCCCGATTCTTATTTTCGGCGCCCTCACATTGCTCGGCATTCGCGATCTCACGCAAAAGAACCACGCGGTTCTGCGAAATTATCCGATCTCGGCGCATATCCGCTTCCTGCTCGAAGAGATCAGGCCGGAGATGCGGCAGTATTTCTTCGAGAGCGAAAAGGACGGCATGCCGTTCAGCCGCGACACCCGTGCCTTGGTCTATCAGCGCGCCAAGATGGTGCTCGACAAGCGGCCGTTCGGCACCCAGGAGGACGTCTATCGCGACGGCTATGAATGGATGCACCATTCGGTGGCGCCGAAGGCTCGTGCCGTCGAGCAATTTCGCGTCACCATTGGCGGTCCGGATTGCACCAAGCCATACTCAGCCTCGGTCTTCAATATCTCGGCGATGAGTTTCGGTGCGCTCAGCCCGAACGCGGTGCGCGCGCTGAATGCCGGCGCCAAAAGAGGCGGCTTCGCGCACGACACCGGCGAGGGCGGCTTCAGTCCCTATCACCGCGAAAATGGCGGCGACATCATCTGGGAAATCGGCTCCGGCTATTTTGGTTGCCGCAACCGGGACGGCACCTTTAATTCGGAAGAATTCGCCCGCGTCGCCGCCGACGATCAGATCAAGATGGTGGAGCTCAAGGTCAGCCAGGGCGCCAAGCCTGGGCATGGCGGTGTGCTGCCGGCGGCCAAGGTATCGGAGGAGATTTCCAAGATCCGGGGCGTCGCCATGGGCGAGGATTGCATCTCGCCGGCGTCGCACAGTGCCTTTTCGACGCCACTGGAAATGATGGCCTTCATCGGCGAGATGCGGCGGTTGTCCGGCGGCAAGCCGGCCGGCTTCAAGCTCTGCATCGGCCACCCCTGGGAATTCCTGGCGATCTGCAAGGCGATGCTGCAGACCGGAATCTATCCTGATTTCATCGTGGTCGACGGCAATGAAGGCGGCACCGGTGCTGCGCCGCTTGAATTCATGGACCATCTGGGCATGCCAATGCGTGAGGGCGTCAATTTCGTCCACAATGCGCTGATCGGCATCAATGCCCGCGATCGTATCCGCATCGGCACCGCTGGAAAGATAGCCACCGCATTCGACATGGCGCGCGCCATGGCGATCGGCGCCGACTGGTGCAATTCGGCGCGCGGCTTCATGTTTTCGCTGGGCTGCATCCAGTCGCTGAGTTGCCACACCGATCGATGCCCGACCGGTGTGACCACGCAGGATCCCTCGCGCGCCCGCGCGCTGGTGGTGCCGCACAAGATCGAGCGGGTCTACAATTATCATCATGCGACGCTGCATGCCCTGTCCGAGCTTCTCGCCGCCGCCGGGCTCGAACATCCGCAGCAATTGCGGCCGATCCATTTCTCGCAGCGATCCTCCACGAACGAGGTGCTGTCATTCGCGCGGCTCTATCCGTCGCTTCGCCCGGGCGAGTTGATCGACGGCACCAGCGATCCTCGCTTCCGCGAGGCCTGGGCGTTGGCGCAGGCGGAAAGTTTCTCTGCAGCGGGTTGAGGCATCCACTTCCTATCGGCGTATGGTCCCGGCGAACGCCGGGACCATACGCCGAGGATTTTCGTTTAAGCGCTGTGCCAGCCGCCTTCTGCAAAAAGCAACGTCAGGGGTTATAGGTCGCGGCATTCGCCGGGACGACGGCAGGAAATTAGTGCGGGTTTTCGAGGCTGAACAATTCCGACTGCTCGTCATAGGCGAACAGCTCCGCGTAACGTCCCCACGACACGATGGTCTTCAGGGTTTCGTCCGCATAGTCCTCCGACATGTAGTCCTCAAGTTCGTTGCGGAAGCGCGCGGCGGGGGCTGTGTGCGAGGGACGCTCATCGAGCACGCGGCGGATCAGACCCATGACCGGCACGTAGTTGATGAGATGTTCGGCGAACAGCTTCTTGCGGGCATCGGTTTCGAGATGGGCAAAGCGCTTGCCGGCATCGGTCAGCATCAGATCGCCTTCGCTCAATTGGGCAAATCGCAGCAATTGAAGCGCTTCACCGAGGTGGAATATCTCGTCGGCTTCGAGTTGCAGGCTGCCGGCCAGGACCGGCAGATCGGCGTGCCCGTTATACGGGGCGCCTGCAAGCGTCTCGATCAGGCCGGAAAGAATGTTGGACGAGACGTGATTCAGGATCATGCCAACGCCGGTGCCGTGAATACCTTCGATGGCCGGAGTTTTGGGCTCCGCACGCTGCGTCATGCGGGCATAGATACTATCGACAAGCTGGCGGAAGGTCGGATCGAGACGGTTGCGCGGATGCGGCAGGTCGACCTTGATCTCGGCGGCGACGCGGCCGGGATTGGACGAAAACACCAGAATGCGGTCACACATCAGCACCGCTTCCTCGATGTTGTGCGTTACCATCAGCACGGACTTGATCGGCAGCCGGCCTTCGATCCACAGATCGATCAGGTCGGTACGGAGCGTCTCCGCGGTCAGCACATCCAACGCTGAAAACGGCTCGTCCATCAGCAGCAGGTCGGGATGCACGACCAGCGCCCGCGCAAAGCCGACGCGCTGACGCATGCCGCCCGACAACTCCTTGGGGTATGCGGATTCGAAGCCGTCGAGACCGATCAGGTCGATCGCCGCGAGCGCCCGGGTGCGGCGCTCGGAGCTGTCGATCCCGAGCGCTTCCAAACCCAATTCGACGTTCTGCAGCACCGTCAGCCATGGAAACAGCGCGAAGGACTGAAACACCATGGAGACGCCGTTCGGCGGCCCCTTGATGGTCTCGCCGCGGCATTTTGCATCGCCCGAGGATGGCGCGACGAGCCCTGCGATGATGCGCAGCAGTGTCGACTTGCCCGATCCGGAGCGGCCGAGCAGGCCGACAATTTCGCCTGAGTGTATGGTCAGATCGACTTTTTCGAGAACCAGCAGATCCTCGCCGCTGCCTTTCGGAAACGACCGGCAGACGCTGCGGATATCGAGCAGGCTGGGCTGGTTGGTAAGATCGAGCATAGGTTTCCCCTGGGTCAGCCGAGGCGAAGACGACGCTCCCCGAAGGCGTAGAGCGGCCTCCAGAGCAGCCGATTGAAGAGCGTCACCAGAATGCACATGATGGCGATGCCGAGAACGACCCGTGGGAAGTCACCGGCTTCGGTCGCTGTCGCTATATAGGCACCGAGACCGGTGGCCGTCAGATGGGTGTCGCCCCAGCTTGCGACTTCCGCGACGATCGAGGCATTCCACGATCCTCCGGACGCGGTGATCGCGCCCGTGATGTAATAGGGGAAAATGCCGGGCAAGACGACTTTTACCCACCACCGCCATCCCCTGAGATGGAAGCTGCCGGCGGCCTCGCGAAGGTCGGTCGGGAATGCGCTGGCGCCCGCGATCACATTGAACAGGATGTACCACTGCGTTCCCAGAATCATCAGCGGACTGAGCCAGACATTCGCGTTCAGGCCGTAGCGCACGATCACCACCACGAACACCGGGAAGGCGAGGTTGGCGGGAAATGCCGCCAGAAACTGCGCCAGCGGCTGTATTCGCTCGGCGAGCTTTGGCCGGAGTCCGATCCAGACCCCAACCGGCACCCATATCAGCGTCGCCAGCGCAATCAGCACGACGACGCGGGCCAGCGTGATGAACCCGTCCCCGACGGCGCTGAAGACGTCCGACCAGCTCAATGTCGCCGAGAGATACTCATAGACCTTCCAGGCGGCATAGCCTGTGCTGGCGATGATGAGTGCAAGCCAGAGCGCATCGACAATACGCGACGGCTCGCCTCGTTCTTGCGACGCTATTTTCAGTCGGCCCGGCAGCGCGATATGCAAATTCGAAATGGCCTTGTTCAGGGCCGCGAATGGAAAGGACAAAGCGCGCAGCGCGCGGGTTCGCCGAAACAGGTCGAGCATCCAGGATTCCGGAGCCGTTGCCGCGGCTGTCTGCTCGAACCGGAACTTGTCGGCCCAGGCCACCACAGGCCGAAACAACAACTGGTCGTAGGCGATGATGACCAGCAGCATCGTCAGGATGGCGTAGCCGATCGCAGGCAGGTTCTGCTTTTGAATACCCAATGCGACGTAAGAGCCGATGCCGGGCAGCGTGACCGTGGTGTTGCCGACCGTGATCGCCTCCGATGCCACCACGAAAAACCAGCCGCCTGACATCGACATCATGGTGTTCCAGATCAGACCCGGCATTGCGAAAGGCACATCTAATCGCCAGAAGCGCTGCCAGCCGCTGAGGTGAAAGCTTTGCGA
>JAQGKC010000159.1 GCA_028290305.1 Bradyrhizobium sp.
ATTTCTCGGGCCGCTGCTGACCGAGAAGCTTTTGTATTACCCGACCGTCACCCGCGAGCCGTTCCGCAACCGCGGCCGCATCACCGACCTGATCACGTCGGAGCAATTGTTCAACGACATCGGCCAGCCGCCGCTGGATATCGCCACCGACCGGATCATGATGTGCGGCAGCCCGGGCATGCTCGAAGAATTGCGCCAGATGTTTGAGACGCGCGGCTTTCTCGAGGGCAGCCACAGCGAGCCCGGCCATTTTGTCATCGAAAAGGCATTCGTCGAGCGGTGATACCAGCGTCGTCCCGGCCTTGAGCCGGGACCCATAACCGTCGGCGTTAGTTGTTGTGAAAGGCGTCTATGCTGACAACTAATTGCTATCGCCCGCGACCGGTCTGACTAATTCTGCATTCAGGACCATTCCCCAAAAGTGCTGGAATGGAAATTGCTTCGACGAAGACGTAAGGAACGCGCGATGGCGATGGACGAAATTGTCGATGGACTTTCAGAGGTATCTTGTGACGTTCTGGTGATTGGGGGCGGTACAGCAGGGCCGATGGCGGCCCTGAAGGCGAAGCTTAAAAATCCAAAGGCCAACGTGGTCCTTCTTGAAAAGGCCAACGTGAAGCGGTCCGGTGCCATTTCGATGGGGATGGACGGGCTAAACAACGCGGTGATTCCCGGCTACGCAACGCCGGAGCAATACACCAAGGAAATTACCATCGCCAATGACGGCATCGTCGACCAGAAGGCAGTTTATAAATATGCCCAGCGTTGTTACTCGATCATCGAGGAACTCGACAGCTTCGGCATCCGCTTTCTGAAAAACGAAAACGGCGACTTCGCTGTCAAAAAAGTCCACCATATCGGAACTTACGTTCTGCCGATGCCGAACGGCGAAACCGTCAAGAAAGCGATCTACCGGCAACTGCGTCGCGCCCGTATCCTGATTTCGAACCGCTATATGGCGACACGGCTGCTGACCGGGAGCGACGGCCGCATTGCGGGCGCCATCAGCGTCAATACGCGGACCGCCGAGATCCTGGTCATCAAGGCCAAGGCGGTGATCCTGTGCATGGGAGCGGCTGGGCGGCTCGGATTGCCGACGTCCGGCTACATGTTCGGCACCTACGAGAACGCGGCCAATTCCGGAGATGGCTACGCCATGGCCTATCATGCCGGCGCCGCCCTCGCGAACCTTGAATGCTTTCAGATCAATCCGCTGATCAAGGACTATAATGGTCCCGCTTGCGCCTATGTCGCGGGTCCGTTCGGCGCGTTTACTGCGAACAATGAAGGCTCGCGCTTCATCGAATGCGACTACTGGTCCGGCCAGATGATGCTTGAGTTTTACAACGAGTTGCAATCGGGCAAGGGACCCGTGTTCCTGCAGCTCAACCATCTGCATGAAGACACCATCAGCGAAATCGAGACGACGTTACACAAGGTCGAGCGCCCGACCCGCGGACTGTTTCATGAGGGCCGCGGAACCGATTATCGGCAAGAACCAATCGAGATGCACATCTCGGAGATCGGATTTTGCTCGGGGCATAGCGCGTCCGGCGTGTTCGTCGATGAATTCGCGCGCACCACGGTGCCTGGCCTCTACGCCGCCGGCGACATGGCCAGCGTCCCGCACAATTACATGCTTGGCGCTTTCACCAACGGATCGGTCGCCGGCGAGGACGCAATGGAGTACGCTGGCAACACCGACTTCGCGAAATTCGATTCCGCCGACATCGAAAAGGAGAGGGAACGCGTGCTTGCGCCGACCAGGCGCGAGGATGGAATTCCACCGAACCAGATCGAATACAAGGCGCGGCGTCTGGTGAACGATTATCTGCAGCCACCGAAAGTCACGCGCAAATTCGAGCTCGGACAAAAGCGGCTCGCAGAAGTGCGAGACGACATGGAAAAGCGGATGATCGCTAGCAACGCCCATGAATTGTTACGTGCGCTGGAGACGCAATCGATTGTCGATTGCGCCGACATGGCCGCGCACTCGTCCTTGTATCGCACCGAGAGCCGCTGGGGCCTGTATCACCTGCGCACGGACTATCCCGAGAAGGACAATGAGAACTGGTTCTGCCATTCGCTGCTAAGCAAAAAGGATGGCCGGATGACCAGCGAGAAGCGCGCGGTTCAGCCCTACATCGTCCCGATCGCGGACGATGAAAAGGATCTTTACGACAAGCAACGCATCCGCGCCAGCGCCTGACATTCCAACAACATTTTCGAGACTGGAGTTGATCCATGCCCCTCGCAAGTTACCAGACCTCGGTTCCCGTCGTTGTCGACGAAGCCAAATGCATCGCGGACAAGGGTTGCACGGTGTGCGTCGACGTTTGTCCACTCGATGTTCTGCGCATCAGCGATATGACCGGAAAGGCCTACATGGCCTATGATGAGTGCTGGTATTGCATGCCGTGCGAGGCCGATTGTCCGACCGGAGCCGTCAAGGTCAATATCCCTTATCTGCTGAGGTGAAATCATGGCAGGTCCGTTCGAATCCTATGACGATCTCGATGACGTCAACGATCGCCTGAATGCCGCCGATCCCGGCGAGCGCCGCGTTGCGATCATCGCGCTGGGACATTCCGGCGATCCCGCCGCCGTTGCGCACCTCGATCGCATGACCTCGGACCCGGATCCGGGGGTGCGGCAACAGGTGGCACTGGCGCTCGGCGAATTCGACGGCCTCGAAGCGGCGGCGGCGCTTGCAAAAGTCGTGGTCGACCCGGAGCAGGCGGTGGCGACGGCCGCGGCCGACAGCATGGCGGAATTGAAGGACCCTGCATGCGCTGATGCGATCCTGCCATTGGTGAACCATACTCACGCCTTCGTCAGGATGGCCGCGCTGCGTGCGCTGAAGGAATTGCGTCGCAAGGATTCGCTGAAGCCGGCGCTGGACGCCCTGCGCGATGTCGATGCATCCGTGCGCGTGCAGGCGATTGGCGTGATCGGCTTTCTTAAACTGGAAGAATCCATCCCCGCGCTGACGTCGGCGACGACCGATGCCGATGCACATGTTCGCCGGGCGGCGGTGAGCGCGCTGGCGTTCTCCCACATGAAGTCTGCTGCCGAATCAATCACGCGAGCGCTTGCGGATACGGACTGGATGGTGCGCGAAGTCGCGGCGGAGACGCTCGGAACGAACGTCAACGGGATGTATGCCGCGGATTCGCTGATCGGCGCTTTGGCAGATGACTTCTGGCAGGTTCGGCTGAAGGCGGTTCGAAGCCTTGGCAAGATGAAGGTGGCCCGGGCGGTTGCCTCGATCGGCGCGTGCCTTGCACATCCGCAAGCAAACCTGCGCAAGGAAAGTGCCGCGGCGCTTGGTGAAATCGCTGATCCCGGAGGTCAAAAGTTTCTGGAACCCATTCTGGACGATCCCGACCCCGAGGTTCGAAAGAACGCGCGCTGGGCGATGCAACAAATTGTTTCGCGGAACGCTGCTCTGGGATCTTGAACGGATTGGTGTCGTCACCGTTCCGCCACTCAAAATCCAGCCAAGTCGGCCGCGAAAGCCGCTTGAGGGCAACAAGAGAAAGGATGTTCCTTTTTCCGCGACGTTACGAGAAGAGTTCTCCCCTTTTGAGCGAACATTTGCATAGCCGTTCCTTTGCTTTCTTTCCGTTGATGAACGACATAGTCCTGCATGACGGTTTTGAAGGCCGGAGGCGACTGTGCAAGCTAAATTTGATCCTTTCGGCGAGCCCGTGAAATATGACGAGCCCCGTCTTTCGGCTCCGCAGGGAGCCGTAGGGGGATGGCTGGCGCGCGCCGGGACGGGTATTTTCTGGTCGCTTGTTGCTGTGATCCTGGTTGCGCGTGCCGTGTATTTTGACCCCGACCTTGCGGGCAAATTTGGTCAGGTTGCGTCTCTGTCGCAAGCCATCCGGACGTTCTTCGGCGCTTAGCGCCGATGCTGACTAGCGGGCGTATCTTTCAGGATTTGCTCGAAAGCGAGAGCGGCTGGTGCGTCGAGCCGGCCCGGAATCTTGAGCTGCCATAACTGCCGTTTGATGTTGAGACCGCGTATATCGACAGTTTTCAATCGGCCCCATGCGACTTGATCGCCGACGGCGGACTCCGAGACAATAGATATGCCGAGGCCCGCGGCGACAGCTTGCTTGATGGCTTCGGTGTTTCCGATTTCCAATGTTCGGCGTGGTTCTACGCCGAGATCCGCCAGCGCCCGTGTCACGATCTCGCGTGAGCCCGAGCCGGGTTCGCGCACGATAAACGTTTCTGTTGCGATGACCTCGGATTCGATTGGTTCTATCGCGGCAGCAAACGGATGGCGCGGGCCGACGATCAGTTCCATGAGGTCGGTTCGCCAGGGTTCCGCGATCAGGTTTTCGTCTTTGACCGGCCCCTCAACGAGCGCGATGTCGATATCGTGAGCAAGCGTCAAATCGGCGATCTCACGTGTGTTGGCGCTTATGACGTGAAGATCGATATTCGGATGAGCGTTGTGAAAAATGCCGAGGCATTCTGCGATCATGTAGGAGGCGATGGTGGTGCTCGCCCCGATTCGAAGCGAGCCCTCTCCGAGGTTGCGGAGGGAGCGCATCTCTTCTTCGGCCGCACGCTCCGTTTCGAACAGCGCTTCCGCGTGGCGCATCAGGGCCTGTCCTTCGCGCGTCGGCCGGACGCCTTTTGGAACGCGGTCCAGGAGGCGACAGCCGATCTGGAGCTCGAAGTCTCTCACGCCCTTCGAGATCGCCGGTTGACTGACGTGAAGGGCCTCCGCGGCGCGGGAAAAGCTGCCTGTTTGGATCACTGTCGCGAACATACGGAGCAGATGGAGGTTCAAGGGCATAACCTTTTCTCATAGGCTTAAATGCAATAGGAATTTCCTTCGGATACAGCTTTTAGCGCATAATATCCTCCTCTCGGAGGAGTTTGATGTGTCCGTTTCCAAGAACCACGCCACAAACGACAAGGGCCAAAGCGCCTACATCGGTCGCGCCAAAGCTCTGTTGCCCGGAATTGGGCTGAGCGCCTTGGTCGCCTTGCTTTCACTTGGTGCTCAGCATCTTGAAGAGCGTGTCTTTGGCCATCCCTATATCGAAGGGCTGGTGATCGCGATCGTGCTGGGAATGGCAATCCGGACCGCATGGCAGCCGGATCTACGCTGGCGCGCCGGTATCGCCTTTAGCGCCAAACAAGTTCTGGAGGTTGCGATAACCTTGCTGGGTGCCTCCATCAGTTTCTCCGCGGTAGCAGCTTCAGGCTTTTCCCTGTTGGCCGCTATCGTCGGCACGGTTGCCGTCATTCTGGCAGCGAGTTACGGGATCAGCCGATTGCTGGGATTGCCGGTCCGGCTTTCGATTTTGGTGGCTTGCGGCAATTCGGTCTGCGGCAACTCGGCGATCGCAGCGATTGCGCCGGTGATCGGAGCGGACGGCGACGATATCGCTTCTTCGATATCGTTCACGGCGCTCCTTGGCGTGGTCATCGTGCTGGGCCTGCCGCTGCTGATTCCGCTCTTGCAGCTTTCCCCGACCCAGTACGGCATTCTTGCCGGTTTGACGGTTTACGCCGTGCCGCAAGTGCTCGCAGCGACCGTTCCGGCCGGCCTCCTCAGCACCCAGATCGGGACGCTGGTCAAGCTAGTGCGCGTCTTGACGTTAGGGCCGATCGTGGTCGGCTTCTCTTTGTTCGGGCGCAGGCTTCGAGAAGGTACAAGGGGGACTGTCGCGGCGGTTCGCTTTAATCTGTTTCAGCTGGTTCCCTGGTTCATTGTCGGCTTTATGGTCGTGGCAGCGCTCCGCTCGTTTGGAATCCTGCCCAACGCAGCGGTTGCGCCAATGCTTAAAGCTGCAACTCTGTTGACGATCGTCTCGATGGCGGCACTCGGTCTCGGAGTTGACGTCCGTGTTATCAGAGAGGTGGGAGGCAGGGTAACAGCGGCGGTGACCCTTTCGCTCCTTTTGCTTCTCCTGATCAGCCTCGGGATCGCTCATTTGTTTTCCTGACGCGAGCTAAACGCCGGAAGCCGAAATTTCCCAGGCCGATTTCACAAACCGCAAAAGTAGGGCGCCGTGGGCTACAATGACCCCGCTTCGGGATATCGGTGCGATCAGGTGCTGGAAGGTCGATGCGGCGTGAACAGCCGGCCCTTTTCCACCACGAAAACGACCGCGAGCGCGGCTAGCGTGCAGAGGAAAAATCCGGTGGCAAACGGCAGCAGCGTCCCGTCGTAATCCTGGCCGATCACGGTGCCGATGCCGATACCCAGCAGTGTGGTGATCGATCCGTACAACGACGACGCGGTGCCGGCGATATGGCCCTGTGGCTCCATCGCGAGTGCGGTGAAATTGGCGAACATCAGCCCGAACGCAAACATCATCAGCGCCGCCAGCGCCATGAACAGCGGCAGCGGCAGCATTTGAATCTTCACCGCGACCAGCATGGTCCCCGCCACCACGACGAAGCCGACCAGGGCGCCATGTGAGATCACCCGCATGCCTACTCTTCCCACGAAACGGGCATTGAGAAATCCGGCGACGGCCACGCCGATCGCGATGGCCGCAAAGGCCAGCGGAAAATAGTGCCCGAGCTTGTAGATTTCGGTAAACACCTGCTGCGACGAGAAAACGAAAGCAAAAAGCGAACCCTGCACGCCGCCGGCCGCCAGCGCATAACCCAGGGTCTGGCGGTTGGTCACGGTCTGGCGAAAGGCGCCGAGCACGTCGCGAATCGCGAGCGACTTTCGCTCGGACATCGGCAGGGTTTCCGGCATCCGCAGCGCGCTCCAGATCAGCGCGAGCACGCCGTACAACATCAGCACGATGAAGATGCCGCGCCACTGCGTCAGCAACATGACCGCCTGACCGAATGACGGCGCGATCACCGGCACGGCGATGAAGACCATCATCGCCAGCGACATGACACTGGCCATGCGGCGTCCGGCGTAGCAGTCGCGAACGATCGAGGTCGCGATCACGCGGGTGGCGGAGGTGCCGAGCCCCTGCAGCGCTCGCGCCAGCAGCAATGTCTCGAAAGACGGGGCCGCGATCGCAAGCACGCTGGCGATACAATATACCGCCATGCCGCCGAGCAGGACCGGGCGGCGGCCGAACCGGTCGGACAGCGGTCCCATGACGAATTGGCCGACTCCGAAGCCGACCAGGAATGTCGACAGGACCTCTTGGGGACGGTTCGCAGCCAGAATGTGGAAAGCGGAGGAGATGTTAGGCAGCGCCGGCAGCATCATGTCCATAGCCAGCGGATTCAAAGCCATGATCGACGCGATAACGATAACAAATTCAGGAAAACCCATCGGGCGGTGGGTCGATGAAACCCAGGCGTCAGCATTGATGTCAGTCACGTAGTGCACCTCACTGGAGAATCCTATTTTATTGGTTATGTTGCGCTGCACAACCCGCGTTCAGGGATAGCAGCCCCGTTGAAAGCGAGAGTCGCAAGGGTCTGATCCCGAAGGCTGAAAGGGCACTTGTGCGGGGTTGGTCGGCGTAGCGGTCGAGCCAAAGCGTGCTCCCTTCGCTCGTGCCAATTTTGCACTTTCGGGATTGGGAGGCCGCGTTCACACCTGGGGTGATGCTGTCACTCGACAATACGCACAGGTGGTAGAGGCGGATCACTTAATCGCTGCGGCACTCCGCTATTAGTCGGCGCAATCGGTGATCATGCGAGCGATTTCTGTTCCTCAATCCTGCTACTAGTCGTCGTGTCGGCAGGCAAACTCCTGATGATGCGGTCCCTGCGACCACATCGAAGGCGGAAAGAGGATAGGTGGCTAAAACGAAGGGCTCGTTGTCGGCAGCCATTTTGTTGCATACACACTCAAAAAGTTGCCTGCTAATTAAGCTTGATAGCGATGACGCCTGGCGCTTCACTAAGTACGCTCATCCATTCGGATGCCACCGGATTTAAAAGTTCGCCGCATCTGATCCATGTAGCACAACGCTGCCGGCTCAAACCGGCAGCGTTTGCATTTGTAGCGTCTGCGTTTAATGAGCTATCAGCCGCAGGTGTCGGACTGCTGCCAGACGCATGCTGGCGGCTTACGATCGCCTACAATGTGAATCTGCTGTAGTTCGATCCGACGTGGGATTGTCAGCCGTCAATCCAACCATCCGGTCGATCGATTACCTGGTCAAGGGAATCGTCGGCACCGTTTAGTCCAACAGCCAAGCGTCCGGTCGCTTGCCGATCGCAGCAGGGTCTTTGCCGCAGGGAGCCAGCGGATATCGCTGGCTTTCTGAACGTCGTAGGTCAGACACGCTGACATCGTTGATGTCGATATTTCAGACGAGCACCGCACTGCGAACCCGGCCCGCGTTGCCAAATACGCGCAGATAACGGTCAACTTCAGACGGGTTACCGGTAGCCTTTTCCGGATTGTCCGAGAGCTTTACGGCTGGCCTGCCGTCGACTGCCGTCACCTTGCAGACGATTGAGATTGGATCGAGATCGACTGAGCCGTCCGGCGTGCATCCCACGAAATCATTGGTCAGGTTGGTGCCCCAGCCAAAGCTTATCCTGACGCGGCCGGCAAAATGACGGTAGGTCTCTTCGATCGATCCGACATCCATGCCATCCGAAAAAACAAGAAGCTTCTCTCTGGGATCCCGGCCTTTTTGCTTCCACCACTTGATTATTTCTTCACCCGCTGCGATCGGCGGCGCACTGTCCGGCCGAAAGCCGGTCCAATCTGCCACCCATTCGGGTGCATCTCGCAGGAATGACGTGGTGCCGAAGGCGTCGGGGAGGGCGATCAGAAGATTTCCGGCATAGGTATGGCGCCACTGGTCGAGGATACGATACGGCGCCTCGTGGAGTTCATTATCATCGTTCGCCAGCGCTGCGGCTACCATTGGTAATTCATGAGCATTGGTCCCGATCGCTTCCAGATCGTTGTCCATCGCCAGCAAAACATTGGACGTGCCTGTGAAGGACGATCCGAGACCTTCCTTGACGGCCTCAACGCACCAGCGCTGCCACAGGAAGCCATGCCGCCGCCGCGTCCCGAAATCGGAAAGACGTAAGCCTTCCAACCGACGCAGACGTTCGACTTTGGCCCAGAGCTTGGCCTTTGCGCGGGCATAGAGGACATCGAGCGCAAATCGCCCCTGTCCCTTCATCACCTGGCGCGAGCGTAACTCATTGAGAATGGCAAGGGCCGGAATTTCCCACATGGTCGTATGTGTCCACGGACCATGGAAATGCAATTCGTATTGGCCGTCTACCTTGTGAAGCTCATATTCGGGAAGCCGGAACGTCGCGAGCCAGTTGATGAAGTCCGGCGAGAACATCTGGGTCTTGCCGTAGAAGGTATTGCCGGCGAGCCATATCAGCTCTTTCTTGCCGAACCGGATGGAGCGGGCGTGGTCGAGTTGCGCGCGAAGCTCTCCCTCGTCGATAACCTCGGCGAGGCGCACGTGCCGGCTGCGATTGATGACCGAGAAGGTCGTGTGCTGGGCCGGGTAAAAGTCCCGGATCATTTGCAGCATCAGCAGTTTGTAAAAATCGGTATCGAGTAGGCTGCGAACGATCGGGTCGAGCCGCCAGCCGTGATTATAGGTCCGGGTCGCGATATCTGTGACTGCCATGGTCGAACCGTACCCCGGCGGAAGGCCTGGAACCAGTGCCCTTTGGTTAGGGCACTCCCGTAGATCAATGCGCGGTCCCCTGTCTAGCCACGCTGACGGCCGCCTGCACACCGGTCCAGGGCGGCTTGTCCGGAGCGAATTGCCGCCGGAGGTAGGAAACAAGCTCTGCGACCTGATCGGTGGTCATGCTGTCCTTGAAACCGGGCATATAACCCAGATCGCTCGACGCCGGCGATGCGATTCCATGCAGAATCACCTGGATCAAATTGTCAGGCGTGGCGCTATGCAAGTTGCTGTTCAGCGCCAGCGACGGCCGGCTGCCGAACAAAGGCGCGCCGCCAACCTGATGGCAGACCGCGCAGGCGCCTTCATAGAGGCGCGCGCCAACAGCCGATGCCGAAACGGCCCTGGTGCTGGTCAAGGTTTCAAGTTTGGCGGCCAGCACGTTTTGCTCCAGCTTGCCGGTCGCGTTTTCGTTGAATGAGCCGAGATAGACCGCCATCGCACGAATGTCCTGGTCGGGCAGGCTTGCGAGTTCTTTCACCACCGGCGCCATCGGGCCCGCGGCGACGCCGTGAAAGCGGGATTCGCCAGACCGCAAATAGGCGAACAGTTCATCCTCGCTCCAGGGAATCGGCGCGTGCGAAAGCGACGTCAGCGGCGGGGCTTCCCAGCCTTCCGCGAACCCGCCGGCCAGATAGGCGTTGGCCTTTTCCGCGCCGAGCGCATTGCGTGGCGAATGGCAGGAAGCGCAGTGGCCAAGGCCTTCGACGAGGTAAGCGCCACGATTCCACATCGCCGATTGCGTCGCGTCGGCCTCGAATACGCCGGTCTGATGGAACAAGGCGTTCCATCCCGCCAGCAACGGACGCAGGCTGAACGGAAACGCGAGCGACGTTTTGAGATTTTCGGCGCGCGCCGGTGCTTGCGCCATCAGGTAAGCATATAGCGCCTGGAGATCGGCGTCGGTCGTCCTGGCGAAATGGGTGTAGGGAAACGCCGGATAGAGCTGTCGGCCGTCGCGATGGATGCCCTCACGCATGGCGCGCTCGAAGGCGGGATAAGACCAGGCACCGATTCCGGTCTCGGGATCGGGCGTGATGTTGGTGCTGTAGACCGTGCCGAACGGCGTCTCGATGGCCCGGCCTCCGGCATTGATAACGCTGCCGTTCGGGGTCGTGTGGCAGACCGCGCAGTCGCCGAGCGCGGCCAACTCCCGGCCGCGGGCGATGGTTGCGGCCGAATAGACCGACGCATCCGGCGGTGCGATCGGCGCAATCGACCGCCACGGCAATAGGGCCCCCGCGATGCCGACGATCGCGGCGACCATGGCAGCAGCACTTGCCAACAGGCCGCGCCGCCTGACGAACGGATTCGGCAGCGCGTGGGTGAAGGCCAGGTTCGGAACCCCTGGCATTTCCGGCAAGGCGATTTGCGTCGCGCCTTGTTCGCCCCGCAATCCCGCAAGAATTCGCTCGGGCGTGAACGGCAACTCCCGAAAACGCACACCGGTTGCGTCGAAGATGGCGTTGGCGATCGCCGCGGCACTTGGGACCGATGCGGACTCGCCGGCGCCGAGCGGCGGCTGGTCTTGTCGCGGCAGCATCAACACGTCGATCTTTGGAATGTCCGGGAATTTGATAATCGGATAGGCGCCCCATTCGCGGCTCGTCACCGAGTTGCGGTCGAATGAGACCTCCTCCATCAGCGCACGGCTGGTCGACTGGATCACGTTGCCATGGATCTGGTGGCGGACACCGTCCGGATTGATCATCAGGCCGGAATCCTGGCCCGCCACAACGCGCGTCACGCTGACATCGCCGGTCGCCTTGTTGACGGCCACATCGGTAATCCAGGCCGACCATGCGGCGCCGTGGCCCGGAAACTTGCTGTGTACGTACAGCGCGTAGGCAAAACCGCGCCCACGTACGATGTCGCCTTCCGGCGTCGGCTCTTTCCAGACCGGCCGTGGGGTCCATCCGGCGCGTTCAGCGACGGCGTTGACCAAATCGATCGCGCGTGGATCCCTGAGATAGCGCAGGCGATATTCAATCGGATCGACGCCAGCTTCGGTTGCTAGCTCGTCGATGTAGGATTCATGCGCGAAGGTGTTGGGCAACGCCGATACGCCGCGAAACCACGACGCGCGCACGATCGGCGGCATGTCGTGCGCGACCACGCGCATAGCGTCGTAATCGTAGGGCGGAATCGCGGTGCGATCGCCCATCTCGAACACGGCCGGGACCGGCGCAATCGCACCCGTGAGCAGCAGCGCCAAAGTCGGCGCACCGTTGGATGGATAGCGTGTGGCAAAATCGTAACCAGCAACGCTGCCGTCAGCGCGCAGCCCGCCGTTGACGTCCATCAGTTGCGCGGTGCCCTTTGGCTCCCACGCGTGTTCTTGTTCGCGTGTCAATTGCACACGGACGGGACGGCCCACCGCGCGCGCCAGCAGAACCGCATCGGCTGAAACATCGTCGGCGCAATTGCGGCCGTAGCAGCCCGCCGCTTCCATCCGGATCACATCGATTTCGGATTCTTGCCGCTGCAGCAGCAGTGCGAGATCGGCGCGCAGGATGTGCGGATTTTGCGTGCCGGACCACACGCGAATTTGACCCTCTCGATAATCCGCAACAGCGCAGGACGGGCCGATCGAACCGTGCATCTGGTACGGCCAGATGTAGGTGCGATGCATCGGCTTTGCGGCGTCGGCGATGGCAGCGTCGACGTCGCCTTTGTCGGTCAGGGTTCGCGGTGCCGATGGATTGGCGCGGAGCGCCGTTTCGACATCCCTGAGATCGGGCAGCGTCGGCGTCGGCTTCCACGTGATCTTGAGCTGCGCAGCCGCCTTAGCGGCATTTTCCTCGCGCTCGGCGATGACACCGACGAAATCGCCGATCCTGACGACGGCGACAAGTCCCGGAATATTCTGGACCGAGGCTTCGTCGACCGCGATTAGGCTGGTGCCGACAAAAGCGCCGGCATCGACGCCGGCATAGGGCGGGCGTACTACGCGGCCATGCAGCATGCCGGGCACGCGCACGTCGTGAACATAAACCAGTTCGCCGGTAGCTTTCGCCGGAAGGTCGGTGCGCGGTACCGAATGCCCGACGATGGTGTAGGCATCGACGGCCTTTACCTCGACGTTATCGGCCAGTTCAAGACGGATAGTCTCGCCGGCAATCAATTCGCCATAACTGACGCTGCGGTTGTCGCGGCCGCGGATCAGTCCGTCTTCCACGGTGAGGTCTTCGATAGGGAGATCGAACCGTTCAGCGGCGCGCGCCACCAGGAAGTGCCGCGCTTGTGCCGCCGCCTTGCGGAGCGGCACGGCTGTTATTTGGATAGTCTCGCTGGCAATCGTCGCGCCCTGATTGGGCACGTGCGAGGTATCGCCTAGCACGACGGCGACGCGCGCAAAAGACACGTCGAGTTCTTCAGCGACGATCTGTCCAAGCGCCGTCCGAATGCCGGTTCCGAGATCGACGTGGCCGTTGAACGCAGCAACCGATCCGTCGGCTGTTATCTCGATGAATGTCTCGAAGGCTGCTTCCCCGCCGGATGCTACCGGGCGAACGACAGATAGTGACCCCGGCCGAAGTTCAGAACCTGCAGCCGCCATTATTCTCGGGCCTCTGCGATGTGACCTGCTGCCAGCATCGCGGCGCGCACGATTTCGAGATGCGCGCCGCATCGGCATAAATTATATCGCAGCGCTTCGAGCACCTCGGCTTCGGAAGGACGAGGGGTGCGCTTCAGCAGAGCCTTGGTGGTCATGATCATGCCGTTGAGGCAGTAGCCGCATTGCGCGGCCTGTTCCTTGATAAAAGCCTCCTGTACTGGATCAGGATGGCCGCGCGAGCCAAGCCCCTCGAGCGTCAGAATGTCGCGCTCGATGCAGCCGCTGATCGGAATCACGCAGGAACGTGCGGCCATGCCGTCGATGAGCACGGTGCAGGCCCCGCATTCGCCGAGCCCGCAGCCGAACTTCGGTCCGTTCAATTCAAGATCGTTGCGCAGCACGTAAAGCAACGCGGTGCCGGGAGCAGCGTCGACGTCGTGAATCCTGCCGTTGACGGTCAGGCGGATCTTAGTTTGCGTCATGCTCATGGTACCGGCTCGATGGTTGCGCCGCACACGTCACGTTAAACTCTTCGCGAAAGATACCGTTTGTATACAAACGTGCAAGCGTGCCGTTCCCTGACGAATGTTTGCCCGGTTTATGGACAGACGGGCAAGGCAATTGAGCTTTTATTCGGCAGCGGAGTTTTTCGCTTCGCAGGACGCTTGACAGTCATCCGAGGCGCGCGCAAAATCATTCGTACACGAACAAAATGCTCAACGGCAAAAGACAATGTCGTCCTTGCCGCGGAGTGACAGTTTGACGCTGGCTTGCAGGCTTGTTCATGACTGATGCGACTGCTGCCGCCACCGACAAGATCCGCTGCGATGCTTGTCCCGTGATGTGTTACATCAAGCCGGGCGCGGCTGGCGCTTGCGATCGCTATGCCAATCACAACGGCGAACTGGTGCGCGTCGATCCGCACGTCGTGCTGGAACGCACGGTGTCCCATGGCGGGCGGTTGGTGCCGTTTCAGGCTGTGGGCGATTGGGATGGCACGATCGTTCGCGAGCCCAGCGTTTTCGTCACCGCGATTGGCGCCGGCACTACCTATCCCGACTACAAACCGGCGCCCTTCATCGTGTCATCGGAGATCGACGGCGTCGACATGGTCACCGTGGTGACCGAAGGCATCTTCAGTTACTGCGGCGTCAAGGTGAAGATCGACACTGATCGATATCTTGGACCCGAGACGGCAACGGTACGGGTGCAGGGCGAAGCCGTGGGTCACGTCATGACCAGCGAATATGGCTCGCAAATGCTGTCGCTGGGCGGCGTCCATCATCTGACCGGCGGATCCAAGAAAGAAGGCCGCGTCACCTGCGACGCGCTGATGGATTTGAGCAACTGCAAACCAGTCGAAATCACGATCGACGGTGGAGCTACGGTGGTGGTGCAGGCCGGTTATCCGCCGATCGTCAATGGGGTGGCCGAGGAGCGAATGCGGGTCGGCTGCGGCTCAGCGACGATCGGCATGTTCGCCAAGCAATGGCACGGCAAGGTCGATGAAGTCGTCGTCGTGGATGATCACATAACCGGCGTTCTCAGCGAGCACCAGGCGGGCAAGCTGCTGGATATTCCCGACACTGGGATCAAGATGAAGGGACGGCGCTCGACGCCGGGCCGCTATTTCCAGGTCGCCGAGCCCGGCACCGGCTGGGGCGGCACCATGATCTCCGATCCGCTGTCGGTGCTGGGTCCGTTCGACCCGAAGACGGCGCGTTCCGGGATGACCATGCTGATGGTCAGCACGACTGGCGAACATGCCGCTTACTATGAACTCGATGAAACGCTGAAGCCCGTCGAAAAGCCGATGCCGGCGGATCTAAGCGCGTCGGTCGAGCGGATCCAGGAGAACTGCGAACCGGCGCTATGCACCGTGCTTTTCATGGGCGGGGCGGGCGGATCGTTGCGGGCTGGCGTCACCGACAATCCGGTGCGACTGACGCGCTCCGTAAAGGACGCCCTGACAAGGGTAACCAGCGGCGGCGCGCCGGTATATGTCTGGCCGGGCGGCGGCATCACCTTTATGGTCGACGTCACGCGGTTGCCGGCGGGTGCGTTCGGCTATGTTCCGACACCGGCTCTGGTTGCGCCGATCGAGTTTACGCTGCGGCTGTCGGACTATGCGGCATTGGGTGGCCATATGGATCACGTGCGTCCGCTCGCGTCGCTAAAGGACAACACCGAAATCCGTCAAATGCCTGCGCAACAACCTGGGCCGGGACAGCGCGCATGACGAGAGTTCCGCAAATCAGCTTTCTGGCGGATGGCCGGCGGCTGCATTTGCAGGACGGCCCGATCGATTTGATCGTGGAGGCTCATGGAAGCGATACAAATTTGCGCGCTGCTTATGACGCCGCGGCTCGGCGCTTCACCGGCTTGCTCGATGAACTCTGCGAGGAATTGCCGGCGCTGCGCAAGCCGGCTGATGCAACACGGTGCACGTTGCAGGGCAAGGTCGCCCGCCGCATGCATGCCGCGGTGGCGCCCTTTGCCGTTGAGCATTTTATCACGCCGATGGCGGCGGTCGCCGGCGCCGTGGCGGAAGAGATTCTCGGCGCGATGGTTCATTCGGCAGGCCTTGAGCGCGCGTATGTCAACAACGGCGGCGACATCGCACTGCACCTTGCGGATGGCGAACATTTCACGGTCGGCCTGATGGATCGGCCGGACCAGGGTGGTTCAATGCAAACGACCATCATCCGGAGCGGCGTTCCGACGCGCGGAGTTGCGACCAGCGGGTGGCGCGGACGCAGCTTCTCGCTCGGCATTGCCGACGCCGTGACCGTGCTGGCGGGGACCGCGTCACAAGCCGATGCCGCTGCCACCATCATCGCCAATTCAGTCGATTTGCCCGGCCATCCCGCCATCATCCGCTGTCCGGCGTGGGATCTGCAGCCCGACAGCGATCTTGGTGCGCGTCTTGTGACCCGCGATGTCGGTGACTTGTCAGCTCGTGAAATCAGAGACGCGCTCGAAGCTGGCGCCGGCTGCGCGCGCAAGCTGCTTGCGCTGGGGGTGATTGAAGGCGCGGCGTTGCGGTTGCATGGCGAAACACGTGTCGTCCCGCTGAAAGGTCTCTATGGAGTTGAGCCGCATGCAGCGTTGCACCGCGGAGAAATGGAAAGTGCGATGCATGCCTGATGTCCATTTAAAAACGGAGTTGAAGCGATGAGCGCGGTCATTCGCAAGATCGTCACGGTCGTCGAGGAGACCCGGCTGGAGATGGGACGGACCGTCGCGCCACCGACCCGGCGGGCGGCGGCCATCGCCGTCATCGAAAATCCATTCGCCGGACAATATGTCGAAGACCTCAGTCCGCTGATCGCGATTGGCGAGGAACTCGGCGAGTTGCTCGCGGCAAGGGCAGTGGCGGCGCTGGGCATCGCGGGGCCGAAGGCGCAAAGTTACGGCAAGGCGGCTGCGGTGGGCGAAAACGGCGAACTAGAACATGCAGCCGCGATCTTGCATCCAAAGATGGGCACGCCGGTGCGCAAGATACTGGGCAAAGGCGCGGCACTGATTCCGTCGTCCAAGAAGCGGGGCGGGGTGGGAACGATCCTGAACATTCCGCTCGGCCACAAGGACGCGGCGTTCGTGCGAAGCCATTTCGACGGCATGGAGGTGCAGATTAACGACGCGCCACGCGCCAACGAAATCATGGTGGCGGTTGCGATCACCGACAGCGGCAGACCGCTGCCGCGCGTGGGTGGTCTGACGATTTCCGAGATAAAGGGTGAAGACGGTCTGAGATAATTGATTTCTTCAACATTGGAGGTTTGGGATGCAACGAAGCAAACGTCTCTTGGGTTCGGGTCTGGCTATTATACTCGCCGGCATCGCGAATGCGGCGATGGCGCAGAGCGAAATCAAGATCGGCGAAATCAACAGCTACTCGCTGTTGCCTGCATTCACCGAGCCCTATCGCAAGGGCTGGCAGCTCGCCGTCGAGGAAATCAATGCCGCAGGCGGCATCAACGGCAGCAAGGTCGTCGTTGTCTCCAAGGACGATGGCGGCAAGCCCGCGGACGCGCAAACCGCGGCCAACGAACTGGTGTCGAGCGAGAAAGTGGTGATGCTGACCGGCACGTTCCTGTCCAATATCGGTTTGGCCGTCAGCGATTTCGCCAATCAGAAGAAGGTTTTCTTCCTGGCAGCCGAGCCCCTGACCGACGCCATCACCTGGGCGAAGGGCAATCGCTACACCTTCCGCCTGCGCCCATCCAACTACATGCAAGCGGCGATGCTGGTGGAAGAGGCTGCAAAACTGCCGGCCAAGCGCTGGGCGACCATCGCGCCCAACTATGAATATGGCCAATCCGCAGTCGCGGTGTTCAAGAAGCTGATGTCGGAAAAGCGGCCTGATATCGTGTGGGTCGACGAACAATGGCCCCCGCAGGGCAAGATCGATGCGGGCCCGGTCGTGCAGGCGGTCGCCGCCGCCAATCCGGAAGCCATCCTCAACGTGACCTTCGGCGCCGATCTTGTGAAGCTCGTGCGTGAAGGCAACACCCGCGGCCTGTTCAAGGATCGCGCGGTGGTCAGTTTCCTCACTGGCGAACCGGAATATCTCGATCCGCTGAAGGACGAAACGCCCGAGGGGTGGATCGTTACGGGCTATCCCTGGTACAGCATCAAGACGCCGGAGCACGAAGCGTTCCTGAAGGCCTATCAGGCCAAGTACAACGACTATCCAAGGCTTGGCTCGATCGTCGGCTATCAGACCATCAAATCCGCCGCGGCGATCCTGGCCAAAGCCAAGTCCGACGATCCGGAAAAGCTGATCACAGCAGCAGAAGGCCTGTCTGTGCCGTCACCGTTCGGCGAGATCACCTTCCGCAAGATCGACCACCAGTCGACGCTGGGCGCATTCGTCGGAAAGACCGCCCTGAAGGACGGCAAGGGCGTCATGGTAGATTCGGTCTATCGCAAAGGCTCCGACTATCTGCCGAGCGATGACGAAGTCGCAAAACTGCGCCCGAAAGAGTGAGTCTGTCAGCTGCGGGCGCGTCAGTGCCCGCAGCTTGTTCCAGCGCGGACCGCAAATGGCCTTTTACTTCGTTCAGTTCCTGACCGGTCTTGCGAGCGCGGCATCGCTGTTTCTGGTCGCGTCCGGCCTGTCGATCATCTTTGGCGTTACCCGGATCGTCAATTTCGCGCACGGCGCATTCTACATGCTGGGTGCTTATGTCGCGTTTACGTTGACCGAACGATTTTCCGGCGCGGTCGGTTTTTGGGGCGGCATCCTCACCGCGGCACTGATCGTTGCAGTGGTCGGGGTGCTCGTCGAAATGTTCCTACTGCGGCGTATCTATCACGCACCCGAATTGT
>JAQGKC010000225.1 GCA_028290305.1 Bradyrhizobium sp.
GAAGGCGAATCTTGATGCGCTCGGCACCCAGCTCGATGACGAGGATCGCGCCGCTATCGCCGCTCTGCCGAAAGACCAGCGCTTCGTCCGGCCGCCCTTCGCGCCAGAGTGGGACACTATCGGATGAAATTCATCGGCGCACAGCTCGGCGTCGGAGAGATCGGAGTCGGCTCCTTCCGTCAATCCGCCGTGGCGAAGCGACGTGAAGCTAAGCTCAACGCGAAGGCCGGATCTACTCGCATGGCCGTTAGCCGACCACGACCGTCCCGCTCCGTGAAGGGCCGCTTCTGGCGCGAAGCGGACATTCGATCGCTCGCGGCAAGTCGCCCTAATTGCGGGAGCGGCCGTGACCAAACGTGAACGTCGGGTACCGAGTGTTTTGCATCAACGTACTTAAAGGAAGAATCTAATTTAGAAGCAAGCTTCTAGTGATTTCATAAGTGTATTTGGGTTAGTCCTCGTTACAGATCGTGATAGACCCGAAGTGTCATGCAGTTGCCGGTTACGAGACTCTGCGATCACGTTGTGACGCGGAATCCGAATCGATATCTATCTTGGATCGAGTATCCCACTCAGCGCTAACTGCCGGATCAGCCATATGTGGCGGTGCTCTGCCTGGTGATGGGCCAATGACGACTTCCTAGCCGCAAGCGTCCAATGCACTCGTGCGGCCGCAACTTTCTCCCGCAAAGTGTGCGCCTGGTGCGTGACCAAAACGCTGACGAAACTTTCTCGCGAAATGGCTGTAATCGCGAAAACCGGAGGCATACGCAATCTCCCTGAACGCCCGACTTGCGCCCAAGGCGGACTGCCGCTGTAGAAGATGCGCGGCGTAATCTAGACGGAACGAATAGATGAATTCACTGCAAGTCGAGCCGCGCTGGGTAAACAATTTCTGGAGATAACGCAACGAAATCCCCGCTCTTGCCGCCACCTCGCAAGGATCAAGATCAGGATCGGCGAAACCGTCCTTGATGATGCAACGGACGCGCATGAACAGCTTGTCCGAGTGGCGCGCCGGCGCCGGATCGCTCGGTGCAAACAGCGCGCCGACAAGATCATAGACTGCGAGCCGCACGTAGCAATCGGTACGCGAGGGGGGTAATCCTTCTTCCCCGGCATTGCGGATCAGATCAAGGAGAAGGCGCCCGATGGCCGTTCCTCTGCGTCGGTAGAGGCCACCCCGCGGTTCGAATCCGAGATGCGATACTAGGGCCTGGCGCGGCAAAAGAAGAGCCATGGTATTCCAGGACTCGCCCGCGTTGCCGGCAAAAAATGTTGCCGGCCGACCCATATCAACGAATGCAACATCGCCGACACCGACGCGCACGGCTTCTTCATTGTAGGTCATTGCTGAGCGGCCCGCGAGTTGAAAGAGCACGACATAATGGTCTGCGCCATCGACGCGAACATGCCGGTGCGTGCGCTCGACCACATGGGCATTGGAACCGACCTCAGCCGCAATGAGCCCGTAGGCACTAATAGGACGCACCCAGCCGGCAAACGCTTTGGGGTCGATCACCTGCGGGTCGAACCGCCCGCCCATCTTTCGGATCTGATCTTTCCACGCCTCGAAACGCAAATGTGGTGGAGCAGGGATCATGGGAGCCTCCACTTCTCAAACAACACTCGGCTCGTGGCTGCCGATAGGAACGGTGTACACCACACGACATGCATGGTGGCGTACTGTGTTTCTCTCAACGGGCTGTCTGTCCGTTGAGGTCAGCAAAGTCTCGGAGGTTTCATAGGCCGAAATGAGGATACCAGCGATCACGTCTTATCAAATTGGATCGGGGGGCGGCTTCACGAGGTTGCAAGACGAACGGCGGCCATTGATCTGGGCGGCCGTACCGACCGGCGTGTCTCCACTACAGCTGTAATAGAGAACATAGCTGCTGCTGCGACTTCTAAGATCAGTATCTCAAGCTCGTCTGGCCGCGCCAATTCTGCACCTTATCGATGAATTTTGATCGCCGGAATTTGTGCGTCGTATGCCTGTGACGCCCTTTGATGGGTACGGATGCGCACTAACACTTGCGCCACCAACCAGACGAACTAGGTCGCCGAAGCTGGGCTAACACTTCCGCCCAGAGCTAAGGTCAAACATGCCAAAATAGAGGTTAAACATGCCGAAACAGGACCGTTACTGCCTCAACACCCTTCGTGCGCAGCTGCTGGACCACCCCGTTTACGCGGAGGTGGCTTCCGTCGCCGATCTGAGGCGATTCATGGAAGATCATGTCTTTGCCGTTTGGGATTTCATGTCGCTCCTGAAGCGGCTGCAGCAAGACCTGACGTGCACAAAAGTGCCGTGGTTCCCGGCGGACAACGCACGGGCTGCGCGCCTGATCAACGACATCGTGATCGGCGAGGAGACGGATGTCGATCCGGACGGATCCTATGTCAGCCACCTCGATCTCTACCTCCGCGCCATGGCGGACGTCGGCGCCAGCACCCGCCAATTCGACACGTTCCGCTCGCTGGCGCGGGTCGGTACTTCGGTCGAAGCGGCTATGGTGCGGACCGGTGTGCCGCCTCATGTGCAAGCCTTTGTCGCGCATACGATGGCGCTGGCCCGGTCGGGGTCGACGGAAGAGGTCTTAGCGGCATTCTTTTACGGGCGCGAGGACATCATCCCGGAGATGTTCAGCAGGCTTCAAAAGACGCTCCCCGGCGCGAGCAACGACAACGATCCCTTGGGTCATTTCATCTACTACATCGAACGGCACATCGAGCTCGATGGCGATAGTCACGGTCCGATGGGGCGGGAGCTGCTCGAAGGGCTGGTCGCGGACTCGCCGCAGAGGCACCAACGGGCGCTGCACGCCGCGTGCAACAGCATCAAGGCCCGGATCGAGCTTTGGAATGGCACATTAAGCACACTTCGCGACAAGCGCGCAGCGTGAAGGCCACGCCCGAAACGTAAGCCGCCGGACCACAGATGGGTGGAATTCCAATGGCTTCGGGACCAGCAAGCTAACAAAGCAAGAAACAGACCCGCCGCTTCCCTGCGAAGGCGGCGGGTCGTTGCTGGCGGACCCAAGCAGCGGCTGGATGCGCCACCTTGTGTTCATCGCAGCCGACTGCACCGCTGCGGCAAGAAAGGCTGCGATATCGTCAAGACGCTCCGTCGATGGGCGCGTCCTTTGCTTCAAGGTCGGGATGATCCCGGCGCTAGTCGCCTGCACGGCGGCCGGGACCGTTCTGCGATTTATTTCGTGACCTGCAACTGTGGTTGAAAAAGCCGGGGCAAAAGCGGGCCATGTGACCAATAAAGGAGAAGGAAAGTGAATCGTATTGAACGACGGAACTTCATCCAGGGCGTCGGATTCGCTGCGGGCGCCGCCGCGGCGGCGACCTTCGTCGAAAGGCCCGCTTTGGCGCAGACCGCAGTTCCAACCGGAGCCAGGCCCGTGACCTATGAGGCCAAGCCCCTGTCCCTTGATCCCAAGGCGATCAAGGGCATTTCCGGGAAAGTCCTGCTGAGCCACTACGAGAACAATTATGTAGGCGCGGTCAAACGGCTCACCGCGATCAGCACCCAGCTTGCCGAGCTCGACTTCGCCAAGGCGCCCAACTTTGTTGTCAACGGGCTCAAACGGGAAGAACTGATCGCCGCGAACTCGATGAGCGGGCGTGGCTCCGGCATCGTTGGCTACAACGTGCAAGTCGCCGTGGATACCGAGCACCATCTGATTGTGACGCATGAGGTAACGAACAGCGGCTCAGATCGGGCTCAACTGGCCAATATGGCCAAGCAGGCGAAGGGTGTTC
>JAQGKC010000231.1 GCA_028290305.1 Bradyrhizobium sp.
TTCTGCCATTTTTCGGCCTAGCATTCGCGACGGGTTGGTCTCGCGTGTTCGCGGGGATCGCCGCGGGAACGGCAATTCTGATTCACGGCGCGATGATCTGGTCGACGGACGCATCCCCGCTTTATGCGTTCACACATCCGCTGGGCGCCGTAATTTTTAGCTGGATGCTGGCGCGCTCGGCAATTGCCACACTATTGCGCGGTGGAGTTGTCTGGCGCGATACGTTTTATCCGCTGGAAGAACTCAGAAAAGGGCTTGTCTAGGAGCCACACCGCATATTTGGCGCAATTCAGTAGCACAGGCTTCAGCCTGTGCGGTTTTGATTTTCGATAGTCCAGAAAAGCACACAGGCTGAAGCCTGTGCTACCAAAAAGCCGGATACCCGCCGCTTAAGGCGCAACCGTAGGATCTACCGGCGTCGGCTCGGTTACTGCGGAAAAGAAACCGGAAAGGTCGCGCTGTTTTAGTGCGCGGATACGGTCGCGGAGGGCTGCGGCGCGCTCGAACTCGAATTTTTTGGCAGCCTCGCGCATCTGAATTTCGAGTTGCGCGAGAACTTCGCCCAGTTTCGTTTCGCTGGTGATGTCCGCGTCGGTAAATTCCTCCATTGGAACCGTGACGTAATCGGCTTCCACGATGGCCGCCAGTTTCATGTCCACGGACTTGATGATGGACATCGGCGTGATGTTATTCGCGTCATTGTAGGCAACTTGTTTGGCGCGGCGGCGGCTGGTTTCCTCCATCGCTTGCGCCATTGAGCCGGTGATGCGATCGGCGTAGAGGATGGCGCGCCCTTCAACGTGGCGCGCGCAGCGGCCAATTGTCTGGATCAACGCGGTGGCGCTGCGCAGGTAGCCTTCCTTGTCGGCGTCGAGAATCGCCACCAGCGACACCTCGGGCATGTCCAGACCCTCACGCAAAAGGTTGATGCCGACAAGCACATCGAACTTCCCAAGGCGCAGGTCCCGGATGATCTCGGTCCGTTCCACCGTTTCAATATCGGCATGGAGATAACGCACGCGAGTACCGTGCTCGTGCAGGTAATCCGTCAGGTCTTCCGCCATCCGCTTCGTCAGCACGGTGATTAACACGCGCTCATTCTTTTCAACGCGCTTCTTTATTTCGGAAAGGACGTCGTCCACCTGCGTTCCCACCGGGCGGACTTCGACCTCCGGGTCGACGAGTCCGGTCGGGCGAACCACCTGCTCCACCACCTGCGCGGAGTGCGAGGACTCGTAGGATGCGGGCGTAGCGGACACGAAGATCATCTGAGGCGCAATGGACTCCCACTCCTCGAACTTCAGCGGGCGGTTATCGAGCGCCGATGGCAGGCGGAATCCGTACTCGACCAGGACCTCCTTGCGCGAGCGGTCGCCTTTGTACATAGCGCCCAGCTGCGGAATGGTTTGATGGCTCTCGTCAATGATGAGCAGCGCGTTGTTCGGCAGGTAATCGAACAAGCACGGCGGGGGATCGCCGTCGGCGCGCCCGGACAGGTAGCGGGAGTAGTTCTCGATGCCAGAGCAATACCCGACCTCTTTTATCATCTCCATGTCGAACATCGTGCGCTGCTCGAGGCGCTGTGCCTCCAGCAGTTTGCCGTTGTCGCGCAGATCCTTGAGACGCAAGCGCAGATCCTCACGGATCTGGTCCACCGCGCCGATCAATCGATCGCGTGGCGTAACGTAGTGAGTGCCGGGGTACACGGTGAACCGCGGCACCTTGCGCGAGATCGCCCCGGTCAGCGGATCGAACAGACTGATCGAGTCGATCACGTCGTCGAAGAGCTCAACGCGCACGGCCTCGCGCTCGGACTCCGCCGGGAAAATATCGATAACGTCGCCGCGCACGCGGTACGTTCCCTGTGTCAGATCCAACTCGTTGCGCGTGTACTGCATCTCCGCGAGACGTCGCAGCAGCTTGCGCTGGTCCTGGCGGTCGCCCCGCACGAGATGGAGAATCATAGACAGATAGGCCTGCGGATCGCCGAGGCCGTAGATCGAGGAGACGGTGGCGACAATGATCGAGTCGGGTCGCTCGAGCAGCGCCTTGGTCGCCGAGAGCCGCATCTGTTCGATGTGCTCGTTAACTGAGGAGTCCTTCTCGATGTACGTGTCGGAGGACGGTACGTACGCTTCCGGCTGGTAGTAGTCGTAGTACGAGACGAAATATTCCACCGAGTTGTGTGGAAAGAACTCGCGGAATTCGCCGTAGAGCTGCGCCGCAAGTGTCTTGTTATGTGCGAGCACCATTGTGGGACGTTGCACTTGCTCGATGACGTTGGCGATGCTGTAGGTGTTGTGTACGAATGCGCCTCCGTGTCCGGCAAGGAACGTTTCCGGTCCAGGGACTGAGAGGTCGTAGACATATGGATGGGAATACTCGATCGACTCGACGCGAACGACGCGCGTCCAACGGACAGCGCACAACGCCCGCATTTCGCGCCATCGGATCCACCAGGAAAAGTCGGTGATCACGGAACTCCTGCTTCGGGAAGCAAGGGCGTCCAGCACTTTTACGAGCAGCGCCCGGCTTGGGCGGCGCGTGCCTTTTTCAATGAGACTCAGCATCGGGCGCGAACAGCCGGCTAGGACTGCGAGCCCTTTTAGGGTCAACCCAAGACCTTCTCGTAGGGATCGCAGCGCACCCTGCGCCAAGGGGACGACATCCACATTGGTATCTACACTCCTGAGCGTGAATTGCCGCAGGCGCGCCAGTTTCTCTGGATGGTCGAAGCCTATGTGCTCTGCGTATGCCCTGATGTCGGATTGCCCAGACACAGCGACATCGAAATAAATTCCCCCGGGGTGGTTCGAGTTAGTCGCCCTTTTCTCTCTCTTTCGCAAACGAGCATGAATGCCGAAACGCTTCAGCGCGTACGCCAGGTCGGAGGCCAATTCCGAACTCGCGGTGGTGCCGATGACCTCCCCACCGGAGCCTACGGTACCATCGCCGTCGAAATAGGCTCTCAGCAAGACACCCAACGCGTGATCGGAAAGCTCTGGCCAGAACTCCGGTAACCGCTTCGAAGTTGCTCGATCACCGCATAGCTTTCTCAATAACGAAGTCAGTGCCAACGAGCCGATGGCGTAGTCGGAACTCTTGCGGACGAAGAACGGTATCCCGAGATCACCCAGAGACATCTCGATGCTCTTGCGGATCACGGGATGGTAGTTCGAGAGGGTGAAATACTTCGACTGACAATTGCCCTCGGCGATGTAATAACCGAAGAGCGCAAGAACAGAATCGGATAGCTGGAGTTGTGCCGGCAGTCGGCACGCTGCCTTCTTCCCGCCGACCGACACGCGGGCGTTGGAATAACGACCGCCCAAGCCATTCGTTGCGGCCAGGAGTTTCTGGAAATGCCGGACTCTGAGGCCGCTACCGCGAATTCCACGGCGCATGGAGTATAGCTTCGAGCGAGCCTGTCGATTACAGGCGCGCATAGAGGCGGCGAATTCCCCGCCCCCTGCAGCGGCCACGTACTCCAGCACTGACTCTTCGGCGAACACGGACAGATCTGTATCACTGAGGTAGGGGAGAATGTCGAGCGTCGCCAGTCCTTTTGACAGGACGGTCACAACATCCGGAACCGGAAGAAAATCGGAATCCCGTACGTCCTCCGTCTTTAGGAGTACCGGAATTCCTTCGCGCAGTACCCAAAAGTTATGGTCCCCGGTAGCCTCGACGTTGCGGCCGCACTTGGTAACCAATCGAAACATGTGCTCCGGAGCGCGATGGCGTAGTAAAGCTGCCACCGGATACCACGCGGTTTTGCCGTGAAGAGGATCGTACGCCGGAGTGAAAAAAGCGCGCTCGGCGCACGCATATCGCTCCGACTCGCTGTCTTGATCGGAGTGCAGACCATGACCTTCGATCAGTGCATCGATGAAGGGGCCTGCCTTGACCAAGCGCGTACGGATATTTCCAGCCGTGGACTCGGCGATCATCAATGTGTCGTTGTATCCAACGCTCTTACCCGAGCCCGTCACCCCTAGCAGCGTCTGGTGCGCAAGCCCCTCCTTCAGGCCGCTAACTAGCTTTTCGATCGCCTGGGGCTGGTCGCCGGCGGGCTCATAATCGGCTTCGAGTTTGAACGGAATCTTTTCCATGCAAGGTCCAATGCAGCCAAGACGACAGGAATCAACCCAGGGGCGGAATCAGTGGCGGCCCTTTTGCCAAAACGCAAGCGTGGCGTGAGCGCCACCAGATTGGTGACCAGTGCTCCGATCCCGTAATATAGCTGCGCCGCTCGACTTCTGGTGCACCACAGGAATTCCCGTGACCCTATCTCTTTCACGACGCGTCCAGCGCGTCAAGCCCTCGCCTACGCTCGCCGTTACCGCCCGTGCCGCCCGCCTCAAGGCGGAGGGTAAGGACGTAATCGGTCTGGGGGCCGGCGAGCCCGACTTCGATACGCCCGCGCACATCGCGCAAGCGGGTATCGACGCCATCAAGAGCGGGTTCACGCGCTATACGAACGTCGACGGCATCAACGAGCTGAAAGACGCAATCATCGCGAAGTTCGATGTCGATAACGGCATAAAGTACGAGCGTTCGCAGATTCTGGTCTCAAGTGGGGCCAAGCAGACGATTTACAACCTCTGCATGGCCGTGCTCGATCCAGGTGATGAAGCCATCATCCCGGCGCCCTACTGGGTTTCTTACCCGGACATGGTGATGCTCGCGGATGGCCATCCGGTTATGCCCTTCGCAGGCCCGGCGCAGGGCTACAAGATCACGCCGCGTCAGCTTGCGGCGGCCATCACGCCGAAGACGCGCCTCGTACTACTCAACAGCCCGTGTAACCCGACGGGCGCCGCATACACCCGCGCGGAACTGCGCGCACTGGGTGAAGTGTTGCTCGAATACCCGCGTGTCATCATCGGTACGGATGACATGTACGAGAAGATCTATTGGGCACCGGAACCCTTCTGCAGTTTGTTGACCGCGGTTCCTGAGCTATACAACCGCACCATCACGATCAACGGCGTCTCGAAAGCGTACGCCATGACCGGCTGGCGCATCGGTTACTGCGGCGGTCCGAAGGAAATCATCACGGCCATGGGGACGATCCAGGGCCAGTCGACTTCGAACGCGTCGAGCATCTCGCAGAAGGCCGCCACCGTCGCGCTGTCTGGCGACCAGGCATGCGTCGCGAAGATGAACGAGGCGTTCAAGGCGCGGCATGACTTCGTCGTGCAGGGGCTGAATTCCCTGCCGGGCGTGAGCTGCCTGCCGGGTGCCGGCACCTTCTACGCGTTTGCCGATGTCTCGAAGGCGATGGTCTCACTCGGTTGCCGTGAAGACGGCGAATTCGCGGAGCTGCTGTTGAATGAAGGCGGCGTCGCGGTGGTGCCGGGTAGCGGGTTCGGAGCGCCGGGACACATCCGCATTTCGTT
>JAQGKC010000238.1 GCA_028290305.1 Bradyrhizobium sp.
CCGCTCCAGGCGCGCTTTCGATAGTAATATGCCCCCCGGATTGTCGGACAAAGCCATAGACCATGCTGAGGCCGAGTCCGGTGCCCTTGCCGACCTCCTTGGTCGTGAAGAAGGGCTCAAAAACCCGATCCCGTACTTCAGGAGCCATCCCACAGCCCGTGTCCGTGACGGACAGCCTGACATACGATCCGGGCAAGCACCCGGCCATGCCTCCCTCATCCAGAACGACGTTCCGCGTCTCGATCTCGAGTACGCCGCCATCCGGCATCGCATCGCGCGCATTCAGGGCCAGGTTAAGTAGAGCAGTCTCCAGCAGCGACGGGTCGACATGGCACCGCCACGATCGCTCATCGGCCCGCAGCTTGACCTCGCATCCTCCTCCGACCGCTTGGCGGATGAGCCCTTGGAATTCATAAATCAGCTGGTTTGCGCAGACCAGTTTGGGGTTCAGTTTCTGCCGCCTCGAAAAGGCGAGCAGCTGCGCCGTCAGCTTTGCCCCTCGGCCAGCGGCACGCAGTCCGGCTGCAGCCAACTCCCGGACCCTGCCATTATCCGCCGCATCCTCGATGAGTTCGAAGTTGCCGGCGACCACTGTAAGCAGGTTGTTGAAGTCGTGCGCCACGCCGCCGGTGAGCTGGCCCACGGACTCCATCTTCTGGCTCTGGTGAAGCTGCTCCTCGATCAGGCGGCGCGCCTCCAGGGCGTGCTTGTGTTCGGTGATGTCTCGGACGTAGATCGCGAGACCCTGACTGGAGGGGAACGCATTGATCGCGTACCAGAAACTTCGGCGTTCGCAGAACGTCTCGAAGCTCGCCGGGCGTTGCTCTGACATCGCCTCCCGAAATCGGCTCAAAATGCCCTCGTGGGCAGCCTCCGCAAAGGCCTCCCACAGTTTCGCGCCGATCAGATCGCGATCCTTGGCGACCTGCGCCCAGGCCTGCCCGTTCAGGTAGCTGATGCGCCAGTTCCAATCGACAATCAGCACGCTGTCGGTCGTACTCTCGAAGATTGTCGTGATCCGAGCCGCGGCTTCCTCGGCCTTCTCTTTCGCCTCAGACAACTCGAGCTCGCGATGCTCCAGCGCATCCGCCATGGTGTTGAACGCGTCGGCGACCCGCACGAGTTCGGAATTTCCCTGGATGTCCACACGTCGGGCAAATTCGCCGAGCCGCCATTGGTTCGCGGCGTCGACCAATTGGCCAAGCGGGCGATGGATGAACCGCCGGGCGCCCAACCATGTCAGGACCAACACCAGCGAGGTGCTCAGGGCGATCAGGAGGATGCCGCGTTGCGTGTGATTTTGGATCTCGGCGAAAGCCTGCGCCTTGTTGAGGCCGAAGCTGACAACAAGGGCCCCGGAATCAGCCCGCAAGGCTGAGTAGCCTTCAATCCGCTCCACGCCATCGATATCGAGGATATCGACCGCGCCGCGGTCGTCCATTTTCAGGTATTTGTCACCGGGCATCTTAGTGCCGATGAACCGGTCATTATGGGGGTAGCGGGCGAGATAAGTGCCGTTGCGGTCCGTGATGGCGAGCGCAGCTCCTTCCGGAACGCCCTTTCGAGCGATGTAGTCAGCGAGCCAATCCAGGTTGAGGCCCGCTACGATGACGCCGCCCATGCGGCCATCGTCGCCGTAGAACGGCAACGCAAACTGGAGGACGTTCCGGCCGGTTGACAGACCTGCCGAGAATTCTCCGACCGTGAATGTGCCGGTCTTCAAGACGTTGGCGAAGTAGGTCCGTGCAGCGATGGTGATTGGCCTATGGTCGCTGTTCGTGTCGCAGAAGGACTGGCCATTCGAGTCACTGACGAGAAAGGTAATGAACGCCGGAAATCGCTGCTGCATCGCACCAAGGTAAGCATTGCATGCTTGGCTGTCCCTCGTTTTTATCGACGGGAGTTCTGACATTGCGATCAGGACCTGACGAATTCCCTGGACGATCTGCTGCTGTTCTGCCGCGGCGAGCTTAGCCAGGCTGAGCGCCTGGTTCTGCACTTCGACTTGGCGCGCGCGGCGCAGGTCGAATTCATTGAACATTTGGATCGCGATCGCGGGCAGTAGCGCGACAGCCACCAGCACGAATAGGCGTGATAAGAGGGTCACTTCTCAGCTGGCCCCAATCCTGTAACGTTCGTCCGTCGGGGGAACGATGCTGAACTTGTCTCGATCGTCGGCGAAGCGCTATTGGGGATGCGCTCGACGATCATCCTGATGGCCGTAATACGTGGGTCGGGTAGGCGTGGTTCCGGACAGATCTGTCCCATGTCAAAACTCTGTGCGCTGCGGAAGATGTAGGGGCCGTGTTGCGGCTCGGTGTCAGTGCAGAAAAACTTCGTTACGATCGTAACGCGTCTAGGACTTAAAACCGGCAGAAAAGCAGATACCATGGCGTCGAAGGCAAGGCGGGTGCCTTGACGTAGGCAGTGCCGCCGAATTTAGCGATTTCAGCGCCGAAGTCGCTCACGGGCTGAATTTTGAAATCCATAATTCAGTCCAATTACCGATAAATCCCATGATCCAAGGACAGCCGAATGTTCTTCAAGCTGCATTCGGTTGTCCGAATTTTTCCGCTGCCAAAGAGTCAGCTATCGAAACCAGGAGCGGAGGAATGCCCGGCGACAGCGGCGAGGTGGGTCACATTCTTGTGGTCGATGACGACGCGATGGTGCGGCAGACGATCACTGATTTTTTAGAGGAACAGAATGTGCCGACGAATTCCGTGTCCTGCCGGCAGGAATTGAATAGCCACCTCGAAAAGGCACATCCTAGCCTGATCCTGCTGGATCTGCGGCTCGGCCAAGAGGACGGGCTCGACGTCTTGAAAGAGATCCGTTCTCATTCAGACGTTCCTATCATCATCATGACAGGGCACAGCCGTGAGGAGGTAGACCGAGTGGTGGGTCTCGAACTGGGTGCGGACGACTACTTAGCAAAGCCGTTCGGCCTCAGGGAATTGCTGGCCCGCGTCCGTGCCGTCTTACGGCGGCACGAAAGGGGCCACGCCACGCGAGCCCGCGACCCGGAGAGGAGCGGGTACCGGTTTAACGGCTGGTCGCTTGAACGTCGCACCCGTCGCCTCGTCAATCCGGATGGCGCGCCCGTTTCGCTGACCAACGGCGAATATGCCTTGCTGCTCGCGTTTCTCAAAGCGCCACAACGGCCGCTCACGCGAGAGATGATTCTTCAAGCAACGCGAGTCCGCGAGGACATTTTCGACCGAAGCATCGATGTCCAAGTCTTGCGTTTGCGACGCAAGCTCGAGATCGACCCGAATGCGCCACGTATAATCGAGACGGAGCGCGGCGTTGGCTATATCTTCACGGCTATAGTCAAACCGTTTTGAACAGCGGAGCGGGCTGCTACCGTTTCAATGGCGCTGGCAGGTTTCGCGTCGCAGCCGAGACCGTGTCGATTCCCAGGGATCGCCGGTCGCGCTGATCAGGAACGAATATAATTTGCTGCTTGCCTTCTCGAAGCGCCAGAGCTGCGACGCGCTCGGCGGCAAGGCAGGCACGGGCGACCTCGGGTACCCGTTTGACGGCTTGACCAGTTTCGCAATCGAGCACCTCACTATGGACCTTTAAATCCCGATGCAGAGCGGCCGACAACTCCGCCGTGACCTTGACGCGAGGACGAGATTCGAATCCGCGTCCCTCAGCCACGGTGAGCCTTGCTATGCAGCGACCTTGGGAAATGGCTCGTTCGACCAATCGCAAGAATCGGCGGTTGCGAGCCGCCGCAACCACCGATTCCTGCGATACCAGCGAAGGTGATCCGGAAGGGTCGCCTTTTGCGTTTACCGACGTGTTTTATTGAGGCGATTTGGGCCGCACCGAAGAATGTTGATGAGCGATCTTCCAAATGCCGTCTTTTTTGACCATGACGAAACTAAAGCGTGCAGGGACAACAACAGGTTGGTCGTCCGCCACCGGTCTTGAGAAATCGTAAAATCCAGTGATCGCAACAGCATCTTCTGCAAGGGCAATAGCAGAATGGTCGCCGAGTTTAACCTGTAATTTTGCGGCTGCTGCCGCCTTGAAATAAGCACGAAGATCATCGGGCTTCGAAGTCATGCCGGGGCTAAGAGTACCGAGTATTAGCGCATCATTCGTATACATGCGAACTATCTGTTCGACGTTCCCAGAGTTGAATGCCTCTGACCAACGTTCGACGCCCGCGTAGGCATCCTCTCGTTTGTCAGCAAGTGCCGGCGGGATCACTACAGCGACCGCGAACAACGGCGAAACAATAACTTTCATAATCATCCGACGCCGCTCAATGATCACATTGGCCTCCTTCAAACTGTAACCGTCGGTCTTCTCCATGGACTAAAAATTCGGAGTCATGCTCATGCTAGGTTTGATGCCTCGCCTTCAGCAGTTCGGCCGCTCGTTCACCGACAATGACGCGCCGCAGGGTCCACTGCGCTCTTGCCGCGGGCCTCGAACTCCACAGGCAGGCCCCGCGCCAGGGTAAGGTCAGTCGTGTCATACGCCGATGCGCCTGACATCACACTGCCAAGGCCTCGCTCGCAGGGACGAACTTTTCGAAATGGACGTTTGCGGGCGATAGGCCGAGCTTCGCGACATGCCGCCGCCCGCTCTCGACCATCTCGGGCGGCCCGCACAGATATACGTCCAAGTCGCCGTTATTCAGTGCGCCGGCGGTAAAATGATCGGTGACATGGCCAGTCAGCGGATGCCGGCTTCCAGGGCCTGAACAGGTGGTGTGATAGGTGAACTTCGGGATACGCGCTCTGAGCGCCTCGATCCGTTCGACCTCCACAAGATCGGCGTCATCGCGCGCGCCGTAAATGAGTCGCACGGGCTGATCGTTGGCACCCCGCGCGGCCAGATGCTCGAGCATTGACAAGATCGGCCCGACGCCGGTCCCTCCGGCAAGGAACAGGATCGGCCGTCGCGGCGCACGAAGGTAGAAACTACCGAACGGGCCGTTGAGAAGGAGCCTGTCACCCGTCTTGGCCTTCGCCTCGAAATAGGCGCTCATCTTGCCGCCCAGCACATTGCGGATCAGGAAGGTCGCAACATCGGCGCCCGGCGCAGAGGTGAAGGAATAGGGCCGCTTCGTCATTTCATTGGGAGCGGTGACATTGACATATTGCCCTGGCAGGAACATCGGAAGCGCACCTTCCAGCGGCGTGACCGACAGCCTTATGCGGTGAGCCGACAAGGCCTCGACCTCGACGATCTCGGCCATTGTGTCCTTGGGCTTCACTCTGCACGCGCCGGAGGAGGCCAGGATGTCGATCACCATGTCGTTCTTGGCCTTTGCCTGGCAACAGAGGACATAGCCTTCGGCCGCTTCCGCCTCGCTCAACGCATCCTCGATATAGGATCCAGGGTCGAACTCGCCCGATTGACGAAAGGCCTTGCAAGTGCCGCAAACTCCGTTGGTGCAATCAAGCGGCACATTGATATCCTGGCGGTAGGCGGCGTCGGCGATGCTTTCGCTTTCGTCTGCATCGATGAACCGGGTGATTCCATCTTCAAAGTTTAGAGCAATCTTATGTGGCATGCGTCCGCTCTACCTGCCTGTCGTCATCATATGTGATAGACGTCGATGACGTGGTGGATATAGTCGTTCTTCAGAATTACCTTTTTGGCTTTGATCATGGGGCGCTCACCTCCAGTATCAAGAGTGTAGAAGGAAACTCCGAAATAGGTGTCGATGATTTTGTAACGATAGCTGAGCGTCTGCCAGTTGAAGCGCAGTTCGATTTTGCTGTCGTTCTGGGAGAGGATTTCGACATTTGATATGTTGTGCGACGTCCGCGGCTCGGGGGTGCTGGCGCTCGATCGTTCGGTCTTGATGCGGAAGACGCGATCCTCAAGGCCGCTGCGACGGGCATAGTAGATCAGGGAAATCTCCGCATGAGGGTCTTCGACAAGTCTGTCGTTGTCGTCCCAGGCCGGCATCCAGAAGCTCACGTCGGGCGCATAGAAGGCCAGCCACGTGTCCCAGTCCCGATCGTCCAACGCGCGGGCTTCGGCATAGAGAAACGCTTCGATCCCGGACAGCGGGATCGTGTTCATGCGCCATCTCCCTTGAGCGCTGCCGCCCGCAGCGCGTCGGACCAATATCCGTGCTGGACAAGGAAAAGACCTTCGTCCTCGATCTTCATGCCGCTTCTCAGCGGATGAAGGTCGATCGCCTGCGCCCCTTCGTCGGCACCCTCGATGCAGTGCGTCGCGCCGCGCGACAAATCATTCCAGCGCATCGCCTTGGCCATATATGCCTGCTGACAGGCGCGGAATTCCTCCAGATCGTCGGGCGTCGCCATGCCACTGGCATTGAAGAAATCCTCGTATTGGCGAATGCGGCGCGCCCGCTGCTCCGCCGGCTCGTTCTTCGGCGCGATGCAGTAGATCGTCACCTCGGTCTTATCGACTGCCAGCGGGCGCGACACGCGCAGCTGCGAACTCATCTGGTCCATCAGATAGAGGTTCGGATAGAGGCAGAGGTTACGGAGGTTCTCGACCATCCATTGGGCCTTGGCGCGGCCATGTCTTGCCGTGAGCTCATTGAGGTGCGCGTAGGCAGGCCGGGTCGTTGGGTCGGCCCATCGAGACCAAACGACCATATGCCCGTTTTCGAACGAATAGTAACCGCCCTTCTGCTTGCTCATTTTGCTGACATCGGTCGCCTTGATGTCGTCCGATTCCGCGTTACGGCGGCTCGTGGTGGCAATGTAGTTCCAGTGCACCGACGACACATGATAGCCGTCGGCCCCGTTCTCAGCCTGCAGCTTCCAATTGCCGTCGTAGATGTAGCTGGACGAGCCGCACAAGACTTCGAGTCCGTCGGGTGCCTGGTCGACCATCATGTCGATGATCTTCATGGCCTCGCCGAGATGTTCGGCCAATGGCTTCACATCCGGGTTGAGGCTTCCGAACAGGAAGCCGCGATAGGCCTCGAACCTCGCGACCCTCTTCAAGTCGTGCGAGCCTTCGTTGTGGAATTGCTCGGGATAACCGGCACCGTCAGGATCTTTCACCTTCAGCAACTTTCCGGAATTGCTGAATGTCCAACCATGGAACGGGCAGGTGAATGTCGACTTGCTGCCGCGCTTGTAACGGCAAAGCATTGCGCCACGGTGACTGCAGGCATTGATGAAGGCGTTAAGTTCGTTGTCCTTGCTGCGGGTGATAAAGATGGGCTGTCGTCCCATCCAGGTCGTGAAGTAGTCATTCTTGTTCGGAATCTGACTCTCGTGCGCGAGATACACCCAATTTCCCTCAAAGAGGTGCTTCATCTCCAACTCAAAGAACCCGGCATCGGTAAATATGGCACGGTCACAACGAAACAGACCGTCGCCCGAATCCTCGACCAATGCTGTGTTGAGACGTTCAAGGATGCTTGTTGTCATGGCGTTTTTCTCCGAAGTGTCGGTCAATCTGTTAAGCGAGCGACGATGGTCGCAACGATCGCTGAGACGATCAGAGTGAACGCAAATCAGATAGACGTCATGAGACAATCGCGCCCTTTCTGCCTGTACGGATGCGCACTGGGCTGATCATGGACCTCGATCCTGTCGGCACCGGGCAGCGAAATCTTCGTACAGAATTGGTCTAGTAAGTCGGCAAAGCCACAGGTCATTTGGAAATTGGCTCGTGCATACTCACAATCGACGCCAACGAAGGGAACATCCAGCTGTGTCCACCGAAGCCGATAAGCGTTGCAATTGAGATCCATTGCCTCAGACATGCACTGTAAAGTCTCAGAGGCGTGATCAATCGTGATTCAAAGTCGGGTTAAATCGGTGTCATCTTGAATATGTCCCGCCGCATGGGAAGAGCTCATTTCGGCGGCACCGGAATGGAAGAAAAACTCCTTACCCTGAGTTCTCACCAGAGAAGCTTCTCTGAGTTTGAGCGCAGTTGATCGAGGCGATGATGCATTCAAGCGGCGATTTTCTCAGCACCCCAAACCTGGATTACGAAGGGTGGCGAGATGTGGTCCGCTTGATCTGTGGCCGGTACACGCCGGACGGGATCGAACCCAAGATCTTTTCTGGCAGAGCGCGCGTCCGAAGCATTTGCGGATTGAGAGCAGTGGATCTCAGTTCCAATGCTCATCGCCTCGAGCGCACGCACCAGGACGTCCGTGTTGACGCTAGGGATCACTACTACGCGATATTTCAGATGACTGGCCAGTCCAGAATCATCCAGAACGACCGGAACATAGAACTCACAGTCGGTGATGTCGCTCTCGTCGACGCGGCCCGGCCCGTGACATACGTCGCTGAGAACGGGAGCGATCAGTGGTGGGGGTCTTTGCAACTGCCGCGCCGGTCGCTGGCGTCTTATCTGGGATTGGAACCGCGGTGCCCCTCTCGACGTAGCGAAGCGGCTGCCGCGCGACCGCTTCGTCAACTCCTTCAGGATGGCGTTGAAGGCGAGCCATCAATGTCCGTTTCGGCCAACGCTTACATGCGTCTCGCATTCTACGATTTATTGGGCGCATTATTCGCGCCGTCCGATCCAGAAGATGCCTCTCTCCATACAGACAAGCTGTTCGCGCGTATCTGCGATATCATCAAGGATCATTTTGCCGACCCGGACTTCGGTCCTTGCGACGTGGCGATCGAGGCGAGAATCTCGTTACGCTACCTTCAGAAGCTCTTTACGACGAGAAACTCCACCTGCAGTCATTTCATCCATTCGGTGCGTCTGGATCACGCCGCGCGTCTGTTAGAACGCCGGTCGTTTTTGAAAACAAGCCAGCCCATCAGCGAGATCGCCTACGCGAGCGGCTTTGGCGACTATACTAATTTCATTCGAAAATTTCGTCGCCGCTTCGGTCATACCCCAGGCTCTCATTCCGGAGAACACTGAGCCCGGGCGCATCCGCACCGCTGAAAGTGCGTCGTTGGCTCACGATGTCTGAGGCAGCAATTCGCACCGGACAAGCCAGCATGGGCAAATCTATTGCAGCAGTTGCACCAATTAGAATAACGAATTGAAGTTGTCTATTCGCCTCGATGGGCGCGCCACGCAGTTGCGGGTTGGTGAGGCTTAAACTTATGACCTTGGCGTACGTCAAGCCGATGAGCCGTGCGACGCAACCTCCGACGAACTCTCGGGCGCAACGCGCCGTGCGCCGCCGTACGAGCGAAAGGGCGCCGACAGCCAATGACGCTGATGCTCGGCCGATCTAGGTTTGCAGGACGCAACAACAAAGCAGGATACAGGGATGGGTCGGAGCAATTTGCTCCCATACGAGAACGAATGGAGAGTTTCGATGTGTCTCGATCTGATCGATCAACTCGATAATTCGCGCACGAGGCCGCCCCAGGCGGAGCATGACAGACAAATGAGTGCGGGCCGATCAAAAAGTGACGTGCGCCTGGAAAACTGCGAGAGGCAGGCAAGTCGGATTTTGCCAAACACCCTGATCGCAAGCCAGCGTGGTCCGGTGACACCGTTACGTCTGTCGCGCCCTGTCAAAAGAAATGCTCTGGACGATTCGACGATCGCCGGTACCGAGTCCTTCTTTAGCGACCCGCCGGCAGGTGGCGTGAGGCCGCGATGACGACCTATCCGGACCGCTTCTCCGGCAAGACTGCCATGGTGACCGGGGCGGCTCAGGGCATCGGCCGTGATGTCGCGCTGCGGCTGGCACGGGAAGGGGCTCGCGTCGCCCTTGTGGACCGGTCCGATCTCGTCGAGGAGGTACGGCAGGAGGCGGGCGCCGAGGCGCTGACCGTCATCGCAGACCTGGAGGGCTACGCCGGCGCGGCCGAGGCGGTGGCACGGGCACTGGCGCGCTTCGGCCGCATCGACATCCAGGTGAATAACGTAGGCGGCACGAACTGGACCAAGCCCATCGCGCAGTATGAGGAAGCGCAGATCGAGGCAGAGATCAGCCGCTCACTTTTCCCGACGCTCTGGTGCTGCCGGGCCGTGCTGCCGGTAATGCTGGAGCAGGGCGGCGGCGTTATCGTCAACATCTCATCGGTGGCGACGCGGGGCGTGAACCGCGTGCCCTATGCAGCGGCGAAGGGCGGCGTGAACGCCATCACCGCCTGCCTCGCCTTCGAATACACGGAGCAGGGCATCCGCGTCTGCGGTGTCGCTCCCGGCGCGACGGAGGCGCCGCGGCGCATCCCGCGCAACGCCGGCCCGCCGATCGAACAGGAGAAGGTCTGGTACCGGCAGATCGTGGATCAGGCCGTCTCCTCCAGCCTGATGAAGCGCTTCGGCACGACGTCGGAGCAGGCGGCGGCAATCCTGTTTCTGGCCTCGGACGAGGCCTCCTTCATCACCGGCATTACCCTGCCCGTCGCAGGCGGCGACCTAGGCTGAACGACGGCGGTCGGACCGCTTCCGACCAGTACGCATAAGGAACCCGAGATGAACGACGAGCAGAACACTCACACGGCAGGATTTGCCGAACGGGTACGTGCCAACCAGCAAAAGCTCACGGCTGAACTAAAGCCGCACTATGACTTCATCGTCTGCGGATCTGGCTCATCTGGTTCGGTGGTGGCGCGCCGATTGGCCGAGAACGCGAAGGTCAGCGTCCTCTTGCTGGAGGCCGGCGGCAGCGACGATATGCCAAGCATCATGGAAGCGGGCCAATGGCCTCTGAATATTGGCGGCGAACGCAACTGGGCTTTTGTAGGCCAGCCGAATCCACACCTTAATGGGCGATCCATTCCGCTGAATATGGGCAAGATACTTGGCGGTGGATCCAGCATCAACATCATGGCTTGGTCGCGCGGGCACAAGAATGACTGGGATTTCTTCGCGGCCGAGGCTCGTGACCCCGCATGGAGCTACGAGTCGGTCCTGAACATCTATCGCCGCATTGAAGATTGGCATGGCGCGCCGGACCCAAAATATCGCGGGGTCGGAGGACTGGTTTTTGTTCAGCCCGCACCAGACCCGAACCCGGTGGCCCCTGCCATGGTCGAAGGCGCGCGCTCCGTCGGCATTCCGACCTTCCAAAGCCCGAACGGGCTGATGATGGAAGGTGACGGCGGTGCCTCCATCATGGACTTGCGCCTCCGTGACGGAAGGCGGCACTCCGTATTCCGCTCCTATACTTTCCCCTACATGGACCGGCCGAACCTGACGGTGCTCTGTCACGCGCTGGTCACTCGACTTGTCATGAGCGGCAAGCGAGCCAGCGGCGTGGAGATCGTTCATGACGGAACGGTTCAACGCATCGCCGCCAACGTGGAAATAGTATTATCGCTGGGCGCGATCCACACGCCGAAGGTGCTGATGCTGTCGGGAATTGGTGACCAAACCGAACTGCAACGGCTGGGAATACCTTGCGTGCAGCACCTTCCAGGCGTTGGCGAAAATTTTCAGGACCACGTTGGTTTTGGGTGTGTTTGGGAGTATCCGCACGCACTCCCTCCACGTAACAACATGGCTGAAGCGACGTACTTCTGGAAGAGCGATCCTGATCTCGATACTCCAGATCTGCAAACCTGCCAGGGTGAGGTGCCGTTCTGCAGTGCAGAGACAGCAGCCCAATTC
>JAQGKC010000258.1 GCA_028290305.1 Bradyrhizobium sp.
CGCGAACCTCAGTGGCGCGAACCTCAGTGGCGCGAACCTCAGTGGCGCGAACCTCAGTGGCGCGTACCTCAGTGACGCGGACCTCCGTGGCGCGAACCTCAGTGGCGCGAACCTCAGTGGCGCGAACCTCAGTGGCGCGAACCTCAGTGGCGCGCACCTCAGTGGCGCGTACCTCAGTGGCGCGAACCTCAGTGGCGCGTACCTCAGTGGCGCGAACCTCAGTGGCGCGAAAGACGCCGACCTCGCAATCGCCGGCACCCGCATTCTACCAGACGGCGACCTGATCGGCTGGAAAAAGTGTGCGAGCAACGTGATCGTGAAGCTTCGCATTCCCGAGGCGGCGAAACGTTCTCACGCCTTCGGTCGCAAATGCCGCGCTGAATATGCCGACGTGCTTGAGGTGATCGGTGCAGAGGTTGGCATCGGGTCATATGACGGCAAGACGGAATATCGCGCGGGGCACCGCGTCACGCCAGATCGGTTTTGCGAGAACTGGCAGGACGAGTGCTCCAACGGAATCCACTTTTTCATTACTCGGCTTGAAGCTGAAAACTACTAGCGGAGACGGACCATGAGACACCCGACAACCAACCTCGAAACAGTGTTGTTCACCGTGCTTCTCAGCCTGATTGCTGCGCCGGGCGTGGCGATCTTCTCGTTCCTGATTTGGTGAGCGCCATGATCGCCGCGGTCTTCCTCACCTTCGCTCTCGCCATTGCCTTCGGGTCAATCTGCTTAGGCTCTCTGCTTATTTCCGCAACGGAGTAACAACTCATGCCCTCAGCGACGTTTCATTATCCGACACGACCTGTGATGACCGCGGCGCGGAAGTGCATCGCCAGCTCACCGCCGCTTACGAGCGCATTGAAGAACTGGAAGGCGGCATCAAGGGTCTGCTCGGTCTTCTCAAACTGCTCACCAATAACGACGCAATTCCCGAATGCGTCCGCGAGGCCATGATCGTCAATCATCGGGTGATCGACGCGCAGGAGATGCTCAGGCCATGAAACGCACCAGTCACAGCTATTACGTCGTGATGCAGGACTACGGCCACCGGGGACTTGAGGCCATCGTCCATCCTGAGGACACCCGCCGCGCCGTTGTTGAGCAGCTTGCATCCGGCGAAAGCAAGCATGTCGTTTTCATACACCACGTTGACGGCCTCTACATCGAGGACGTGACTGACGAACTATTTGACGAGGCGGAAAAGATCGCCTTGCAGGCAGCGGAGTAAGGCCAATGAGTAGAATGGCAGAACTCGACATGGATCGCCAGACGATTGAAGCGCTTGGGCAGTCCCCGGCGGAGAAGATCGAGCGGCGTATCGACGCGATGATAAGCGAGTTGGACGAACTCACCGCAATGGTGATGAACGATGCCACCGCCGATCTGGTCGAAGATCAAAAACGGCTGATCGGAATGCTGTTCACCCGCTGCGGGACGCTGGTTCGCTTGCTGATTGCCCGCCATCCCACGTCATTCAGGAGCAACCGCCGTGCAGCTTGAAAAGCGCGTCCTGACGCGGACAACGCCCGAATATAAGAACTGGTGCGGTATGCGTGCGCGATGCCTATGCCCCACCAACGCCGACTATGCGAACTATGGCGGACGCGGCATTACAATCTGTCCTACATGGGAGGACTTCCAAACCTTTTTGCGTGATATGGGGCCGCGCCCATCTCCGAAACATTCTTTGGATCGCCGCGACAACGCCGGTAATTATGAGCCGGCAAATTGCCGGTGGGCCGTCCCGGTCGAGCAATCTAATAATCGCCGGTCAAATCGGATCGTTGTCTGGAACGGCATCCCGCAAACATTGGCAGAACTTGTTCGCGCGCAAGGGGCATCCTACACGCGCACGATGAACCGTCTTCGCCGGGGATGGACCCTTGAGGCCGCCGTCAAGACACCCCCAGACGTGAACAAGATCAATATAGGGCTGCGATCATGACAGGTCTTGACCCCCGCGTTATTCGCCAATCCATCGAAAACCTCAAGATCAGTTATCCCGATCTTATCGAGGATGACGAAGCCTGGATGGCAACGCTGGAGAGCGAAACCTGTTTCAACGAGATACTGACAACCATTGTGCGGCGAATTGAAGACACCAAGGCACTCGTTATCGGAACCAAGGGCCGATTCGAGGAATTGAAGGCCCGCAAAGACCGGTTCGAGAACCGCATCGAAACCCTGCGCGAACTCGCCTTCAAGATTATGTCGGCGGCCGAGATTGCCAAGGCGGAGTTGCCGGAAGCAACCCTATCTCTCCGCGCCGGTCAGCAGCAACTCATTGGTGAAGCGGACCCGGCGGCATTGCCGGATGCGCTCTGCAAGATTTCTCGCTCCCCTGACCGCACCGCGATCAAGGAAGCGCTGAAAACCGGCCAGACAGTGCCGGGCTTCGAACTGTCGAACTCAACTCCTTCTCTCTCAATCAGGATCAAATGAAATGAAAATGAACGAAATCTATCCCAGCAAATACCTCAAGGCGGACGACCTCCAAGGCCGCGAGGCTCGCGTCACCATGCAGAACGTCGAACTCGAAAAGATCGGCGAGGACATGAAGCCGGTTCTTTACTTCAAGGGCAAAGACAAGGGCGTCGTTCTCAACAAGACCAACGCCGGCACGATCAGCATTGCCTACGGCGACGATACGGAAGACTGGTTTGACCAGCCGCTGATCCTGTTTTCGGTCATGGTTGATTTCCAGGGCAAGGTTGCGCCGGCCATTCGCTGCCGCGCTCCGACCGCTCGGGACAACAAAGCAGCGCCGGTCGCCAAAGCTAAACCCGATCCGATTTCGAGCGGATTAGCGCCGGGGCCGTCGTCCGATATGAGCGACGACATTCCGTTCTGAGGCCGTCATGAACATCGCAGACGTTGCACGCCAAAACGCGATCCCGCTGGAGGTCAAGAAAGACGGCCTCCAGCAGCGCCAGAATGGCGACTGGGTTCTGCGCCTTGTCGTACAGGCTGCGGACATGGACCCACGAATAACCAACGCGGCAATGGGCACTCGCTTTCAGGCCGCGTTGGTTGAAATTGACGAAAACGAAGAACCGAAGAAACAGCGCCTTGACTGGCGCGATGTCCAGCCGTCAGCGCAGGCCGGTATCCGTTGCGCTGATCCGAGGTTCCGCGAGTTTCTGGCGAAAGAGCGCGGGTTTAATACGACGACGGAAGACGAGGCCGCAACGGTTGTTCGCCAACTCTGTCAAGTGAACACACGGGCGGCCTTTTCGACCAACCCCGCCGCGCGAACTCGCTGGCAGGCCCTGGATAACCAATACAGAGAATGGGCGCATTTGTGATGCTCCGCCAACGACAGCCGAGAGAACGAGACAACAAGCACCTGGGCTACATCAGGAGCCTTCCCTGCTGCGTATGCGGCGGGATCGACACTGAGGCAGCCCACATCAGAACCGCTTCCCTTGCCCACGAGAAGCCCCATACGGGCATGTCCGAGAAGCCGTCCGACAAATGGGCCTTACCGCTATGCAATCGGCATCATCGCGAACAGCACACGATGAACGAAATGGCGTTTTGGAAGCAATACGGAATCGACCCGTTCATGCTGGCAATGAGGCTCAGGCGATGATCCCTCCCATTACACCGAGAGAAGGGCTGGAGGAATTTATTCGTGCAGATGGAGAGCCGGAGCCGGTCTGTGCAAATTGCGACTGCTACGCGCCCAAGGATGGCAACCCTGGAAAATGTGTGAACACACAATCTTTATGGTTCAACTTTTCACCACAACCCCTCGACGGATGCAGCAAATTTTTTCCGGATCACGGGCGATGGCCGGAGGCTGACCATGGCTGATGACTGGAGCCCGGAGCTTATTTTCTCCTACGGGAGGCTAGAGCGGCAGCGAGCAAGCGGTGACACCATGAGGGACATTGTTGAAGAACTTCGGTTTATCGAAGCCGCTGGCGATGTACCGCCAAAGGGGCACGGCTCCCTGGCAAAACGGGCGGCTGACGAGATCGAACGGCTGCGTGGTGCCGCCCAATCAGCGCAAGAAACCCCCACCGTTCCGTTCAATCCATGCCTTGCGAAGTTGAGGCCCGGCGAGCCGTTCTTTGTCCTTTTAGGCCGCGATAAGCAGGCCCCAAACGCCGTGATGACATGGGCCAATGATCGACAGGCCGCAGAAGGAAAATCTGCATGGACCGATCAAGCGCGCGAAGTCGCGCACGCAATGGCGACATACAGCGGCATAGGCCCAGCGCTCCCCACTCCGGCACGCGGGGACACCAAATGAGCGGACGGATCGAGCATCCATTTGTACCTGGCGCCCGCGTCGCAATCGAGGTTGACCGCAGCAACTATACGCCGATCGGCTATAAGGAAGCCTTTGTGGACAAGGTGTTCAAGACGGGGCGGTTTACGCTGCGCGATTCAAAGCAACAGTGGCGGCCCTACGAGCCGGCACATTATCAGCCGCATTGGTACGCAAGCCAAACCGGCGACCATGGTTGGAGAGGCGGCGGCCGGCTTAGAATTTGGGATGAGGGTGCCGACGCTGAAATCACCTACGCAATTGCGACCCATCGCCGATACCAGCAGTTCACAGAGCTTAAAGCGCAAATTGTCTGCCTGCGGTTTTCGCCTGAGCTGGTCACGGATGAGGTTATCGATTGGATGCGCTGCGTCGTGTTGGCCGTAAAGCCGATTAAGAACGCCGATCCACCGCCGAATGATCCCCATCCCCCGCAAGCAGAGGAACGTTGAGAAATGAGCATTAGCATCCACCCCTCGTGCGGTCGATTTCCTTGCGGCTGGAATGGCTACCGCTGCGACATGCACGGCTGTCCGAACAACATGGGATCGCAGCCGTTCGTCATGGCTACGACAGCGCCTTCGATGGGATGCATCTGCCCGCCGACTTCCGAGAAAACTTGCGAGAGCCCGATCTGCCCGCGCAAGAACCACCTAAGGGCGAGCCAGCCGTGAAAACCAAACCCCCCAATCCGAAATATTCCCCGATGAGTCCATACGACCGGGATTTCTGTGAGGCGCTTCCTTACGGCTACACCGGAGCGATGATCTACGCCGGGATACGGAGAAATATCCGCGAGGACCGCGCGAAAAAGAAGGCGGCCGCAGCGCGGAGAGCGATACGCGAGGCGCGGGCGAAGAAGGCCAACAAGGCAAAGCGGAGGGCGGTATGACGGGCTCAACGGTGACGGCTGCTCACCGAGCATAGGGGAAATGAGAGATGATCCGATATCGCGAAAATGATTTGATTGACGTGCGCTCGCGGCGTTTTAAGCCGGCCAGTTGCCCCCATTGCGAATACGACCGCCGCTTTCCCGGCTTCGAAGCCGGGGGATGGATGCAGCAAGACAACAGCGGGCCAATCGTTTCCTGCCCGCTTTGCAATGATGATGGAAAGCATCTGATGGGTGAAGCATGACCGCCCCCATGGACCCGCGCGAAGGGCTACCACCAACCAAAGAGGATTTCGCTCATTGGTCGAGGGTTTGGCATGACACATGCGAGACCATCATGACGCTTCTCGCCCTGCCCGGTAATGGGTCTCCGCAAGAAATGCTCGCCCAGGTTCAGGCTTATGTGGGTCGCGCCGCTCCTGCCCCAGCACCGGAGACAGAAAGGCTAATGCAGTGGATTGCATCTCTACTAACCAAATTGCGAAGCTGGAGACAGCCGCTCTTGCCCAAGCATCGTGGCAGCCCATCGAGACGGCACCGAAGGATGGGACCGATATTCTTGTCTGGCCATATTGGTCTGACCGACAACCGGCCCAGGTGCATTGGCGTGATCTGAAGCGCACGCCCGGCAGATGGGAAATAACGCCTTCGTTCTTCTGTGCTGGCGCTGCGCCCACTCACTGGAAGCCGCTGGACGCGCCCCCATCAGTGGTGACATCGACCGACCGAGGGAGCCCGTCATGACCAACCAGAGTGAGCAGGCAATGACCGACAGCGCGCAGAGGTTGGAGTTGTGTCCGTTTTGCGGGAAAGAGCCGGGCATCAAAGTAGGCCCACCACCAATGGTGCGTTGCATCACTGACGGGTGCGAGGGAAAAAAGCACGCGGCTCGCACTGTTATCGCATGGAATGATTATGCCGCCCTCCGTTCCAGCGCCCTCCCGGAAACGGGGAAGAGAGTTGATTTGGAGCGTATGGCGGTAGCGCATGCCGCGAAATGGGGGGACGGCCCGCGCGGAAGCGCTGCAATGCTTGTAGCTTTTGGCAAAGCCGTTCTCGCCCTCCGCCCCTCTCCAGATGGGGCAGTGCGGATTCACCGAACCACCGAAGTCTCGGATGCGCCTATCGGTCAGGCATCAGCGGAGGATGACGCGCCATGAAAATCTGGTTTGACACCGAGTTCATCGAAGATGGGAAAACTATTGACCTCCTCAGCATCGGCATGGTCCGCGAAGATGGTGCTACATTGTATCTTGAGAATCTGAGTGCCGATATTTCGAAGGCCAGCAAGTGGGTTGAAGAAAACGTTATTTGCTACTTAGATTACGTCAGACATGGCGTAGCTCGGGAAGAGATCGGACCAAAGATCAAGGCCTTTGTCGGCGAGAAGCCTGAGTTCTGGGCCTACTACGCTGACTATGACTGGGTTGCGCTCTGCCAGCTTTACGGCACGATGATGGATTTGCCGTCTGGCTGGCCTATGTACTGCCGCGACGTGAAGCAGCTTTGCGACGAACTCGGCAACCCGAAACTGCCTGAACAGGAATCCATAGAACATCACGCCCTCGGCGATGCTCTATGGACAAAGGCCGCTTGGGGACATCTTCGCGCCTCGGCATCGGCACTTCCTGATGACCGATTGGTGCCGACGCGCACTCTCGGGTGCGGTGAACCCGCCCTCACCCGACCGCAGGAGGGGGCAGAGGTGACGCGCCCACTGCATTCACCCACTGAAAACAAAGGATAAAATAAAATGGATTTGAAGCGCCTCTATGAGATTTTGAACGAGACCACGATCCAACTCCGCAAGGGCGAAGTGATCCACGGCGATAAGCCGCTGGTAGACGCCATCAAGGCGGGCGTCGAGAGCGATAAATTGCCCGGCGGGGTGGTGACCTTCGACATGATGCCGACCGTCGCCGAAGCCGCTGATGGGCTCGAAAAGGTCGATCTGAAATTTCTGGTGATTGGCGTCCACAGGGCCAAGGCAGAGCAGCACAGGGCCGAGCTGATCGGTCTGCTCAATACCTACCCCGATCCGGATTCACTCGCTGGTGGCCCCTCCTACATCACGGTAGGCGGCGAGATCGGCGACCAGGGCGCGGCCTTCCAACTGTTCGCGCTCGGCAAGGTGCTGGGACTTTGGAGCGTCATCACACCATCCACTTTCGGGATGGAAGGCGAGGAAGCCCAGCGCGCGGCCGGCGGCGGCTTTATCATGATGACGGGCTACCGGAAAGCCGCATGACGGTAGTTTCTTCGCAGAATGGAAACACCCCATGACATTTGAAGAATGGCTTACCGAATTAAGGCTTCACGCGATGAACTCGGCGGCAGAGACGCGGAAGATCGCCGCCGATAGTTGGGGTTCTGGCTACGATACGGGTTATTCCGATGCCTTAGAGCATGTGGCCGCGCACTTTCCCTCTCCCCAGGAGACTAAAAATGACTGACCATTTTCCACCCCCCTGGCGCGTCTGCCCTTATGCCCTGCACATCTATGCGGACAACGTGCCGAAAGGCCCGGCTCGCGTCGCGGACCTCCGCGGCTGGGGCTATCTGACAGGCAAGGGCCACGGCGCGCTTGGGCTATCGGACGACGAAGGAATCAAGGTCCAGAAGGCTAATGCCGAATTAATCGTCAAGGCCGTCAACAGCCATGGCCCGCTTGTAAAGGCGCTCACCGATGCTCTTTGCGAGCTTTCGCACTGTGCGGATCAACTCGGTGCGCGGGAACACAACAGCGTGCGGCGCGCGATAGCTGAGTCCCGTCGGGTACTCGCTGCTGTGGGAGGAGTGAAACAGCCATGAGCGATATTGTGGAATTGCTTCGCGACCCCGGAAATGACGTAACGAGAGATGATGCGATCGCTGAGATATTGCGGTTGCGAGGCGTTCTCGAAGAACTGGCCATTGGGTTCGATCGCGCGCGCGACGCCACCCCCTATATGGCCGAAGCGCAACGCCTCGACAGGTGCGCCAAATTTTGCCGGGGCTCCGCTCTCCCTCCGTCCGAGGTGGGAGGATCGGGCACCCCATGAACACCCGTTTCATAAATTGCGAAGTATGCCAGACCGAAGGCCGTCTGCTGACAAATGACGGCGGCCCAGATGATGTTGACCACGGCGCTTGCCCGGCTTGCAACGGTGAACGTGCGGTTGAAGTCGAAACGCAGCCTTGCGAAAGGCTCACCGAATGTCCGTCCTGCAAGCAGATGTTCGAGAACGGCGGCCAGTGCGCCGCACCCGTTATGCGGGGCGGCTGCCCCATGGGTGGCGACGTATGAGCGCCACGCACACCAAAGGAACAGTAACATGAAAATCGCTATCGGAATTGTCGTTGCGGTCTACTTATCTGGCTTCGTGTTCTTCCTATGGGTCAACCTCATGTCTGGACCTGTGACGCCCTCCCTTGCCGCTCTTCGTGCTTTGGTGTGGCCGATCTGGCTCGCCACAGGATGGCCGCAAGGACAACGATTTTGATGGCATCCTCAATGTCTCCGGCAGAACGGACCGCCGCTGAAAACACGGGAGGCGGTCAGTGACACCCGGAGACCACACCCTGATCACGCTCAAGGACGCCTGCGAGATATTTTTCGGCGGCCGGGTGACGGTCGCGACCTTGAAGGCCGAACATGCTAAGGGCAATCTGGATATGTCCAAGATCGGCCGGTCCTACTGGACCACGATCGCGAAGCTCAAGGATATGGACGCCAAATGCCGCGTAGAAGCTCCGGCCCCAAGCTCTGGTTCGACAAAGCGCGCAATTCCTGGACCATCATCGACGGAAGAAAGCGTAGCCGCACAGGATTCGGCGCTGAAGAAACTGCAAGAGCGGAAGAAGCTCTTGGGCATTACATCGCGTCGAAACACACGATAAGGGATAGCCCGAACCCGCTGCTGTCCGATGTTCTAAGTGCGTATGCCGACGAGAAACTAGCCGGCAAACCCAGCGAAGCTCACATTCTTTACGACATCGGCCATTTGACAAAATGGTGGGGCACAAAATGCGTCGCGGATATCAACTCGACCACCTGCAAGGCTTACGTCAAGCACCGCAACGGCATTGTCTCGGCCCGGCGCGAGCTGGCGTTCCTCGGGGCGTCCGTCAAGCATTGGCACGCAGAGCATGGGCCATTGAAGGCTGTCCCGGTGGTTGTCCTGCCGCCGGCCCCGCATCACCGGGAACACTGGATGACGCGGGAGCAGGCCGCCCGGTTTCTGTGGGAGGCTCGCAAGAAGTCCCCTCACCTGGCCCGGTTCTTTATCATCGGCTGGTACACCGGAACGCGCCGCTCCAAGATCTGCGGGCTTCGCTGGTCCATGATCGACTTCAAGACCAGGATCATGCAGCGCCGGCCGCCCGGCGAGCCGGAGGCCAAGAACAAGAAGGCCCCGCCGGTCAGGATGGGCGAGCGGCTGATGGCGCACCTGAAGCGGTGGAAGCGGCTGGACGGCAAGAAGGCCGAGTTCGTCATCACCTACCAGGGCAAGCGGGTGAAGAACCCGATCAGGATATGGGACGAGACCCGGATCGCCGCAAAGCTGCCGACGTACATCACGCCGCACATTCTGCGGCACACGCGGGCTACGAACATGATGCAGCAGCGGAAGGACCCGTGGGAATCCTCCAAGGCTCTTGGCATGTCGCTGGATATGTTAACTAAGAGGTATGGTCATCACCACCCTGATTGGCAAAAAGATGTCTCAGAAACAAAGTGATTTGATTTGTTCGGTCCCGGCCTGCGACGCGCGTTGTCGCTGCCGAGGGCTATGCGCGATCCATTACGCTCGGCAGCTAAAGTACGGCGATCCCCATGTAAACAAAAAGCCGGGGTGGAAAACTAAGCACCCGCTGCATGGCGCTTGGAGGGCAATGATCGGCCGGTGCGATAACCCCAATCACACGAGCTACCCTCAATATGGTGCGCGCGGGGTGACGGTATGCGCTAGATGGCGACATTTCGAGAATTTTCTCGATGACATGGGAGAGAGGCCGAGTGGGATGACGCTGGACCGCATCGACTCCGATGGACCCTATTCGCCAGAAAACTGTCGCTGGGCGACGGCAGCGGAGCAGCGCGCGAACCAGTCTGCGGACGGCAAAGAGCGGCAGCGAGTGGCAGTCAGCGCCGCGGCAACCCGGCAATGGGCGAAGCGCAGAGCTGCCAAGGACGTTTCGGAGACCCGTTAAATTACCGAAGGGTTACCCGAGGCGCAAGAAACCCTTATGGAATGCGGACAAATCATGCTATCGTCTGAAATGCTGGATTTTAGGCGCATAAGCTAACCCATTGATAATTAGAGGTTCACATGAGCGAACAGGCGACGAACAAAGCGGGAAACGAGGTAGGTAGTATTACCGTAGCGTTACCGGGATGGCAGCCCATCGAGACGGCACCGAGGGACGGGACCGCCATCCTCATATTTGAACCGAATGGCCACTATGGAACATTAACAGCGTCAGAAATGCCCGCCCGCTTCAAGGTTGGAGTCTACTTTAATAACGACCCGCGCCTGCTCCGCTACGACGATTATCGCTTCGCCATCGGATACTGGACGCCGAGGCATAAATGGGGAAACCGCAACTGTGCGGATGTAAATCCCACCCACTGGATGCCCCTGCCCGCTCCCCCGGAGGCCACATGACCACCGACCTCGACCCGCACGCCGTCCGCGCTTCCCTCGACGCCCTCCGCGCCAAGCACGGAGCCGATACGCCGATCGGACATCGCTGCTCGAACCTTATCGAGCAGTTGAAGAACCTACGGGGCGCGAGGGTCTACGTTCGCGGCATCTTGGAAGAGAACATTGCCAAGTCGGTCGCGGACCTAGAGAGGCTCGCCGCCGACGCAACTTAACAATGACCGACATCAGCTAGTGCCTGCTATTGAACCCTACCCCATTGTATAGCCTAGCTGTCGTCAGTCATCCAAATCGAGAAAGCCGCATATAGCGGCAGGAGGATGAAGTGAAAGAACCCGTTGACCACGTTATCCGCCCCGGCCTGCCATGGCGCCCGGCAAGCACTGCGATCACCGAATGCGGCTACGATGCTTCAAAGGTGAAGTCCCTGACGCGAGCGGAGTTTTTCCAGCGCGTGAAGGATCTGGGTCAGCAGCGGTCGGCCATGCTTACCTGCATGACGTGCTCGGACACGGCACGGCGCTGGAAGACGTGGGAAGACGACCCCCGGCAGGCCATGGAGCGGGAAATTCAGTGGGAATGGGGTCACGGCTATCGAGCGCGAAGCGACCGTGGCGAGCTTCTGAAAGACGAATTGATCGCTATCGCGTCGCTGATCGAGGCTCACCCAGAAGAATTCGCGGCGACTATTCAGGCCAACCAGGGACGGCGGGAATGGCTCGAAAAGAAGGCCGCCAGGAAAACGCCGCCGAAGCCGGAACGACCTTCGGTCGGGGGTCTTTGAGTGAATGCAGAGGAGCGAGCAACCCACACGCCTACGTCAGATATGGACGTAGGCAAAAGGAGGCAAAATGACGATGTCCAAATCTGACGTAGCTTGGTTGATCGAAAAGCCGCAGCACGCGCGGCCGGGATTGCCGCCCATTTATTGGGGGTACGAAGAGGGCGAGGAAGGCTGGACCGCCGACATCAAACAGGCGATCAGGTTCGATACCCAGGAAGAGGCCGACAGGCGGGCCGGTGATTGTGGCGTCTTGGAGCATGTGTCCGTTGAGCACGCATGGGCCTCGCATGTCGGCCGCGACCCTCAGTAGGGAGCGGGGAGCCATGCACTGGATGCGTCGAAAGCTGGGCGGGTGGCTGATGTTTGTCGGCTTTCGCATTTTGCCAGATAACGGGCGTCAAGCCGTAAGCTTGACTACCGCCGTAGGTATAGAGTGGGCCACAACCAACAAGAATTTAGAAATGGCACTCGCAGCTCAATTGGATAGAGCGAAATGAAAAAAGACCCGGACGAACCCGAAGGTATATTCCCGTACCAGACGGTTGGAGCGATGCCGAAGCGCAAGCGGTTTGTGCAGGATAAGTTCTGCCGTTCATGCGGGCATGACTTGCCGCAGCGATCTAACCCTATCGGGATTCAGTTATTCTATTGCGAGCCAAATTGCGCTTTTGACGCGGCAGTTCACGCTGCCGCCAAAGGCTACGCCGCACCGGCATACATCAGGACGCGCCGAAATTACTGGCTTTGGCTGTTTGGAATGTCGAAGGGATTCTACACATGAAAGTCTATTTGTTTTTCCGCGAAGGTCATTTCTACCCCGTTGAGGAAGAAAGCGACGAGAAGGTGCTGAGGCACGTCCCTCTCAATCCTGGCACCAAGCGGATCGAGACTATCGAGGGCCGGGTGATCTACCAGGCCCCGACTCTTCAGTAGGGGACGAGGATGCCTATGAGAGACCAGATAATTGATATCCTAAAGCGCTTCTCGCGAACTGATTTATCGCAAGGAGGGGCGGCCGACGCCATCCTTGCCTTAGCGGAGGGAGAACGCCCCGTGCGGTCGTTTATGGACGGCATAGATTGGCAGCACCATTTAGGCGCAGACGCGAGTGGAACGGAACTGTTTCCAAACGAAGAAAGCTTGCGGGAGAAAAAGACATGCCTGACGGGCGGTTGCGGAGTGGTGGAAGTAGAGACGCGGCTGATCCGATGGGTTGAGCCGCAAAACCTCAAATATGAGGATGCCCCGATCCCGAATACAGAGTCGTGAGCCCATGAAAACACTACAGGAAATTCACGGCGCTGACGCCTGCCATATCTGCGGGAAGCCGAAGGCTGGTCTGGGCCGGTCGATTTGTAGCTACCCTCACGGCATGAGGCCGGACAAGGCCGTTGACGCCGAACATCCGGAAGGCTTCTGGACGTGGAAAGAGCCAGAGCCTCCACGTTCTTGACCGAACACCGAGGGGCCCTTGAGAAAAGTTTCGGTAACCACTTCCCCGTCATGCGCCGGGATTATCTCGCTCACGCGTGGACCTTGATTGAGCCAAGGCGGGGGAACGCTTTTTCAACCGATCTATCGTTCCGAGACTGACAGCATACAACGGACGGCAACGGAGAGCAATCGTGAGACAAATGGTCGGCCCCAACGGACAATTTGAACCGTATCGACCCAGATCAAATGGTAGCGTTACCGCTCAAGCAGCGGAGCGACGGCGCATTGCCGAGCTTTTTATTGAGCATAGAATTCAGCGCAGAACCTATAAGGACATCACGCGAGGCGAGATTATGCAGCGCGAGATGGACCGGCTCCGTACTGCGCCGATCGCGCTTGCTCACCTCGATACAGCAGACCGCGACGAATCTGCGACCCGCTTGCTGTTTCAGGGTTTGCAGCAGCATTATCGAGAATGCTTGATGGCAGGACGGCTCGATGTTTGGGCGACAGCCGCTCACAATATCGTCGGTTTGCTTTCGGACCCGCTTACGAAGGTCCATAAGCGCGCCACGCTACCCCGCTCTTGAGCAGGGATTACCGACACCATGAAATTTGATTTTAAGGATGCTCTTTATATTCTCGCTGGATTGACTGCGTTGGGGTCGGTGATTTGGCTGGCCTGGGTCCAATCATAAGCGAGGAGCTGGCCATGACTACCATTCAAGCGATAGCCTTCGGCTTTGCGTATGGGTTTGCCGTTGGCGGCGGCTATTGCATCTTCTTGGACATACGGCGGGAAAGAAGGCGGTCCCGCGCTCCTGGGCAAACACTACCGGGAGAATGAACCGATCTCGCCGGCGCAGGCAATGTAGCCGATGGCATCTATCGAGTCGTCGTGGTTCATCTCGCCGCTTTGGGTCCGTGCTATTTTTAGCAAGGACATCATAATGCCCACGTCCTCGCCGGTCAGTTCGGCCCCGTTCTTGGTGGCTATGTGCGCGTTCCAGTAGCGGGCAATGTTGGCGAAGTTTCGATGCTTGTCGCCGTGTGTTTTGGCCCGGTCCCCGCCGACCAGCTCACCAGCTTTTGCGATTAGCTCAACTGCGTTCATGCAAATCAACCTATCATGGAATCGCGAAATAGTCTATAAATAAGGGTGTTTTAGGTGATCTGCCCGGATGGATTGCCGTACATCCAATCATGCATTTCGAGATCGTCCATAAATTCGAAATCTTCGGGGTCGATCAGAAAGGAGCGGCACGCCGAGCGGCGACGACGGGTGCGGGGCTTCCGTTTCTCCCTTGTGCGCATCAGACCTTCACCACTTCGCCCCGGAATTGAACCGACTTCTCGTCCCATACCGAAACGAGCTCGGGCTGCATCAAGCGCCCGACCTTGAACTTCAGCACCGCGAAGCCGGATACCCAATTTTTCGGGCCGTCCTCGGTATAATCGGTAAACGCCTTATGATTGGGATCGGCAACGCAGCCCGTATCAATGCCGTAGCGGGTACCGTTATAGTCCGTGTACGGCGTGACCTTCTGGCTGTGCAGATGGCCAGTCACCATTGTTTTGCCGGCGCCTACGGTGTTGTTGTGCGTGGCGTGGACGCCGCCCTTCCAGCGGTGCTTGCAGACCACGGAGTCATTGATCCAGACGCTCCAGCCCTTCTCCCACGCCGGAAAATGGTCCGAGAGGTGTATGCCCTTTATATTGCGATACTCGCTCGCTACGGTCGCAAGCCGGGTTTCAAACCGGGCATCATGGTTTCCGAGCGTCCAGATCTTCCGGCAGCCTCGCGGGACAGCCTGCACGATATCGCTGAGATGATCCTGCGCCGCCTCGATTTCCTCGACGGGAGACGGCGCGCTTTCCCAGCCGATCGGCGGATGGCGGGATATCTTCGGGAAGTCCAGCACATCGCCATTCAGGATGACGGCGGACGGTCTGATATCCTTGCAAAGCTTCTTGAGCGCCCGAAGTGCCGTAGACTCAGAACCAGGCCAAATATGAAGATCAGACCCAACAATGCAAACACCATTTTTGAGGTCCATGAGCGCCCGATGGGGGTATTCTTTCGCTGCACCCTGCTTCGACGGCGCGACAATGCGGCCGTGAATTTTCTCCAGCCTCGCCCGACGTGCATAGACATTCCGCTCCGTCGTGCCGAGTATTTCAGATGCTCTTTTGCCCCCCACTGAATCGAAAACCGCGATGAACTCTTGGTCCGTCGTTGAGGCTGCCGGCATCAACCACCAACCGGCTTGAAGTCAACCGAGTACATGAACGCGATCAGCGCAGCCATGACAATGACCGCCCCGACGAGAGGCCAGTTTATATCCATGATGTCCCCTAAGTGTTCTCGTAGCGGTCCAGCAGCGAACAGGTGTCGTAAATCTGAGCCCACCCGAAATGCCATCCGCCGGCATCGTCCTTTACGGCCGCACGCACGATGACCTTGCAGTAATCGACCTGCGCCGATTTGATGGGCTTGGGTCGGTCGATCCAGAGGGCTATCAATGCGGCGATGGTCGCGGCAACGATAACGGCACGGATCATTTGCCGAGCATCGCCTTGACGCCGAGCCACACCGCCCCCATGAACCCGGTTACGATGATGGTGATGACCGCCTTGAAGGTGTAGCTCTGGGCCTGCTCGACGCTTTTTCGCCAGCGCCGGAGGTGGGAAAAATCCGCCTTGAGCTCAACGCGGTCTTCGTCGTCAATGCCGAAGGATGTCAGCAGCGTTGCGATGGTCTTGTAGGCGACTTTATCCAGATCCGGTTCGTTGTGCCTTTGCTCTGCCAGGACTTCGCGAATGACTTCCTTGATATCCTCTGGCGTCATCTCGACGTTGCCCGGTCGCGGAAGAACAGATGCAGCCAGCGGCGGCGGAAGGTCTGCTTCGGGGATGGCGTGACGACCGGGGGAGCCGGGGCAACTGTAACGACCGGCTTTGGCGCGGGCTTTACGGTTGGCCTGGCAACGTGGTGTTGCGGCGTGACTGTCTTTGGCAGATTGTGAACGCAGCCGCCGAGCAGGACCGCAGATAGCAAGATGGCATATTTCATCGTTTGATCGCCTTAATCGCCGCAATGGCCGCAACAGCCACAGACGCGCCAATGAAAAATGATTGAAAGATTGCCAGTTCGACGGCGCCCCACGGGTCAGGCAACGCCGCGACCGCCCACGAACCAACGCGATGCTCGGCAACGGATGGCAGCCAGCCGGACCATGCCGGAACCCAGCGTGACGAATCCAGAACGACCTGCCATTCGTGCCAAACGAAGGGAGCGAGGATAACCGCCATCATGACAACGGTTGGCCCCCAGTTGCCTTCTTTCATCCGAACTTGTGCGTTAAGTTCGTCTGCCTTTGAAAGCGCGGAGATGCCGCCGGTCGCAATCGTGCCCATCGTCTGGGTATCAACGATGTGCTTCTGCTGGTCGGCGTCCACGCGCTTATTTAGAAAGGTAAAGACCGGACCGGCAATCGCCTGCACGAGGCCGAAAATGAGCGCCCACATTTAATCGCCCGCCTTCGTAGCCGGTGCGGGAGCGTCGTCACCCTTCGAGCCAACGGGGCCAGTCGTAACCCAGCGCAACAGCGTACCGATGCCCCCGACCAGAACGCCTACGATAATCGCCATCCACCACGTCATGTACTGGGTGAGGTCGATTGCCTGGATCTTGTCGAGAGCGACCAGAATGACCGGCGCGAAGCCGAGAAATCCGTTCCAGACGATGGTTTTCCAGCCCTTCAGCCGCTCGCGGAGCTTGGCGAACATCGGTCAGGCTTTGGGCTTGACGGCTGCCGCGATGGCGTCGGCCTGAGCGTGAAGTTTGGCAGACAGCGCGTTGGCACCGATCACCATCTTCTGGATGGATGGTTTGAAGAACCAGCAAAGCGCGAAACCGGTAGCGAAAAACACGCCATCAACAATGAACTCTGCGATCGTGGTAAGCATGGTTTATTTCCTTTTGAACAGTGAGAGGATGTACGCGAAGACCTTGGAGATGGCATAAGCAAAGCTCGGCTGCGGAGCGGGAGGACCGAGGTTCGGCTCGTTGTCTTTCTCGTGCAGATCGGTCGGCGCTGGCTTGGTATCGCCCGAGGTAATCGGCGGCCGTGTCGGCTTCTGTGGCATGGGCTTTTCAGCCGTCGCGCCGTGAGCGCCGGCCAACCGGAGGGCTTGCGGCACCATCCCGAGAAACATCAGCCGTTCAGCCTGCCTGCGCCTTGTAAGGCCGTCCATTTGCCGACCGGCGGCGTGGTCGTATTGCAGCAGTGTGGACATCGCGGCGGCGGCGTTCCCGGCGTTTATCTTGTCGTCAATTGATGATTTGGCGAGCGAACCCGTGTTAAAATCGAACGACACCAGCGCATCGAACTGGGGCTGCGTCATCGGCACCTTGATGCAGCGCTCCACGTTGCGCTCTACGGCCGCGAGATCAGAGGCTAGTATTGCGTCGCATTCAGCATCCGTAATGGTCTGGCCGCGATAGACTTTTGGTGCCCCAGCAGCCGACGTATGACCGTAACCAATCGTTAAAACACCCGTCCCGTCGTCATAGGTGTGGAGAAATTTGCCCTCAAACGCCTCTATGAACGCGCGGCCGTTGTCCGACGTTTTCATCTATTGCTCGCTGTGGGGTTGTGGGATACTAAAAATGCCGCGCGGCAGTCCACCGGGGTTTTCCCATGCATCTTGTGGCTAGAATAAGAAACTCGCTTTCACACCGCGGCTCCGTAGTCGCAGCTAAGTTGCATGACGCCTTTGAGAATCGATTTATTGACACTGCAATCAGACGAGAACCGACAAACATCCGGCTTTGGATGCTTCTCATTCGAAATGCCAGAGACTTGGGTGCCCTGACTGCGGAGCAGAGCGCGCTAGTTGTCGAACATCAGATCGAACCAACCGGAGAAATCCGCAGCTATTTTGACGAGATTGCCCAATACGCCGGTGAGCAACTGATCCTGCTCGCCAGGCGGGGCCCAACCCGCAGCCTTTCAAGGGCGATCGACCTCATCGTGCAGTGGCGAACCACAATCCAGTGTCAGCGCAGTTTCGTAGTGGATGGCTACTTTCGTGACGCCGAGGCCGTCATGTCGGAGCAGTGGCGAAAGGTCATTTGGCCGATCATCGAAGGTAGCGACTTCTCATCCATTCTTGAGCTGGCGCCGGGCCATGGCAGAAATACTGAACGTCTTTTGCCGCTCGCCGGCTCGATTGATCTGGTGGACATCAATCAATCCTGCATCGACGCCTGCAAAGGGCGGTTCGGCCATAACCCCAAGATCCGCTATCACGTAACTGACGGTAACCACTTCAGGATGATCCCCGACAATTCAATCACGTTCGGCTATTCGTGGGACTCGATGGTCCACTTCGATAAGCTGGTTGTGCGCGATTATCTTTTCGAGTTCGCAAGGGTGTTGAAGCCCGGAGCGACGGCATTTCTTCATGCGTCTAACTACGGTTCATTCAAGCCGAACAGTAGTTGGACCACCAACCACGGTAACCGATCCGATCTTAGCCGCGATATTTTCAACGCCTATGCCGCCGAAGCCGGCCTTACGGTCAAATCCCAGCGCCTTAGCGGTCGCGCTGATGGCTGGGGTATGGACGACCTGGACTGCCTAACCTTACTGACCTCCCAGTGACTCACGCCCTCCAGTTGGCCTGAAGTAGCATCGTGGTTCCAGTGGCGGCTGGCGCACCAGAGCCAGCCACAACATTTTCTAGCGCCGTCATGACGGAAATGCCCAAAAACGGCGGGTTATCTGTCCCACAGACAAGATTTCCGTATAAATACATTGTACTGGTGCCCGCACTAACCTGAATAAAACCCTGCGATGCGATGGGAGAATTGGTAGCGTTGATGCCGATGCTATTAGACCATCCGCCGGTCGCATTTGCGACAACTCCCGTCACCGATCCCTGAACAGAGTAATCTAACCGCTGATATTCTTCGGCCAGTCCACATAGTACGGTGAGACTGTTGGCAGTCGCGTTATTGGCTGGGCGCCACGACCCAGCGCCACCCACGGCATTATATGTGCCATCGGTGACTTTCAGATAGGCGGGCGCGCGATTGTAGGCGTTCCATACACCCCATTTCCGGAGTTGTCCCGGCGAACGATGGCAGGTTATCTGCCCATTCGTTCCGTCCATAAACAGCGTTCCGATATACGTCGCCAGGTTAGCGTTGATGGTGTAGGTGGTCGCGCCATTGCGCCCAGTAATCTGAACTGCGTTGGTCGGAAGCCCATTGATGCGGGTTAGCGCCGTCCCGCCCGCTCCGGTCCCGCGAGCGCAAGAACCAGCCGTAATGCTGCCCCCCGTGCCGGCTGACCAGGTTGGCCCAGTGACGACAGTAGGAACGCCGCTGTTATTGAATACGAACACGTCATAAAGATTGTTCGCGACGTGCGCCGAGTTCAGCGTCAGGGACAGTTCGCTAAACACGGTAGGAACGAACGATGATCCGTTATAGATCGGGACGAGGTTTCCGACGTAGGGCGTGTAATAGACCGTTGTGGCGGAAACCACGTCAGACGGGATGATGGGGGTTAGGCTGGTAAGCGTGAGGTAGCCCTGAGGCTGGGGGACCACGGCCGCCGCCGTCGAGGCATTAACCGCCGTCCAGACCGCCGTTAAAGCCGTCCCCGTGGTCGTACAGACGTACAGAATATTGTTGGTCGTATCCCAGTAGACCGAGGCCGGGACCGTTGGGGAGCCTTGAGAGCCCGCCGTATTGCCGTTCGGTGAGCCGGCCCCGGAAAGGAAGCTTGCCGTGGTCGAGAAGTCCGAGGCATAGACCGGATCGGCAGTCCAGATCGTGGCGTTGTTTACGTCGGCCAGAACGACCTTATAGGCCAGGTTTTGCAGGAAAATATTGCCTGCGCGGCCCGCCGAATCGAGGACAACGGGATTGGTATTTGCTGCACTCAAGGCCCGGTCGGAATAGGTGGCGAGCGGCGTTGATGTGCCCGAGGCATAGAACGTCAGGGAGCCGCCGGCATAGGGAAGTCCCGTATTGTCCGCGAATTGCTGGTTGGGCGTGAAGAACCGATTTGACATTGAGGCCCCAAAGAAAAAGGCCCCCGGAAAGGGAGCCTTGCTGGTCTATTGTGTGTTGGTGTTGCTTGTAGTGCCTTACCCGTTATCGGCTTGGCTGGTTGTCGTCTGCGTGACTTGGTACTGCCCCACCTGCTATCAATCCGCTCGGCGAATGCTCGCCACCAACAGACGCCAAGCGCCGGTCGATGGATCGCAAGCCATCCATCAGTCGGTTATCACGGGCAACTACGCGAGCTCCGCGCAGGAGAATGGTCGGATCGTTTGACGTGAGCATTTCGGCAACGCGCTGGGCCAGACGCCGATCGATGTGATGCTTGCCTGCAATAAGAGCCCCCGCGATCGCGGCGTAAGTCATCTGTCTAGGGTCCATGTTATATGCCCCAACGCCGCCCGTCCCCGCCGCCCCACCCGCAAGCCCAAGTTCTACGAGCTGCCGCGCAGTCGTTGAATTCCCCTGAATTGCGTTGCGCGCGGTATCCATGATGCCCTCGGCCCTTAAACCAGCCTCAAGCTCGCCGGCGCGTTGCGGTCCAAGCGCAATATGCAGACGTTCCCTCGCCGCTGGAGACTGGGCAATTTTATTGAGAACACTACGGCGGTCTCCGGTCTCGTTCAGATGATCGATGAACCGAGACACAAACCCATCCTGGAATAGTTGCCGCTCAATGGGCGACATTCTCGCTAATGCCGTGCGGGCGTCTCCATTTTGCATTTTTGCCGTGACAAAGTTCTGCCCGGCTTCAAGTGCGTCCTGAGCACCAAAGAAGTGTGCCGCTCCGGCTCTGGCTGTTTGATAGGACGGCACATGGCGGTCTAGTTCGTCGCGCAGTGAACGGGTGAGGTCGCCCAATACTCCCGCCTCTGCTGTTCGCCCCGAGCGCGTTGCAGCGTTTGCTGCGTCATCGAGTTCGCGCTTCGTAGCGTCCCAAAAGGCCAAGTTGGGATAGGTGGGGGCACCATTCGGCCCCCTGCGGAAATTAACAATACCGTTTTCGACTGTAACACCCGGATTGAATGCACCCATTCCCTGCGTAATCGCGCGGTCCTTGCCGCTCGTTGATGCCCTATGCATAGCGTCAACCACGGCCGGGCTTCCCATTAGCCTCTCAATCTCAGGGGAGATAATTTCGCGGTCCCCTTCGCGCATTGCGCGAGTATAATTCGGGCGGTTGACTGTTCGGGCCACGCGATCGAGGGCGGCAGATTGCGCCCCCGCGTCGGGATAATTAAAAGTTCGCTGCAACCAATCCGTTATCCTCGGGGTTTGCCCTTCAAATCGCTGATTGATCGTATCATTAAGAAGCGTGCGACCTTCCGGTGAGGTATTAGCCGCCGATCTGGCGAGGGCTTTAGTCGTTTCCCCACCCACGTCTAAAAGCGTTGCGGGGCCATTGTTTTGACTATTGGCGGTAAATTCCTGAGGAGTGAGACGATTGCGCGCCGCCGGATCAATCTGAATATCGCGATTGACCGCTCCGACAACGCGCCGTCCCGCCTCAGCCTCGGGATTTACCGCGCCTCGTAGCGCGCTAACAACTGGGGCGGCCAAGGCCCGCCCGCCCTGAATAACGCCCTCGACCACAGGAGGGGCCGCGCCGCCAATAGCGCCGCCCAGGATCGCGCCGGTTGTGGCCCGCGTTGCTCTGTCCCCGATTCCATCGCCCTCGCCAGCGCCCGCCGCACCGCCATAGGCGGCCCCAAGAAGGGCGCCCCTGCCTGCTCTTGCCGCTAGGGTAGCCCCACCAGCGGCCCCGCCTACGGGAAGGGCCAGCGAGCCCGCAACATTGCCCAACAGGCTTGCTGCTGGGTGCTGTTCTTCGCCCTGCTTATTTAGCTCGCGCTCGCGAGCTACGGCTTCATCATATTTCTGGGTTGCGGTTTGATCCCCGGTCATGCGCCCGAAGGCACCCTTTAAGACGGTGCCGAGGCTCATCGGCTCGTCGGGGTGCGCGCCACCGGCCTCATGAAGCCCGCGCAACTCATCGTAGAAATTGGCCGTTACGCCCGAGGCTATGCCGCGCCCCACAGCCTCGCCCGTTCCCACGTCGCGGATTTTCTTGGCTTCCTTGGGCGTTTCTGGCGCGGCCACAGCCGAATCCAGAGTATTTAGCGCTGCGCCAAAACCCTCCGGAGCGGGAGTGGGGGATTGGGATTTGCCGCCCGGATAGATCGTGATCCCAGCCGTAGCATTGTCGATCGAACCGAGCGCGTCTGCAAATGATCCCATTAGTCGAGAACCGAACTTAGGCCGTTTTCATGCGCCCAGTGCATCTGGGTTCGAAGGGATTTAAGCGTGTTCATGCCCTCTGGCGTCTTTTTGAGCCGATCGACAAGCCCGGTTTGCTCTTCAGGAGATAGGCGGCCGAACAGAAATGCCCCCGGGCCAATGTTTTTGTTCCAGTCAGATGCGAAGCCGTCGATTGTACCGCCGTGAGTGGCGCGCCATTTGTCGGCTGCCTGAAGTTTCGCCTGTTTATAGTCTTCAGGCGCAGTCATCTGAGAAACGACCAGTTTTAGACCGCGGGGCGACAACTCGGCATTAGGCAACTGCTTTTGGATCATTGAGTATTCAGACGCGGCCTTTCCTTCAGCATCTTTAAGAGTGGCGCGGGTTAACTGACCGGCATTCTTTTGCAATGCTTCAAATGCCGCGACGGGATCGCTGTAGTCGCCAGTTATCTTCTTGATGCCAGCACCGACTCCAGGGAGCTGCCCGGCGGCCTGCAGCCATTGCTTCATGGCGCCAGCGACGTTTGCGCCCTTGCCGGTTGGGAAGCGTTCGGCGTCGTCATTCAGATTACGAAGCAGGTATTTGGTGCTGGCCGCATTCATCGCCTCTTGCTTAATGCCGGTATATTCCTCTGCCAACCTAGGGGCTAAGTTAGAGCGCTCGGCGGCGCGGGCTTGCACTTCGTTGGCACGTAGCGTCAGATCCCCCGGCTGATCGGAGGGGGGGCCAAGGACGCCGCGCTTGATTTGATCTGGCGTCGGGCTGTATAGGCCCTTCTTGACCGCCTCATCATCGCCCATGATGGCTTTGGAGGACGGGACCGGGGCGCGAGCGCGTGGTATGAGCGGAGGCGGTTCTTCTCCTGTGATGCCCGACGCCTCGCCGACCTTCGTAGACGCGGCGCGCTTGGCAACTTGACCCGGACTTTGTTCGATATTGGCAGTCGAAGTCTGACCGGCGGCCTGCAGGTTCTTGCCGTACTGAATGATTTGCTGCGGCGGCGCTGAAAGCAAATGCTGCTCGGTTTTCGGATCGATCGGAATACCGGACTTCTTGGCCGCCTCGATTGCCTGTTTGACGCCAGCCGGCGATGGATCGTTCACCATCATATTGCCGAGCTGACCGGCCATTCCCATCTGCTTCTGGTGCGCTTCCGCCAGCGTATTGACCTCGGGAACGCGATAGCCCTCGTTTTGGTCCTGCTGGAATTGCCGGTAGCCAGTCTCCTGCTCGGTCTGGGCGGTATTAGCCCGCAGGGAATTGATCTGCGCCGCCGCAGCCAGCGGCTTGATGATGTCAAATTCAGCGGGCTTGACGCCGAGCGCGAGAGCGTTGTTGATTTCAGCCATTTATCAGTATCCGATTGTCGGCATCTGATAGCCGCCGCCAATGCCAATTGATCCGGTCGATCCACCAACGCTTCCGCCAGCAACGCCCGCCCCCGTATAGGCACTCGGGCTCTTGCCAAGATAGTTCGCCAGCAACGAGTTCTGCATTCCGCTGTTCAAACTCCCCGTGACCGCATTCGCACCACCGACAATGCCGGATGCCTGCGCCTGACCCACGGCTTGTGTGGTGTTGCCGATGCTTGTAGCCGCGGCGTTGTTGGCGCTCGCCGCGCCCGTGGCCAGGTTCCCAAGGCCGCCCGCGACATTGCTCAATCCAGTCGCGTTGTTGGTGCTAGCCCCAGCATAACCGGTTGCCGCATTCTCCCCCATCTGAGAGAGGCCCATCAGGCGGTTGAAGTAGTTTCCATATTGCTGCGTGGCGAGGCCGCTATTGAAGGACGCCAAATCCTTTAGCGTTCCGCCCGACAGGTTGATGCCGCGCGCATTGGCCCCGCGCTCGATTCCAAGTTCGCCCTGCTGTTGCGCGAAATTATAATCGGGCGAATTGTAGAAACTGGAGTAATCGGCCTTCCCGCCGTTCTGCCCCATCAGCGAGCCGAGCGTATAGGTCGCGCCGGCCCCTGCATCCATGTATGGCTTGAAAGCCGCGGTTGCGTTTCCTTGGGCATTGTTAAAGGCGGATGAAGCGCTGCTAAAAGCCGTCTTGGCATCGGCAAAGCGCGGCTGGTTATCGGCATAGGTTTGCTTCTGGAAAGCTAGGGCGTTGTTGGCGGCGGCTGCCTGGGTATCGGCCGCCTTGTTTGCGCTATAGAGCCCAACGGCCCCGCCGACCAGCGCGCTTCCTCCGATGGCTACCGCAACGAAAGACATTAAGTTGATCCTATCAATTTTTGAGCCTCGGCAAACGCTAGAAACTCTTGTTCGGTCGCGACGGTAAAGTGTGCCTCGATGGCTTCGGGGTCGGTTTCCTCGGTCGCCAAAATCGTGGTCCATGTGCAGTCGGTGTGCGCGTAAGCTATTCGCTTGGTTCCCGGCGGCGAGACGACGGTAAACGGTGCCGTGACCTCTTGCATTCCATCCTGCGTCAGAACCGATATCGTCCCGCCCGAGAGAATATTGAGCTGTTCGAACTTGTGAATGCGCCCCGTCAACAGCGTGCCGGCCGGAATAGTGATTTCCCTTGCGTAAACGCCGGGGGAAAAATGATGCTTGACCGGGATTTCTATCCGCTCATGCTTGAGCATTTCAGCTTCAAGCAACTCGACTTTGGTTCGGTCAGAGAGATGCGCCAGCTCACTCATCGCAGGACAAACCCCCCGGCCCCGCCATCGAGGGAATCAACATAGGTTAGTTGGTACTGCAGATTGATTGTTACGTCGCCGGTCGTTGCCTGCGCCGATCCGTTGGTCTTGAATACCTTGAGCGTTGGAAGCGCGCCCTGTGGAGTCGTGACAAACGCTGTCAGCAATCCCGTTGAAGTCGCCGCCGCCACGAACTGGTAAACGTCGTAATCGTTGTACTGCTTGATAAGCGGCGCGATGGAGAGCATCGCGAGCGCCAGAACATTTGTTCCGGTCTCCGTGCATGGGATCAGGCGCGAGCCGCCATTGATATAATTCAGGATGTCCGTCAGCACGCCAAGGCCGTTTGACGATAGAAAGCCGGTTTGCGGGTCAATGAACGCAACGCGCTGGTTCGGCAGCCCAATCGGCGACGGCCTGGCGCTTGCCGGGATGCTCATAAGCCCTCACTGATTTGAGCGTGGGCACCCAGCACAACCCGCTTGACGGGATCGCTGATAATGACCCGGAATACCCATTGCCGAGCCTGGCCGAGGCGAAGCCATCTGCAACGAGTTAGAAACGCACCGATCTTTCCCATTGTCGTATAGCGTTGCAGATTGACGAAGGTTCGGCCGCCGTCCTTGGAATAATCCATCATGATCTGCGGATCGCTGCCCTGCCCCGTATTGAGGCCCGCCCCGCTTTCAATTTCCAGCTCCAGCGCCGAAACAAACAGACGCTTCCGGTCCTCATGCAGCGGAGGCGATGTCATCATGGCCTGCATCGTGTTACCAAATTCCGTGAACGTGGTTGCGTCGAGATATCCCACGTTGCCCGAATAGGCGTCTCCGATCAGAACCTTGCCGAAGGCTTCAACCGCGCAATTCCCGCGCCACCGGCCAAGATTTGCGTTGTTCTGATCCCAAGACACCCGCTCGTGCCACAGTCCCGTCGCGATATCGAACACCCAGTTGGCGTTCGCGGTTGGGAAAATCAGGTGAATGAACTTGTGACCCTCGAACGTGTAGGAATAGCAATAGGCATCCGAAACCGTCGCATAGGACTGAAATGCCTGCTCAATCGCGTGGGTGCTGGTGCGAACGAGCGCCGTTCCGTTCAGTCGATAGAAAACCAGATCATCGCCAAGAAAAAAGACCGAGTTGTCTTCCTTGACCGGCGTTAGGGCCGCAGCGCAGCCTCTCTCAATGGTCCCGCTGTTGACCCGAAGGAACGGGAAATTCAGCGCGCCGGCATCATACCATGCCTCAATCGTGGTCTGTCCGAAGATCAGCAGGTTTTCTTGCTGATTGACGATCGAGAGCACATAATCAGGGCTGACTTCAGCGGAGGCGAAGTTGGCACCGTTAAACGTCGTTCCATCCAGCGAGTTCGAAACAAAGAACTTATTGGTCCCGGTCCATGGAAAGACGAAATAGTTGTCAAAGAACGTGACACCTACCGCCGCATGAAAGTTGGCGTCGGTGATGACCTGAAAGCCGGCCGTTGCGCTGTAAATATAGCCGTTCGTACCATTGACGATGCAGATCTGCGTTCCGTTGTCGGACATCGGGACAAAGCCAGATCCCCCGATCGCGCCGCCGATATCCGTCACAACCAGGGCAGATGTGACGCTATAGAGCCTTTGCCCAGAGACGACGTAAAGAATGCCGTTCATCATGCGGAAGCCGCGAACGGGCCCAACGCCACACTGAAAATACGAAGTCAGGCCGGGCGAGCCAAAAACCGCGACGGGGGTTTCGGCGTCCTCCGGTTCCTTTTCCGCATAGCAGTTCACGGCCCGTTGTGCGCTGATCGGCAGCGACCTTGACTGGTAGCTGTTGGTCGCAAACGGAATGACGGGCATTATTGCGTCTGATCTGCGTTGAAGCCGAACAGATAGCTTTCCGGCTCGCGGTCAAAGCCCATGACCATGCCAAGGCTGGACGCGGCCTGATCCTTAATCATCGAATAGCGTTGCGGCGAGCAATCGTATTCCGGCGCCATTTTCAGCGCGAGGCTCCAGACCAGCGCGTCTAGCCATTCCTGCGGAATGTCGGGATTGTTCGACGCGTTGTTGAAGTCCTGTAGCGGGCGCCACCAGGTAAACTTGATCGCGCTTGTGGCGTCTGACGGTGCGGGCCAAACGTACATGGTTCCGGTTGAGTTCGCGCCGCCCTTCGGATCGTAGAACCATTGGGTAATAACGCCGGTATTCTGCTTGTTCGGCATGTTCCGGTAATCGAGCCGGGACAGACCGAGCATTTGCGTATCGAGCAGGCTTGAGAATTGAAACCGACGCGCCGCCACAACCCGAAGGGGTCGCACCATCTTGGTTTGGTAGACATAGACCGCGTTCCCCGCAGAGGCGGAGTCGGTCAGCGCCCCGGCAAGCGCGACAGTTGCCCCGGATGGGGCCCCGTTAACGGTCGTCCAGTAAATTACGCCAGCATCCTGAACAATTCCGACATTGTAGGTTGTCGCGATGCCGGTCGCCGAGGCCACGACTATAGAGGAAGCCCCCAGGGAGGCCGCAGAGGCCAGCGTGGTAGCCGTATAGGTCTCTGTCGCGTTGTCGGTCGATCCGCTTCCGAGCGTATAGGAGGACTGCCCAGCCTGAAGAAACAGCGTTGCCTCGGTTTCCGTCCAGATGTGCAAGCCCGTAGCGGCAAAGGATTTAACCATCGAATTGAGCTGATCGGCGCAATCCTGAACGGTCTGTGCGTCCGGGGTTTCCCCGGAGGCAATGGCGCCGATCTTGCGCAGCGCGGCTTTGATGATCTGGTCACGATTGAGGTTGAACGTGACTGTTCCAGATGTGCTCATTAGCCAATCGCCGCGGTGGATACGGCGCTAAGATCGGTCAGGATGTTGCCTGACGACGCCGAATAGGGAAGTTTTGGATTGATGGTCAGTGAAGTGGCTCCGGGAACACCCGAGATGTTGGTCACGAAATAAACCCCGGTATCGAGCATGACTTCAATGCGGTCCCCCAGGATCATACGGACGGAAGATGCTACCGAGAGCGCCGTGGCTCCCGCGGCTGCGTTCGCTGTCAGCGTCGTTGTCAGCGGGCCCAGAAACTGGTTGACCTGACGGGGCCGTGCCATCGGAACGGTCTGGTTGTCTGCAACCCCCTTGACGAAATCCTGCGGCTGGCGGGCCTCCCAGAAGTTCTGGGAGACCATCAGTCCATTCCACTCAAGTTGTGTTTTTCTGGCGCGGATCTTGAGGCCAGAGCGGTCACAGATCCTGTAAAAGTCGCCCATAACGAAATGCTTGTCGTCAGCCATCAGGCATTTCCCTTCCAATAGCTGGCCGTTATGGGAGCCGACCCATCGAGCAAAAGCGCCTTTCGGGTTGTCGAAAGCGTACCCTGGATATGAATGTCAGCCGAAACATAGGCCCACTGAGATATACGGGCGGAAATCAGGATGCCGGCCGTGGCTGTGGCTTTGGCTTGACCGTTGATGATTGTCTTCAAGACGATCCCGCCCGGCACCCTTGCTGTTGACTGGGCTCCGATCCGACCCGAAGCCGCAAATAATCCGCTCCAGTTGGCCGAAACCTTTGACTGCGAACCAATGCGCGCCGTCGCCGCAAACGAAGGGCTCATGTTGGATCGCGAACGGCTCATCGCGCCAATTCTTGTTGTAAGGGGCTGGGCAACAACAGTTGCGCCGGGAATCTGACCGAGCGCCAGACTGCCGAGCGCATCAAAGCCGAGCATTACGCAGCCAGATCGGTCAGGGCCGCCACATAGGCGTCATGCACCAAATGTACCAGATCCACGTCTTTTGAAGGATCAAGCCAGCACGGCGAAACGTAAGCAGCACTTGCCGGCGAGCCTCCGGGGATCGCAAGCAGGCTGTACAGATCGACAAAAGCCGTCGGGTGCGCGGGCTCCGGTCCCATCGCAGTTGTCCAGCCGAACGTAGACCACGGCAACGTCGCCAGATAATAAAGCATCCGCGCGACCTGATGCAGCGGATAGGCAGCAATCCCGGCGGCGGATTCGGGCGGCGGATCGGACGCGACCACAAGCCCGCCCTTCGAGATCGACAGCGCCTTGGAAAGCACTTGCATCATGGTCATCGCGCCGGCCGACGTGACATCACCAGCCGCGCTCATGCCGGTCAGGTTATTGGCGTCATTGGTCCCGCAAGCGACAATGACGCTGGCCGGATTGAGGGTTGCCAGCGAGGACCACGGCATCGAGTTGAGCAGAACGGGGAACGTGGCGCCCGCAATGCCCGCGAAGAACGTCGGCTTGCCGTTGAGGGCGTAGCCCTGCCCGAAAACTTGCTCCATTGCTTGAGTGTGCGAATCGCCGATGATGAGCCGCGGACCCGTCCCGACAAAAGGCGCGACATCGGCCGCAATCTTCTGGCTTCGCATGGTGTTGAAGTCGGTCATCTGACGCGCCTCGCGCCAATGAACCCGTAACCTGAAACCGTGGAGGTAAAAACTGGAAACACGCTCAGAAATACCGTCGTTGTTGCAGATAGAGACAGCCGCATCATTCCAGCGCTTGCAACGACATTGCTGGTCGTAGAGCCAAGCCACACCGTGTAAGCGCCGTTATTTGGCACGGTCGGAATGGTGGCCGAGGTTGTGCTTATCCAGCAGGTCCAGCCCGTAATGGTGCCCGAACTAAGCGACGCAATGTTTCCCCATACATCCCAATCCCCGGCAGTTAGTGAGATCGAGGTGATATCTTTCGATGTAGCGGTGGTCAGAGCGGTCGCCGAGCCCTGCACCAGCGTGGCGGAAATATATTCCCCGATATAGCCCGCCGCCGCATTGTCGTTGGTCGTGGTGCCGAGCAGATTATCTTCAGCGCGGAACGTAATGAATACTTCGGCCGCGCCGGAAAGACTAATCGCCGCATTGGCGTTGGTGGACTTGGTGACCGTCCGAGTGAGCGTCGTTCCGGCCGAGGTATAGGTCCCGGTCCCGATTTCCGAATTGGCGCCATCCTTGATCGCGTAGGAAACAACGTCACCATTGGCCGCGCCGGCAAGGGCAAACGTCAGATATCCAGAAACCGCAGAGCCAAGCGTAATCGTACCCGTTCCCGTCGTCGCCGTCGTCATGCGCGCGAGGTTGTAAAGCTTGCTTGCCATCAGGCCAGCGTCACCGTGAGCTGACTAGCGGCGTAACTCGCCTGGATGCCCGATGGTATCAATTGCTGAACGATCTTGCGGACCATCCCCGAGCCGGTAGACGACGTGTTGACCGCAACTGCCGAGTTCGTCACGGAGAACGAATCCGTCGCGGGGCTGACGACCTTCAGAACACCCGTGAAGGTGCTGGCGCTGAAGGTTGGCGCGGTCCCGCCGTATTCGGTTGAGAAAATGACGGGATCGGTGGCGGAATAGCCGTGCGCCTTGACGGTGAGAATACCGGGAGAGGCAAGGGAAACGGTCGTGGGCAGCCAGGAGAAGTTGCCGAGATAGTCCCACGCCAGAAGATTGCCCGACGTAAGCGCGTCATACAATCCGGTTGCGATGATCGGATTGGCGCCGGCATTGGTCCAGTCTGCTGTTGCCGCTGGAAATGTGATGGCGCTGGCATTGGTGATCGAGGACGGCGCAGATCCAGAGGCCGCACTCCACGTTGCGCCGGAGGTGGCCACGCGGGCATAGGAGCCGCCCGTCACCTCAGTAAAGCCCGTGCCCGCATCCGTACCCACAGCCGTAAACAACGCAACGTAGACCGTTGGCAACGTCGGCATCGCCGTCTTGCCAACGATGTAATTCAAGCTGTTCTGAGCCGAATAGTCGGTAAAGCCGGTCATTAGGTGCCGGCTCCCTTGACGCATTCGAGCGTGATCGACATTGCGGCCGTCACCGTGCCGCTTGCGACCGCAGCGATCGCGATGCTGGAAAGGTCAATATCGCCGGTTGAGCCCGTGCCCTTGGGGTTAATCAGCCCTTGGGTATCCCTGAGATCAACCGTTCCGTAGCCCGAGAGGTTCGCAAGCTCAGCATTGGTGGTTTGGTGCCATTGCAGCCGCGCCATGCAGTTCGTGGTGTTGTAGACGATCCGGCGAACCTTCAGGCTGGTGGTCGGCGTGTAGCCGTTCGCCGCAACAACGCCGTTGCTGGAGCCGTCAGAGGTGTAAGCCGTGGTCGCCGCAGTATCGACCCCGACGATATGCAGGACATAATTTCGGGGGCCGTTCTCAAGAACCGAGAACGTAAAAGCCATTGCCATTTTTGATATCCTCGAATGAAAAGGGGGCGAGCCCTTAAAGCCCGCCCCGCGCTTAGGTCATCAAAACTAGGCGGGGGTCACACCGAAGATGCCGTTGGTAATCGGCGTGGTGTTCAGAGCAACGATGTTCAGCGAGACGCCGATCTCCAAACGCTTGGTGCCATCAGAGGCCGACTGAACGGCATAGGTGCCGCGAACGTCGCCCGTGGTCGCCGTGGCGGGGTTGGTCGTGTCAGCTACAACGAAGCCCGTGCTGGCGGTGACGCTCGTCCCGTTCCAAACGATCCAAGTGTAACCGAACTGGTCGGCACGAAGCGGGAAGCCGTACACGTCGCCAGTGCCGATCGTCAGGGTGCCCGCAACCGAGCCAGTATGGGTAACGCCAGTAACCCACTTGAATGCCTTCTTGCCGGCCGCAACGCCAGCATTGGCGCCGGTAATTGTCTCAGTCTGCGGATAGCCGTAAACATCGTAGCCGCTGACGGTGAAGGTAATGCCCGAGTCGTTGCCGCCCGAGGTCAGGCGCACATTGCGGGCAAGGAACGCGGTCTGGTCATAGAACCAGGTACGATCGCGAAGGCCGAACTTCTGATAGCCGGGGTTTCCGTCGAGGGCGAGCGCCCCAACCGGAATGACGTTCAGCGACGGGAACGCCTGGAAGGCGGTCGCCAGAACCGTAACGCCGGCGCCCGAGGTCGAAACCAGCGTGATCGCACCAGCGGCGGGAGACTGCGACGCGGCGATATTGACCGCCGAAATGGTCGAGGGAACGGCGTTCAGTACCATCGAGGTATCGTACCAACCGATAATGCCGGTGCCCGAGGTAGCGCCGGCCGCAACGTTGTTGGTGCGGTTGAACTGAAGGCGGGAGTCCTGCAAGCCAATGCCGCCGCCGTAGGAGAGCGACGGCGCGCTATCCGGGGCCTGAAGGGCATTGCCCAGCGCGTTGCGCTGCTGGACGATATGGGCGGGAGCGGTAAGGGTAGAACGTGCCATGTGAGGTTATCCTGTTTGAAACGTGATGCCATTGCATCGGGACGCCCAAGGATTTCCTCGGACGGAAAAGAAAAGGGCGGCTCGAAAGCCGCCCTCAGTTTGCTGCCTTCCCGCCTATTCAGGGGCGAGTGTTCGGCATCGTCATACGCCCGCGGTTCCGTAGACGCCGCGGAAGTCCGACCAGCCAACCGAATAACGCTCGTAGGAAGCCGCTTTCGCGTTCTTCGTATCGAAATCGTTGTCCTGGTCGAAGGTCATCGCATCACGCTCGTAGTACTTCAGACCGGCAGGCGCATTCGTGCGGATGAACCACGCCGTTGCCGACGTAAAGTAATGGTTCATCTTGATCCCCTTCGGGAACACGTTGGTCGCCTTCAGAACATTGATCGCGTTGTTCGACGTATCGTTCTGCAGAACCGACTTCAGAATGCGGTTAGCTTCGTAGTAAAGCTGAACCGGAACATGCAAGGACTGCGGCATCAGGGAGATGCGAAGGCCCTTGTTGTTCTGCGCCTGCATGATCTGCACCGTCAGATCTTCAATGCCTGCTTCCGAAAGATCGGCAGAAGTCGTCAACTGGTTCGACTGGTTGCCGCTTGTGGTCGGGTGAGCCGTGGAGATCATGCTAACGCCATCGCCGCCGGTGTAGGTCGAAGAGAACGCGCGGTTGAACACGTTTGCCGCGACGTTTTCCTTGGTCTGACGCATCGAGAACGCGAGCTGCTTCGCCCGGCGCTTCGAAACCACCTCGTAGAGGTCGTCACGAAGTTCCTCGTAGGTCACAACGTAGCCGAGAGCATACGCAACGTGGGTATACCGGGTGACAGCGCCCTGCGATTCAACGTCGTAGTTGATCGCCGAACCCTGCGGCTTGACCGGCGCCAGTCCGAAGCCCGTGATTTCCACGTCCTCTTCGTAAGCCTTGTCGGAAGTTTCCTTGTCGAACAAATCGACGTATTCTTCCGGGTGCTCGTTGTAGGTGCGGCCGTACCATTCCTTGATGCCGGGCCAAAGTGCTTTGGGGTGCGCCCCAGTGGTAATAACAGCCATTGGTCAACCCTCCTTAGATGCCGGCAATCAGGTTCGCGAAGCGTGAGTTATTCAGCTTCACAAGCCATTTTGCGTTCATGTTGGTATTCGCAGCGGAGCCAATGGTGTTATCGGCCTGCTGCAGCGGACGGATGATTTTCACATCTAGGGTGTTGGTGGTGGCAACCGTCGAGGCCGCCATCTGCCAGCCGGAGTAACCGCCAACAGTCGAGCCGGTGCCAGACACGAGGTTGGCGTTCTTGCCAGCCCAGAGGGTCGGAGCGGTCGCCTGCGCGGAGGCATCGTCCTGGGTCATGAACAGCAGGTTCGGATCGTCTGCGATCGCGAGATACTGTGCAGTGGACGCCGGATGATAGATCGGCTGGTCACGGGTAACAGCGGTCATGGAACCCATGTCGCCGCCGTTGATAATGCCGACCACAACGCCGAGAATCGGAGAACCAACGGTTGCGAGCTTCACGGCGGGAATGCCGTTGGCGTCGTTGCTGGAGCTGATAATATCGACGGGATCGCCGGGGTAGAGAGCGGTGGCATACGAAGCGGGCACGAAATAGGTGTTTACGCTGCCGTCGTATTTGCCGCCCCAGATATAGGCGTAGGGGATAAGCCCACGCGGGGAGTTTGCGTTTGCCATTTAGGATTTCCCTTCAAGGCATGAAAAAGCATCGCGCTCAGCCGATGGCTGGCACGGGTGAAACAGTGAGAGGTTGTTAGGCTTTAGTTGCCGCGACGGATCGAGATGCCCTGCTTGGGCACGTACTGACCTTCGCCCTCTTTGCCCTCGGCAACGCCGCGCTGCATCGATGCTTCTTTTTCATCGACCTGCTGCTGCTCTCGGGCCATATCTTCCTTGTACCATTCCTCGGGGATCTCCATGAGGAAGGCCGTCAAAGGTCCGCCACCCTCGGCGACACCGACAACCCGGCTCACGTTGTTCCCATTCGCCTTGACGTGCTCATAACCTGCCTCTTGAGCGCGCCCAATGCGTCCCGCCACATCGTTGAACCAGTGACGGTGAAAGCCTTCCCGCGAGGGGGAGGCTAATTTCTGTTCGGTCGAACCGAACGGTTTGCGCGCAGAACGGCGCGGTCCTTCTTCGGCTGCAACGGTGACGACCGGAACCGGCATTTCAGCGCGGGGGCGGCCGGGGCCGCGGCGTTCAATGATTTCGTTCATGGCTTTTCCTCAAGCTTCCCATTCATAATCTTTGACGTATTTGTCTCGGGTGTAGCCCGGAATTGACTTCACGAACTTATCGCAGGCTTTCTTGGCGTCGGCCGGCAGATCCTCATAGGTCTTGCCAGCCTTCTTGCGGGGCGCGACGTTGCCATTAGGCGTCGTCACAGCGCCCGCATTGTCCCGCTTGGTATTGATGCCGAACTTTTCGGGGAATCGCTCCATGACCTTCTGCTTGGTTTCTGCGAGCAGATCCGCCTTGGACTTGCCGGGATACTGCCGCTCCAGGTCGCCAAATTCCTCGATAGCCACGCTACGGAGCGCAACGGACTTGTCGAACCACTCGTTTTCGCCGATCCAGGATTGAACGACGGGATCGAGCGGCGGAGTTTCGGTCTTTTCGACCTTTGGGGCCGGCTTTGGCGCATCGGTCTCAAGCTCGGCAATTTCCCTGCGAGCCGCCCGCGCCGTATCTACGTCAGCGGTTGCAATCGCATTGTCCAGCTTGGCCTCAAGCTCGGCTTTTGCGCGCTTGTAGGCCCGTTCCTCGCCCTTGGATGCGTATTCGCTGAATTGCTTCAGCGTGTCGCGGGTTTCCTTTAGCTCGCCCTCAATCCGGCTGACAACGCTGTGAAGCTTGTCATTGTCGCGCTTGAGAATGGGAAGGATCTCCTCCCCGCGCTTTAGGAACTCGTCAGCCGAGCGATGCCGTTCGGGATCGCCCTTAAATTCTTCTTTCGAAACCCAGCCTAAACGGCGGGCCTTGGCTTCGGTTTCGTTGACTTGCGGCGCATCGCCGCCCTCGCCTTCCGGCAAGTTGGTGTCGCTCATGACTGTTTTCCTGTCTTGACCGCGCCGATGGCCTTGTCATCAACAATGCGGTATTCCACGCCATCGTCACCCAAGACGACCTTGCCGGCGTATCTCTCGAAATGAACCCGATCGCCCGCGGTCGGCTTGTAGCCGCCATATGGCCGGGTTCGATCGGCGTTCCACACGAAGGCGTCGTCACCGAGCGCCACGATGACGCCCGAAGAGGCCGACAATTGCGCCTTCTCGATAATGTCATCCGACAAAAGCACGGCGCCGGATTGCGTGGCCGCGATATCGGGGCGGATCAGAACACGATCACCAACGGGAATACAGCCCGACTCGTTTTTGCCGAAAAACGGCGCAGGAATATACTCAGCCTTACGGACTGATAGGACTCTCGCCTTCATTTTCTCTTTCCTTGTAGAACTCGTCTATTGCCTCAAAGGGCAAATCTGCTATCTCGCCCAGCTCAACGATCTGTCCTCTGACAGTCTGGTTGGCCGTGGCAAATACATCTGATCCCCCCAGCCATTGCTCGGCTGCGGCGTCGATCAGAAACTTTCTCTTTTCGAGTAGAAACCCGATAAACAGCTTCGTTACCGGGTCATACTTCCAGAGCTGATATTGCTCTCGGGTGATATCCACGGCTTAGGCGGGGATCTTCGCCACAATGGTCTCAACCTGCACGGCCAGCGCATCAACTGCGGGCTGCTCATCGACGGGCGCGGGAACGGCCGGTTTGGCAAGCAGCGCGTCCACCCTGGCGGAAAGATCGGCGACGGCGGCACTCAGTTTGCTCAGATCAGTCATGGTCTTCTCCAATTTGTGAAGGACTTTACGGAATAGTTTGATTGCGATGCAGGCTCTCACTGTGGCGGCGGTGAGCCGTGGTCAGCCGCGAAATGGCTGTCCGGGTCTTCGTGCGGTCCATTCGGGCCGTCCGTTACGCCGGGCAAGGAGCCCTGCATATTGTCGGTGTCCGAGATGTTCGGCTGAATGTTTCCATTCGGGCCCGGTATTGTTGCCGGATGGGCCAAGTGAGGCGGCGGCGGTGCATTACCAGCGGGCTTGCCGGGCGAACCATCCGCATTCTGCGTCGGCTCATTGGCCGCATCAAACTGCGCTTGCCACACCGTCAAGTGCTGGTTCAGCCATTGCAAATGCTGGTCACCAACGACCGCATCGGCCTGCGCCAGGTTGAGGATGGCGTGGCTCATCTTGTCGAGTTCGGCAGCCCGATCAAGCCGCGCCTTGGACAAATGCTCGGCGTGCTTCTGATCGAGCTCCATGCCCTTGATCGCAAGCATCGGATTCGGAGCCGGCTGCTCGTTAATCAGCGCCGGGATATTGTCGATATCGGCCGCGGAAAACGCCCGCTTCAGCACTTCCACGCCGTTGACGTTCGGGTCCTGCCGGAAACCGAGCAGGAATTGGGCCCGGCCCATCTTCTGCATGTCCGAAACCATCGTCGGATCTGAAACCGGCTCGACGCCCGAACCGTTGACGTAATCCTGCTTGAGAATGGTCTTCCAGGTATCGCCAACCTTGTATTGCGACTGCTCATCGCCATAGACGCGGTTCAGGCGATAAAGCTTGGCGTATTCGGCCTTCAGGGAGCGGTGAACGCGCTTGTAGATGGCCGTAAAAACCTTCAACCCCTGCTCAATCAGAGCAAGGGTTGTGGTTGCAGGTACGTTTGAAGCCTTCTGATCGCCGGTCAGTACATCCTTGACCGCGGCGATTTCCTTGCCGGCCTCTACCAGGAACCCGAGCAAATTAAACAGCACCGGAGACGGGCCGGGGAACGGCATCGGGACGATATTGTCCTTCAGCACGCCGCCCTGCACGTTGACCGTCTTGAACTCGCCCATCTGGAAGCGAACCGCGCCCGCATTCATCGACAAGCCCTTGCCGATAAAGCCGCCGCCCGTGTTCGCCAGCGTGCCGGCATCCAAAAGCTGGTTCAAAACCGAGTTTATGGACTCGTTGATGGGGCGAAGTAGCTGGCCGAAGCCGACCGAGTAAATCCCGCCGTCTGGGTTGGGGATGAAGTCGTATTTCGTGTAGTAATGAACCGGCTCGATCTTCGCGATTTTGTGGTTGCGCCTGGAGAAATGGATCCCCTCGGCGTCATAGCGCGCCACGACCCGCACAACCTGGTTGGTCGCCTTGTGAACCGTGATGATATACGGCTCTTTGTAGCCGTCCTCGTCCAGATCCCAGTAACGGTGCTGTTCAAGGAACACATGCGGCTTGTCGGCGTCCCCACCCGATCCGTCCGCCTCGCCATACGGAGTCTTGGGCTCCTTGAACGTGCCGGCGCGCTGGTTTTCCTCGATCTCAAGCGGGTAAAGCTCGATTTCCTCGGTCAGCCGCGGCGCGGTCTCCAATGATTTCGCGTGGTAATTCACCACGAATTTAAGCGGCGAGACCATCACCGAGCAATTGCGGCCCTTGCCGGGATCAAAATAGGTCTTGCGGAACACGCAACCGACGATCGGGAGCAAGTGCAGAAGCTGGTCGGTCTCGGGCTCCCATTCCGGCTGCTCGTCCAGGAGCTGCCAGGACATGTGATCGCCGATTTGGTCGGCCCGGTCACGCTTGCCGCCTGGCGGTATCTGCCAAACCGGCGTCGGCGTTGGCTGGCCCGTCTGCGGGTTGGGCGGCCCGTTCTGCATCAACGGCGTACCGTCAGGGCCGATCTGCGGCGTTCCGTTGTCCTCACCGACAACCACGCCCTTGACGATGTTGCGGCCGTTGACGATCGCGGGATAGGCGCGGGCGGCGAATTGCGTGGCTGCCGTCGTCACCAGTGGATAGATGACGTTGGCCGCCTTGGGCCACGGAAACTGCTTTTCCTTCGCCACCTGCATGGCGAGGTCCATGGCCTCTTCGGTCTTCGTCTTCCAGTCAGCGCGACTGCTTACGTCGATGTCATATTCGCGGACGACAAGGGCGCCCATCTTGTTCAGGGTTTCGTCGTCCAGGCTCTCGGCAATGTTCGGATCATCGATCCATTGCTTGAGCTTGGCGATTTGCTCCTGATCGGGGCCGGTCTGCATGGGGACGACGTTGCCGGCATCCTGCATAGGCAAGGCGTTCGCGGCGCTGCCGTCAGGTATTTGTGCAGCGGCGAGAGCGTTAACGGCCATTAAGTCAGATTTCCCAGCGTGCAAATAGGGTCGCACTCAATGGAGAAGAAAAACCGCCTAGTATGCTTGCTGTAACGACACCACCAACAGCGACCGAAGCCGACGAACAGAAACCCAATTTGGCCCGACCGTAATGGGTAGAAATTGAAGCCCCATCTCACGGCGTGGCCCTCGTCGCGAAGGTGAAACATTCAATATCCAGTTATGCTTGAGCGCGTGGAGTCGGCATAAGAGCGGTCCTCAAAGATCAACTCATCCACCACGGGCTCGGCAAAGGTCAGTGCGACCGCATCCCATTCATCGGGGCTCAGTGCTTCGCGCTTTCGCATCTGTTCTTTACTTTCCAGCACAATCCGCGTGTGGCTGTCGTATTTGTAGCCAGGCCCGCACGCATCGGCCTGCAGGCTGTCACTGTCGGGGATCTGAACCCCAGCCGGGTCTTCCAGCCATTTCTTCGAGTTCAGCCACATTTCAGCGCGGCGGTTGAGCGGACCACCGTTCGGCCTGCCGTGATCGTCCAATGGCGGCGGTTCAAGCGGAGATGAACCGAAGTTCACGGGAACGACGATATTTGAATAGGGAACCCCCCACTCCATCATGCGGTCATAGACGCCGGCACCAACGCCGCCCACGTCAACGAACACCCGCCGCGGCTTATCGCGGTCGATTACCTGCTTCAGCCAACCGGCCGATTCCATCGTGTTCAGCTTGACGCGACTATCAACCTTCAGCAGTCGCCTACCCTGGCGAAACGCCATCGAATGCCGATCTCCGCCCATCCAGGCAGGATCGAAGCCCAAGATCAGCGGCCCGGACGGCTTGTGCTCAGATTTGCGGGCCCGAGCCACCAATGCCGGCGGAATGAAGCTATCGTGGCCGCTCATCTGGAATGCCTCGGCCGCGGTCGCTGGATATTCCTGCTTGAACAAAATCGGATCACCTAAATCTGATATCTTTGACCGGCGCCAAGCCATTTGCTCGTCGTCCAGGTCGTACATTTCGGCGTATTGCAGCTCATCGTCATGGAGCGAGAAGTCCGCCGGAACGGCCCTTCGGTATTCGTCCTGCCAGAACCACGGCACAAAGACCGCGATAAACTCGCTTTGGCCCGTCTCAGCCTCTCGCCATTTCTTGTGAAAGTAGTTTCCGACGCCGTTGGCCGTGCTTTCTAGAATAACTTCCGTACCGGGCGCATCCGAGATGGCCTGCAGCACGCCCGCGGCATGGGTCTCGGCGTGGGGCCAGAATCCGGCCTCCGAACCATGAAACAATTGCAGTGTTGAAGACCGCCCCACTCCCTTCGTGCCGGCCGTGCCGACCTTGTAGCCGCTGTCCAGCACGTCAAAGTTCAGTTCTTTGGCGTTCGCGGCGCCCGTCGATGGCTTCACCAGCGCGGGGCAATGCTCGTGATAGCGATTGACCATCTCGAACAGGTTTTGCGTCGCAGGGTCTTCATGCGTCAGGATGAACGTCCGAAGCCCGCGCCCATGCGTCGTGCGATGATAGAACCGACCGCCCACATAGGTAGAGCAGCCCTGTTGCCGCCCCTTGAGGATCAGGGCCCGAACCTTGCCGGTTTCGCGCCGCTGTTCCTCTAGCCTGCCGTGGATGTACCGTTGCGCCTTATTGAACTGAAACGGAACGACGTTGCCGGCCTTGGTCCTGATCCTCAGGCACTTGGAGGCGTAATGCTCCAGGTCATCCCTTAGACGGCGACGGATCTCCCTCTCCCGGATCGTCAAGTTCACTCAATGCGTCCTCATGGCTCAAGGACACGCCGCCGGAATGCTCAATGGCGGCCAGCCTGGCATGGACATAGGGCGCAGCCGCCTTGGCCGCATCCATCCGCGCCTCGCTGTCCTTGCTGCTATCTCTCAAAACGCCCAGCATGTACTCCAGGGGCGTGATGCCCGAAGCGGCGGCCTCAGCCCTAGCCACCTCGTTCATCTTACTGGCGGCGCCCTTAGGTCGCCCTGCGCCCGATCTAGAACCACCACGCGGCATTGCTTTGAATTTCTGAAATTAAATCAAACGGGGCGCGGGAAAGGGAACGACCACCGCGAATGCTTCTCCCACGCTTCTTTCGCATGAAACCAAAAGAGCAGTTCGATTGCTTTATATCGGCCCATTAGTTTAATGCTCTCTCGCGCTGTTTCTCAGCGATAGCCAATGCCAGTACAATCCGCGGGAACTCCGCAATATCGTCCGTCATATTCATTTTCTCTAATACGCCCGCCTGCTCGTACAGTTCTTCCAGAGTCAGCGACCGCATCGCGGTCATGGCGCCGTCGAACAATAGCTCCTCGAATGATTTCTTCACGACAGGTGCGGGCCGAAGTCCAGGCGCTGATAGCAGCCGTGCAGATAGTTGGCGTCGTAATAGGTGTGTGGCAGATCATACCGCTGGGGGCGGCGCTGTTCGTCGTACCATGCGGCGCTGTATTTCTTCTGCGGCTTAGGGTACATTCCCCAATGGCTGCAGGACAGCATCAGAACTCGCCGTGGTTTGCTTCTTTGCCGCGCTTGGTCACGCAACGCTGGCTGTCGGAAAGGCCGCGCTTGCCCGAGCCGTCATTACCCGCAACGGACTTGAACGGGGACTCGATCGCCTCGATGCCGGTAACCTCGCCAGTTTCGGCGTATTTCTTGTGTAGCGGAATAGCTTCTGACATTAGACGGGGCCTCCATTGGTTACGGTCGCGAACTCCTGCAGGGCGTCCTCGACTTCCTTGTTCACCTTGGCTTTGACGCCCTCTACTGCGGCATCCACCTTGGCCGCGCCGTCAGTTACAGCGCCGTCGATCTTCGCCAGCGCCTGGTTTTGGCTGTCAGCCATCTTCTGGCGCATCTCGGCAAGCTTGGCTTGGAACGCTCCAGATTGAAGCCCGGTAATGCTCATGGGTTGTGTCTCTTGTGCTATGGGCTCCCGAGGGACCCAATCGACTTTCAGGATCTGGCCGTCCCAGCTTGTTTGCCGCTCGGTCGTGCCGGCCTCTTTGTCGCCGTCGTCTAAAGCCTTCGTCAGCTCTTGTTTTGACATCCGGCGGGTATCAAAGAGCTTCATTTTGATTTCTTCGTTGGTGTCGTAAACCGCCAGTTCCAGACGGTCAGAAAGATGCTCGAAGAACGACGGCGGAAGGGACACTCAAGCCGGGTCGCTTTCGGGGGCGCAGTACTCGGACGGCGCGGTATCGGCAATCGCCGCATCATGCGGGATGATCGCCACGTTCATGATCTCTATGGCTTGCTGCTCTAGGGTGCGTAAGTCCCGGTCTGGATTGGGTCTTGGGATGAACTGGATGATTCCAGCAGTCATGAGACTATCCCCATTTGTGCGGAGGCTCGACCTGTCAGGTAATCTGACAGCCGAGCGCGCGGGAAATACTACCCAGCAAGTCCTCAATGTCGGACAGACAATCGTGTGCGCCCTCGACCGAATCGTTCAGCCTCCCAACCGCGCCGCTTCCCGGCAAGTTGGCCTTTCCGTTCCCGCTTTCAGCGGGGCGCGGGCCACCGATCTGGTCCGAAATTGAGGAGAGATGCTCGCGGACCTGAGAAAGGCGCTCATTTAGCCCCTCAACGCGACCTATTGCGCTCGCGATCGTGCGCGGTGGCGCGACCATAGCGCTTGCCGTCTGCGCCCCCTGATACGAAATAGCGTTGTTTGCTGCTGCATAATTCATCATCGCCTCTTCCTCCGCTCTCTGATCACCAGTCGTGACCGCCCCGCGATCTCCGCTGGTCATGGTCCCCAATTCTTCCAACCGGTGAGTCGCGAGGCTCACCTCAATTCGACGCTTTATGACGCGCCTAGCGTGCTATCCGCTCCACGGCTGGAATTAGGATCGGGCGTCACTCGCAGGTCGAAGGCTCGGCGCACATAAATGGCGCTACAGGGGAGTGTGTGGCCTTGCGGGTTGCTGAGCGACGCCCGAACGACAAAACCGCCCGGCGAGTTTCCTCGGGGCGGTTCGTAATTCTTGCGATGGTGCCTTGTGTACCTCGTGATTCGTGTAATGTCAAACGATTTACACCGATCTGTGTAATCGTTCCTGCGGCAGATTGACTCACCAGCCAATGCCCCAGAATTGCGCGAGCTCGGCCGCCGTATCCCGAACCATGCGCCGCGCGCGAAACATGGAATAGCCGATCGTATGGCAGGCCACGTTCAGCGGATGCTCGTAGCAAACGAAATTCTCCAGCAGAATATGCGGCTTATGCCCCACTTTCTCCACAGCGGCGCGATACTTTGATCGGTGATCGGCTTGGCGCTCTGACTTCGCCATCCCCACCATGTTCGACGGGTCCGAGGCAAAGACGCGGTTCAGATCCACCGAAGGCAGCGGCGCTTCAAGCCCGGCGTGATACCAATGGTGACGATATTTCTGGAGCGCGACGTATTCCTTGGTGAGGTCTTCGGTCTCGCGTTGCCCGGCCCTCAACCGGAGGCGGGCGTAAAGCCTCTGAACCGGGCTGTCAGCGAAGTAATATATCTTAACGCCGCGATCCTCGCCCCCGACGACGAACGCATCACCGGCCTTTGAAAGCCGTTCTGGAGTCGGCCCGCGGACATCGGCTCCCTTCTTCGCGTCGAAGTCGATTTCCCGTTTTTCTCGTGCCACGTTCTTTGCCCCCGTGAGTTTTATAGTGGTGATGCTGGAACGCAGTTACAAAAGACGGATGGCTAATCCTACAGCCAGCGCGATGCCGATCAGACAAACGGCAAAGACGAAGTCTTTCATTTCTTCTTTCCTGTCGCTCCTGCTTCCAGTTCATCCTTGATGATGGAAGCCAGCTTCTGATCTATTGCCTCTTTTATTTTCTCATCCTTTTTAAGGTTTGAGACTGTTGCTTCTGCTTCTGTTTTCTTGGTCATGGGTGGTCCTTTCAGGAGTTGGGATTGAACGCACGGTTACTGCATGGCTCTCAGACTTGGCGCGGGCGGCGGATCGTGCCCCGTCGCGCTGACAATCCCGTACTTCGCCAGGATTTCAGGCGGGCAGCGGCAGCTCCCGGAATCCGGGTGATTGCCGCCCTGCGGAGACCAGCGCCCGAATTTCTTGAACATCGAGCAGATCACGTCCCAATCCACCTCGGACGGGTTCGCAATCTCGATCTGCTTCCGGGCCGGAGCCTTGCTGGCGTGCGCTTCACGGATCGCATTATCGAAATAGTTCAGCGTCGTTATCGAGGGTTTCTTGCGGACCAGCTCGGCAATGACGGCCAAGCAAATATCCTCCTGGTAGCCCTGAGACAGCCAGAGCCCGGCACGGGAGGTTTCCGGGAGGTCGGGGGAATTGGCGGCAGCGAAGGCCTGCACGATGGCTTGCTGAAAATTCCCCGTCCTGATTTTCAGTTCGTCGCGCGGCTCTGCTCTGCTCTGTTCTGTTATCTGTTTCTGCTCTGTCTCTGGGGGCGTTACTGAAACGTTTCGTTTGCCGTTTCTGAAACGTTTCACACGATCGGTTGAAACGTCCGATTTGTATTGCCGACCGCTCCAGTTGTGCGGCTCGTAATGGTCGCCAACGCGATCGATCAATCCGCCGGCAACTAATTTTTCAATCCAGTCGGAAACCTTTGATGGCTTCGTGCGTAGAGCCGCAGCCATATCGTCAACGGCGGGCAGAATGCCATCGTTCTTCGACGCAAAGCACAGCAGCATTGTCCAGGCCCGGTACAGGCCGTCCGACAGCCTTAACAGCTTTGGGTCGTTTAACGACTCCTCATAGAAACGAAACCAGCGGGTCATGGGTTGCGCGCCTTTCTGGCGGCGGCCATGATCTTCTGGCAAAGCGCCTCGGCATCGCGCTCGTTGAGCATGACGCGGAGATAGGTTTCCTCCTTAATGGAGGGCCATTCCTGGCAAAGCACAATGTGCCCGCACCCGCCGACGAATACGTCAATGGGCATGACTTCATAGGTATCAAAAAGACTCACTAATCCCCCCGCGCTTCCTTCAGTTGTTCGGAACGCGGTGAATTTACTGATCGCTTCAAAATGCCCCAGACCTCGAGCGTCACGAGGGCCTCATCCAACGAGTGGGCTACTGCCGTCTTGGCGCCCGCCTCCCTCATCGCGGCATGAACCAGTCGCTGGGAAGGCGTTAGAACGCCCCTGGTCGCCTTCAACTCAAGCCCGAACACTTCCCCGGCTTTCAGGATTATCAAGTCAGGGACGCCCGCAATGACTCCCAGCGCCTTGAATATCTTCGCCTCGACAACCGACCGCTTACCGCCGTTTGGCGGATGAAACCAAAAAACGCGCGGCTCCGCCCTCGCGTTCAAGTGCGAGACAACGGTCTTATGTATTTCTTGTTCAGGCCGCTTCATGCCGGGCTCTGCGCTCCTGCCTTACTTCCTCGGCAATGAGTTTTACTTTCAGCTTGGTCCATTCCCAATGAAGCCTTGCTGTTCTTCCCGCTCTTGGGTGGCGCTTGTGAGCCTGGCGGAAGACCCGCTCTGCTTCTGCGACTTGTTCGGTGAGAGGTTTGGTCATGCTGTCTCCGACATTTCATGGACCTTGATCGCGGTATCGAACCGAGGGTCAAACCGATAGGCCTGATCCACAACCAGCGGATTGCGGGAATAGAAAATCGTTCGGTAATTCCCGAGGATTTCTTTCGCCATTTGGCAAAGATAACGCGGGCGGTAGCCGTATTTGATCGCCAGTGGCTTCGCGGCGTCGTAGCCTTGGGTAACATAAACGCTGACGAGGTATTTGCGCGTGGCCAGAGATGCCGGAGTTCTTTTCCGCCTCATGCCCGGCGCTCCAGCGCCGAGTACCCCGGCAGCGGGTCATTGAAAAACGCCGCGGTCAGATCCCGTGGCGGAGTATTAATGCGGAGATTGCGGTCGGCGAGGACGGCGGCGCAGATCGGCGCGCGGGGCAACGTGCCATCTGGCTGCCGAATCCGAATGCCGCGTCGTAGTCTGTTTTTATCCGTCTCAGCTCGCCGCGCCTTCGCTTCGGGCGAAAGATTGAGAAACGCTATCTTGGCCTTGATGGCCTTGATGGTGCGCCCCATTATCTCGGCGATTTCGGCGGTTGGTACCCCCTTGGATTTCAAAAGATTGAGCTTGGCTACCTGATCTTCCGTCCAGGATATCGGTCTTCCCATTGCCCCCATTCCCCATTTGCGCCCGCGCGATAAGCGCGGGCTATTTCACCTTTTCCAGAAGTAATTCCCGAGCCTTCGCAAGCTGAGTTTCAGCCGATGCAAGCGTGTCATCGCGATAGTTCGAACCAGTTTGGCGAGCGATATGGACTTCATGCTCCAGCCTTTGAATTTCGAGTTGGAGCACCGAAACCAGTTCCGCGCGCACCTTGTTCATCAACCAATTCGGGACGACCTTCGTTCGAAGGCGCCTGAAGTTTTCCAGCGTCCCAGGCGATACACCGAGCCGCCCGGCAATCCGTCCGCGCGCCTCTACGGTGCGAATACCAAGCCGCCTCGCCTCGCTGTTCTCGAGCGCCGCTGCAAAGCGGTTGATGGTCGAAACATCTGACATCGCATTCATCGGCTTACTCTCAACATATCCATCGCGGTTGGATGACACTGCACTCTCCCATGCTGTTTACTGACTTGCATGGTTACTCAAGACAACGAACCAACTTGGCAGACACTCGCGGCTGCAACCGCGAGGGTGTTAGGCAGACCTACGAGCTTCTTTGAAGAAATCGGAGAAGCACCAAAGAGCAAGCATGACATTCATCCCAACCCAAAACTGGGATGGCGGATTGTTCCAATTGAGTGCGGCAACAACAGCTGCGGCGCCCCCGATCACGACATTCAAAATCATCCCCGCCCCCTAGTGAATGTTCACAAAAAACAGGATGAACCCGGCACTCACGATGGCCGCGCTGGTCACACACGACAGCACGACGATGGAAACGACCGCTGCAAGGTCGATCATCATCTGCGCAAAGGGGGCACGGTGCGGCGATAAATGAAATTCAAGAATGCGCTGCGTATCATCGCGCATGAGGCGGCTTACGTGGTTGCCCCCCCCCCCCGGCCCGTAAGCCGCTTCCCCCTATTCCGAAATGTCTTCCCATGTCCCGCCCCCAAGCAGTGCCAAAACGATTAGCTCGTTGATGATGAGCCACGACATCCCCACGCCGTACCAGCTCATTGAGCGGTCTCCGCGCTTTCCGCCATCTTCCAAAGCGTGTCGGGCGCCGAGCAGCCCTTCACGGCCAAAGCAGATTTGAGAATGACAAAAGTAAATGCCGGGAAAGCCTGGCGATGCTTCCACATCGAGATCGCGCTGGCGCCGCGTCCAGTCAAATCAGCCACGGCCTTGGTGCCGCCGAGAGCGTCGATAACTTCGCTTACCGTTTGCTGTTCTTTGGTAGCCATGCCCCCTGATATTACACGTTTTGTGAATTGTCAACATCCAAGGAACATTAATTGCAAATAGCTGTTTCTTGTATGACTCCTGTTCCCATGGCGGAAAGACGCGAAACGGGTGGCAGGGAAGCACTGAGCGCAAAGCGGCTCCGCTGGATTCGCATTGCTGAAGGTGTGAACAATCTGGCCGTCTGGGCAGAAAAAACAGGCATCAGCATTACGGCGCTGAGCAACTACGAAAATGGCATCCCCATATCGAAGGCCGCCGCGATCCAGATGGCGGATCGGGTTCCGGGTCTTACGACGGATTATATCTTAAGGGGCCGGGAAGACCTCTTGACCTTCGAGTTCAGAGAGCGCCTGCGCAAGGCACAGAAGGTCGTGGGCGCGCCCAATCGGAGGCGGGAACCTAACCCGTCTTGATTTCGAACGGCAATATGGACGCCACTTTCGAGAGATCCTCCGCTAAATAGTTTTCAACCAGCTCTTTGAGAGCTTGGACGACGAGCAGCGCGTCGGCTGGATCGTCGGGCAACTGGCTCGCCAGCGTAATGGCTTGGCGGCGGTGCCATTGAAGCGTCATTCCCATTTCTGTCGGACCTTCACTTTTTTAGACTAGAACAAATCATGAACGATTTGCCAAGCTCTAATTACGCCTTTGGGGAGTTCTGGGTCGCCAACAAGATATTTAGGGTTTGTTTCTCAACAAACCGCAAGCATATAGCGTTCCCAAAAACTATTTTAACATTTCGTGAAATTAGCTATTGACCAATTCACAAAACGTGGATAGTCTCTCCTTATTCGAACGGGGCATTAGCCCAAGGGGAGACGGAAGATGGCGGGGGATACCGAAACTAAAACAGGGCTCATCAAGTTCGATGTGCTGAACCGATGGACATCTGCCGTGATGTTCACTGCGGAGATTAAGTGTCCTCCCGACGAACTTCCGAGCATCAAGCTTGGGATGGCCGTTCAGTGGGCGGTCATGAGTGACGCGGACCTCCGTGGCGCGAACCTAAGTGGCGCGAACCTCAGTGGCGCGAACCTCAGTGGCGCGAACCTCAGTGGCGCGTACCTCCGTGGCGCGAACCTCAGTGGCGCGAACCTCAGTGGCGCGAAC
>JAQGKC010000264.1 GCA_028290305.1 Bradyrhizobium sp.
GATTTCGAAGACCATCCACGCGCGCTCAAGACGGTTCCGAGGGTGCCGCCACAGCGCAAGGATCCGGTCTACGGGTCCGGCGGACCGCTGCCGAAACTGTGGAAGAGGGCGAAATGACCGAATACGTCCTCCGCTTCTTCCTCGGGGGCGTCGTCGTTTCAGCCTTCGCCATGCTAGGCGATGTGCTGCGGCCCAAGAGCTTCGCCGGCCTCTTCGGAGCCGCGCCATCGGTTGCGCTCGCAACGCTCGGCATTGCCGTGTACCAGCACGGGGCCGGCTACGCAGCCCTACAAAGCCAGTCGATGATGGTGGGGTCGATTGCGCTTGGGTTATACAGCGTTGTTGTCTGCCATCTCCTCGTTCGCGCGCGGTTGCGCGCGGTGCCCAGCACGCTGCTGTCGCTTGTCGTCTGGCTGATCGCCGCCTTCGGCTTGCTGTTTCTCGTCGGAGGGCAGACATGACGCCGATCCGCTTTTCGGCGTCGTCGCTGCGGGAGGGTCGCTGGTACGAATACGTGATCCGTTTCGTGCTTGGCGGCGCCGCTACGGTCTTCGCTGGCCTCATCGGCAGCCGTTATGGCGCATCCGTCGGCGGTCTCTTTCTGGCCTTTCCGGCCATCTTCTGCGCAAGCGCCACGCTGATCGAAACCCATGAGATCCGGCGCAAGCGCGAAGCTGGGCTGGCCGGAAAACGTCGCGGCCGTGAGGCGGCCGCTCTCGATGCCGCGGGCGCAGCGCTGGGGGCAGTCGGGCTGCTCGCCTTCGCAGTCGTTTTCTCCCTGCTAGTGGAAAGCAGCGTTCTGGTCGCCTTCGCCGGCGCCTCGCTCGCGTGGCTGATCGTTTCGGTGACGGCCTGGTGCGCGCGCCGCAAGTGGCGGATCGTGCGGCGGGCGCGGCCCCTACAAAAAGCGAGCGGCTCCGCGTTTTCGCGGAGCCGCTATTGATGGGCGGGACATCCAGAGACGCTGTTCGAACGGTGATGAAGGGGCATGAAGCGGACCCGTGAGGAACTCGCCCGCGTGCAACGCCCGTCGAAGAGCGGGATTCTCAAACTGTGCCCTCATACGGCACGGTCGTGGTAGCCGCATCTCAATGGATGTGGCACCGTTCGGCCGGGCGACTTCTGAGTTCGCGGCCGTAGGCGGCGTTTGCCTTCTCCGCTTACAGGTGTGGTCTTTGGTAGCGGCTGAACTGTCCGGCAGAATCGGACGGCAGTACGGATGCAGGTCTCAACATTTCGGAATGTGCCGGCGTCTGCAGCGGAAATCTGAACCCGACGATGAGGGCACATCTACCAAGAACCCAACCTAGAAGGTTGGCGCGCTGTGGCAGGCGAGGATGAGAACTGTGTTTACGCCATAGACCTATGAACATGCGCAATCTCCGCAGCATAATGCAAGAAGCCCGGTCCCGCATGCGATGTTAAGTGGCAAGTGGGCGTGAGGCGACTGGGCGCAATGATCCATCGAACGTAGGCCGAACGCGGAGGAAGCCATGCATCCGATCCCACGTCCCATCGCTCAGATCGTGGCGCAGGTGACCGGCATAAGCTTCCGAAGTTTCGGCCGACACGAAGCTCCAGGCTGAGAAAGCCTGATGCCCATTGGGCCGCCGCCTGATGCCGCGACAGGCCGCCTTTCATGACAGCCCTCGAATAGGCGTCCCGTCCATGCTGGCCTCCTTCCCGCCCAGCATGTTGAATCAGAAGCCTTCCGATTCGGGAATCCTCAATCGATTCAAACCAGACCCATCCCGCTCTAGCTTTCACGTTTCATCCAACGGTTGCAGTCAGGCGATCGCACCGGAAATTCCTGTTCCTTGCTGGTCTGCCTCGCGCGTCTGTAGTGCTCTATACGCCGACAGGGCACGTTTTGCAGCGCCAGGCATCTGCAGATAGTTGTCAGAGAAGTCACCAAAACGGACTAACCGGTCCCAGTCCCGGATCCTAATCTGTTTAGGCCCCCAATCGATCAGTCCGAGCCGCCGCAGTTCCTGTACAACCCGGTTGGCATGGACGCTTGAGATTCCGCAGGCGTCAGCAAGATCGGCCTGAGTCCATGGAATCGAAAAGCAGAGATCGCGCGCGAGATCCACAGCCTGCAGACGCAAGGTGAGCTCGCAGACGACATGGGCCACTCTCGCAATGGCCTCACGTTGACCAAGATTTGTGACCCATTCCCGGAATATCGCCGATTCGACAAATGTTTCCCGCCAGAACGCGTGGGTGAGTTGCGCTGACGCTTCGAGCATGTCCTTTATCGCAGCGTGCGGCACGAACGCGACCACTGCGGCACCAAGGGCTGACACCCCATGATCAAGGCTAGGCAGGTAAAGCGTCTGTAGATCGGCTATGTCACCGGGTACAAGAAAGGACGTGATCTGACGCCGCGAGCCACCCACCGCTTTGTGCCTATACAGGAATCCTCCCAGCACCAGGGTGCAGTGCGATAGCGCATTGCTCTGATGTGTGATCTCCTGGTTGGCCGCGAAATTCGTCACCTTGAATGGCAGCTCGGAAATACGCCGCCGGTCCTGAAGCGACAGGGGGCCGAACCGTTCCAGACGACACAATAGTCGCGAGTATGGCCTACCGATTTCCATGGCCTGCCCCAGCAGCAACGTGCAGAGCCGAAATCGGACTGCACGAACGATACGAAAACACCATGAGTGTTGTGCTCCACGACTGCGGATATGCAAGCTCAGCTTCGGTCGTCTAGCTGGAGGCGGTCGGCTCCGGCTGTGACACGCGAACGAAAAGTACAGACGAACTTTCCTAAGCATGACCTGTCGGGTCAGATACCGAACAAACGAGATGCCCGTATGTAGGAACGAATGACTAATCGCTCAGCTGGTCGCGCTCCGTACCGCAGCCGAAGACGTGATCGGTGCGATCGAGCATGCAGCGAACTTCGGAGATGAACAATGACAATACGCAATTTTTTGACTGGTTAGAGTCACGGGTATGACGCGCGCGACTCGATCCACGATCGAACGGTGTGTCGGTATGCATCAGGCAGCTGAACTCGTACGCAATCGGAGCTCGTCGAATCCTGGCAGAGTTTTCTCCGAACGTAGGAATCATGCATCTCAGCCAACATCGGAGCTTAGTCAGGGATCTGCAGTTCGCGGCCGGTTCAACGATGGCAAGGAAAATCAATGCCGAGAACCGGCGCGGCGAAGCGCCCGTACACAATCGGAATCCGCTTGCACTGGTTCGCTCACTCGGACTAGTAATTGTGACGGGTGCGGCCGACGATGACTGCTCGGCTATCGGAACTTACGCGAGCGCCGGCGCTCAGCTCGGGACGTTGGTCACGGGAAAAAGGCTTGTTTCACATTATCCGGGTGATGGGCTGGAGTGGCAGCCTTCATGCGAAACCAAAGGAAGAAAAAAGTTCTACGCATTGATCGCCAGCTTCACGGGCCTTGGCGTCGCGGTGAACTTTACCGGATTCAATCCGATGAAGGCCCTGGTTTACTCGGGCATCGTTCAGGGCGTTTCCACGCCTGCGCTGCTTTTGCTTATCATGCTCTTGACCGGCAACCGCGCGGTCATGGGAGACAATATTAACAGCACCCTGAATATCCTCGGCTGGACGACAGCCGTTTGCCATCTTCAGCGCTAGTGCCGGACTGGTTGCTACGTGGTTCTTGTGACGTCAAACGTCGTATTTCGGCTTTTTCACGATCTGATGATACGTGCTTTGCGAATCCTTCCGTCGAGTATGGAATTGGTCGCGCCGGTTTCGCGGCCGTGCCCTGAGTGGCTGCCTTTCGAGCCCAGGCTGGCTAACAGCCAATTACCTGAGATCGTTGCGGTCGGGACCTGCGGGCATGCAGGGAGTTCCTGGATCCGGATATGGAAGGAAATGCAATTGACTTACTATCGGTGTGCAATGTAGGTCAGCCGGATTCTGTCAAACAT
>JAQGKC010000302.1 GCA_028290305.1 Bradyrhizobium sp.
GCCATTCGCTATTCGCCACTTCTCTTCTCATCGCCCGGCAGCACCGGATAATCGGCGCCCTCCCATGGCGAGAGAAAATCGAATTTGCGGAATTCCTGATTGAGCCGGACCGGTTCGTAGAGCACCCGCTTCTCCTGGTCGTCGTAGCGAACCTCGACAAAGCCGGTGAGCGGGAAATCCTTGCGCAGCGGATGGCCGTCGAAGCCGTAATCGGTCAACAACCGCCGCATGTCGGGATGACCGGTGAAAATAACCCCGTAGAGATCATAGCATTCGCGCTCGAACCAGTCGGCGCCCGGAAACACCTCGATGATCGACGGCACCTGGGTAGTCTCATCGGCTTCGGCGCGCAGGCGTACGCGCTCGTTCAGCGTCGGCGAAAGGAAGTGATAGATCACGTCGAAACGCTTCTCGCGGCCCGGATAGTCGACCGCGGTAATATCCGTGAAACTGACGAAGCGCAGCGAAGGATCGTCGCGCAGGAATTTTACCACATCGACGATCTTGGCTGTCTGCACGGCTACCGTGAGCTGCCCGAACGCCACCGCATGATCGGTTGCGGCGCCGGTAAGCGCGCTAACAATGGTCTGCCCCAGGGCGTCCAGCCTGCCGTCATCCATTGCGAGACCCTTAGCGTTCGATGGTTCCGGTGCGCCGGATCTTCTTCTGCAGCAGCAGTATGCCGTAAAGCAGTGCTTCCGCCGTTGGCGGGCAGCCGGGCACGTAGATGTCGATCGGCACAATGCGGTCGCAGCCGCGCACCACCGAGTACGAGTAATGATAGTAGCCGCCGCCGTTGGCGCACGACCCCATCGAGATCACGTAGCGCGGCTCCGGCATCTGGTCGTAGACCTTGCGCAGCGCCGGCGCCATTTTGTTGGTCAGCGTGCCCGCCACGATCATCACGTCGGACTGCCGCGGGGAAGCGCGCGGCGCGAAACCGAACCGCTCGACATCGTAACGCGGCATCGACACCTGCATCATCTCGACCGCGCAGCAGGCCAGACCGAAGGTCATCCACATCAGCGATCCCGTGCGCGCCCAGGTGATCAGGTCGTCGGTCGCGGCAACGAAGAAACCCTTGTCGGACAGTTCGTGGTTGACCTCGAGAAAGTAAGGGTCGTTGGCGCCGACCGGCTTTCCGGTGGCGGGATCGAGAATGCCGGTCGCGGCGGGTGCTACCGCCGGTGCAAATCCTGACGATGTGGCAGCAGGGCTCAATCCCATTCGAGCGCGCCTTTCTTCCATTCATAGGCAAAGCCGACTGTGAGGACGGCGAGGAAAACCAGCATCGACCAGAAGCCGGTTGCGCCGAGTTTTCCGAATGCCACCGCCCACGGGAACAGGAACGCGACTTCAAGATCGAAGATAATGAACAGGATCGCCACTAGGTAGAACCTGACGTCGAATTTCATGCGGGCGTCGTCAAAAGCGTTGAATCCGCATTCATAGGCGGAAAGCTTTTCCGGATCGGGCTGCTGAAAGGCGACGAGGAAGGGAGCGATCAGCAAGGCCAGGCCGATCAGGCTTGCCACCCCGATAAACACCACAAGTGGAAGATAATTCTGCAAGATGCCGGTCATCGGCGCTGCCTTTTCCCGCGGTTTTCCGTGTCCGCAGATTCGTTAATTGGAATTGTTCTGAGGCTTAGCGCAGCGCAACAATGGGCGCAAGACAAGCTATTTTGACGGCTCCGTCCGGCCCCAGACGCGGCGGGAGACCCGGTTGCGCCGGCAAATAGCCGCCGCGATGGGCCGTTCCCGACCCGGAGTCCACTTAAGCCCGACGAGGAGCACAACGGCGGCCAAAGCCGCTGCCACTGTCTCCTCAAATCAGCGGGCCGGTATACTGTTCCAGCTTCGCCCAGGCCTCGACGCCGTAGGTCTTCTGCCACTGCGCGTAGAAGCCTGCCTTCACCAGCGCCGCCCTGAACTGCACGGGGTCGGGCTTGTTGAACGTCATACCCTTACCCGTGAGTTCGGCCTGCAGTGAACGGTCCATCTCAAGCAAATCGGCGCGCTCCTTGATGGCTGCGGCATCGAAACTGCCGTTGACGATATCGAGCAGGTCGGCCGGCAGATTGGAAAGCGCGCGGCGGTTGGCGACGATCCAGTATCCGCTCCAGCAATGGTTCGACAACGCGCAATATTTTTGCACCTCGTACAACTTGCCGGTCGACACTTGCGCGAGCGGATTCTCCTGCCCTTCGACGATGTGGGTCTGCAAGGCCGAATAGAGTTCGCTGTAGCTGATGCTGGACGGCAGCGCGCCGAGCCCGCTGAACAGAGAGGTCAGCAACGCCGTGACGGGAACGCGGATCTTGAAGCCCCGGAGATCCTCGACGCTGTTCAATTGCCGGCTCGACGACGAGGTGATCTGCCGGAAACCGTTGTCCCAGATTTTCTTCATCGGCACGATCCCGGCCTTGCCGATGGCGTCGCGGACGATATCGCCGACGCCGCCATCCATCGCCGCCCAGACCTGGTCGTAGGACCCGAAGGCGAACCCGATGCTCGGCAAGCCCGACAGCGGCACCAGCGTCGACAGGGTCAAGCTGGGCGCCGCCAGCAGGTCGATTCCGCCGGCGCGAAGCTGCGACAGCATCTCGGGGTCGCCGCCGAGCTGACTGTTGGGGAAAACGGTGACATTCAGCCGGCCCGACGACTGCGCGCCGATCGCCCGCGCCGCCTCGATCAATCGAAGCGTGAGGGGATGGGTATCCGGCGTATTGACGCCGAGTTTGAACTCGAACTCGGCGGCGGCGCTGGCTGGTTTGCCGAGGGCTGTCGTGGCCCAGGCGGCGGAAGCCGCGCCGAGCAAACCCCTGCGGGTTATTTTCATTGTTGTTTTCTCCCGAGCGCATTGGCGCGCCTGGGCGCAGTTTCCGTCGAAGCGCCGCCGTTCGCAAGGTAGGCAGATAGCGCGGGGCTTCCAGGCGACGAAACCATTTTGCGGAACCCGCGAAACCATCCTGAAACAGGCGCGGGGTATGCCTGTCGTCAACAACGCGGCGAAGGACGCGAGGAGGCTGACATGAACCACTCATTTCACTCGGCAGACCGCTCGACGCACCTCAAAATCGTGGTGATCGCTCTGGTGGCGGGCATCGTGGTGGCCGGGTTGGGTATCTCCGCCCGAACCATGTCGGACTACACCCAGACCGCCCACGTCGTTAAGGCTGGCAAGCCGGTGGCGGTGACCAACTCGGACACGATGATGGTCCGGTAAACCAAATCCGGGATCCTGATCAAGACCCTGATGATGCGAAACAGGACCGCCTTCGGGCGGCCACTTTGCGTTTTGCGGAACTGCGGAAAGATCGATCCGCATCACGCTTGATGAGGGACGCAGCAAACAAGAGCGAGGCGCTCTTCCACCGGTTGGCGCGGTTCGAGGAGGCGCTCAGGCATTTCGACCTGTGTGACGAACTGCAGCCGAACTATGCCCCGACGCTGCAGATGCGCGCGCTTTCGCTGCGCGGCTTGAAACGGTTCGAGGAATCCCTGGCGGACAACCGGCGGGCGCACGCACTGTGGCGGCACAAACACCGCTGGGGCAGAGTGGAATTTGTCCCTTCTTCACATGCTGACCGGCAACAGCCCCTGGTATCCGACAGTACGGCTGTTCCGGCAGACCGAATCCCGCGACTACGCAACGGTTCTCGACCGGGTGCGAAGCGAGCTGCTTGCGCTGATTTCCGCCAAATAGCCGGTGAAGCGAGCGTGCGCGGGCGAACAATGCCGCGCAGGACGTCGCCCCGAACATGACCTGGCCGAAAAGGCTCAATCGCACCAGCGGAAAAATTGCATTGCAAAAATGAGAGGTTTCCAGGTGACTGGATTCATTGCCAAAAATGGCGCGAGAGACGGGACTCGAACCCGCGGCCTCCGCCGTGACAGGGCGGCGCTCTAACCAACTGAGCTACTCCCGCGGATGCCGTAATCAGAGACTGATCCGCGCAGAAGTGAGGGCTTAAAGGCGCGATCTCTTTTAGTCAAGGTTGTTGCGAATCCCCTTGCCAGTCAGGCATTTTTGGGACATCGATGCAAATAATGGGCTGTTTATCGGCAAAACAGCGTAGTCAGTGCGCCCCCGAATCATTTAAGGCCTGATACGTCTTAGTTTCCCAAGCCATCAACAACGAGGAGGGCCAAATATGGCGAAGAAAGCAGCGACCCCGACCACCGTGACGCTCAAGCATCTGGCAGCAGCTCTGTCGGAAGAGCACGAGTTGTCGAAGAAGACGTCTGAGGCCATTCTGAATGACTTGGTAGGCAAGATCACCAAACACCTGAAGAAGGGCGAGCGCATCCGTATCGTCGGTCTCGGCATCCTGCAGGTTCGCAAGCGCGCCGCCCGCATGGGCCGCAACCCCGCCACCGGCGAAGCGATTCACATCAAGGCCAGCAAGAAGGTTGCCTTCCGTGCGGCCAAGGAACTCAAGGAAGCCGTCTGATAGGACGCGCATCCGATTTTGACTTTACGTCATTCCGGCGTGGTTTACGCGGCCCCCGGAATGACGCATCTTCTGCTGCTCAAGCCTTCCGGTATCACCCTCGGTTTTGACTGTGACTTCGTCCTTAGCCTTCACGCACACCGTAACCGAGCGTTTTCTGCGCTATGTGGTGATCGACACCCAGTCGGACCCGGCCTCCCCGACCTGCCCGTCCACGGAAAAGCAAAAAAACTTGGGCCGCCTGCTCGCAGCCGAGTTGCAGGCAATGGGGATCGGCGACGCCCATCTCGACGAGCACGGCTATGTCTATGCGACGATCCCGGCGAATACAGACAAGCAAGTCCCGGTCATTTGCTTCTGCTCGCACATGGATACGTCGCCCGACTGCACGGGCAAGGACGTCAAGCCGCAAATCGTCAGGAATTATCGCGGCGGCGACATCGTATTGCCGGCCGATCCCACCCAGGTCATCCGTGCAGCCGATCATCCGGCATTGGCGGATCAGATCGGCAACGACATCGTCACCTCGGACGGCACCACCCTGCTCGGCGCCGACAACAAAGCGGGCCTTGCCGAAATCGTGGATGCGGCGCATTTCCTGATTCACAATCCGCAGATCAAACACGGCGCCATCAAGATCCTGTTCACGCCCGACGAAGAGATCGGCCGCGGCGTCGACAAGGCCGACCTGAAAAAGCTCGGCGCCGATTTTGCCTACACCATCGACGGCGAAACCGCGGGGAATATCGAGGACGAGACTTTCTCGGCCGACGGCGCCGTAATCACCATCAAAGGCGTCAGCACCCACCCCGGCTTTGCCAAAGGCAAGATGGAGCACGCGATCAAGATCGCCGCCGCCATCGTCGATCGTCTGCCGAAGCATACCTGTTCGCCGGAAACCACCGAAGGCAAGCAGGGTTTTCTGCATCCGATCGGCATCTCGGGCACGCTGGAGAAAGCCACGCTCGGTTTCATTGTGCGCGATTTCACCGAGGAGGGCCTGAAAGAAAAGGAAGCCCTGCTGGAGAGCATCGTCAAAGATGTGATGAAGGAATTTCCGCGGTCAACCTACCGGCTGGAGATCAAGCAACAGTACCGCAACATGAAGCAGGTGATCGGCCGCCATCCGGAGATCATCGACAACGCCATGGAAGCCATCCGTCGCACCGGCCTCAAACCGGTGAGAACCTCCATCCGCGGCGGCACCGACGGCTCGCGGCTGTCGTTCATGGGACTGCCCTGCCCCAACATTTTCGCCGGCGAACACGCCTTTCACTCGCGGCTGGAATGGGTCAGCGTGCAGGACATGCAAAAAGCCATGCAGACCATCGTCCATCTCGCGATGATCTGGGAGGAACGGGCGTAAAGCGTTTTCAAGCGAAACGGGCAACCGCCCGCGCTTCACGAGGCCGAGGCCGTCACGATCCAGATCGACGCGGGAAGCACGACCGCCTGTCCCCTGACGAAAGGCGCAAGCGTTTCGCGGATAGAATTCCTAGCGGCGTCGCGCAGGTCGGAGGGTTGTCCCTCCAGCGCGCGGCTTGCCGGTCCGATTTCAAGCGAAGATTCGACTGCCGCCTCGAGACCACGTCCGACCGCGACATCGAGCGCGAGATTGCAGGGCTCCATGGCTATCCCGGAAAATCTGGCCTTGCTCAATATTCCGGTCACGCGCGGTTCGGAGGCAAATGAGAACGGACCGGGGTCGTCAGGTCCAAGCTGCGGCAGCTTCGGGACGTGCTTGTAGACCGCCTGAAGCGGCAGCATCAGCCATGGATTATCGCGCGGCTCCCGCCAGCAGGCGAATGTCAGCCGGCCCGACGGCCGCAGCGCCTTGCGCAGATTGGCGAAGGAAAGCGCCGGCTCGGCGAAAAACATCACGCCAAACCGCGAGACCAGCAGATCGAAATTTTGGGGCTCGAACGGGTAGATCGTTGCGTCGGCGAGTTCGAAGTCGACCGGCAGCCCCGCAGGCGCGACTTGCCGTGCCCGGGCCAGCATCGGCGCCGAGATGTCGATGCCGAAGACATGACCGGTTGGGCCTACCCTTTGCGCCAGCGCAGACGTCGTGGCGCCGCAGCCGCAACCGACATCGATAATCCGCTCGCCTGTCTTGGGCTTGGCGCGATCGATCAGAATGTCCGACACCGGCGCGAGCATGATGTCCTGCATTTGCTGGCGATCTGTCCAGCGCTGACCACCCGGTCCGTTCCAGTACGCAATCTGGTCGGCGTTTTGATCGTGGCCAACGGGTAGTTCCATGTGCGTAGCCCCTGCTTTGATGAAGTCTGCCGATGGAGACAGCGCCGAAATATATGCCGCACAGGAGAAAGTTCCACGCGGAAAGGGCGCGGAGCCGTCCGTGTCAAGACATCGTGTAACCGAGGTGACCGATTGACAGAAACGGCAGAGTCCGCTGTATTGCGGCCATGGGGGCTGCGATCCCCTCACGAGGCGACATGCCCAAGTATCGCGTCCCGTTTTCCACGAGGGCGCACGCATGTCATCCTACACATCGATTACCCCTGAAAAACTCTCACGGCTGATAGGCACGGCGAACGCGCCTGTTCTCATTGACGTGCGAACCGACGAAGATTTCGCCGCCGACCAGCGACTGATTCCCGGTGCCGTTCGCAGGTCACATACAGAAATCGGCGATTGGGCCGCCGGCATTGTGGGCAGTTCGGTCATTGTCATTTGTCAAAAGGGTCAAAAGCTCAGCGAAGGTACGGCCGCTGTGTTGCGTCACGCCGGCGTGCCAGCGGAAACACTCGATGGCGGATTCATCGGCTGGGAAAAAGCAAAGCTTCCGCTCGTTCCAGCCGCGAAATTGCCGCCGCGCGATTCCCAAGGCCGCACCGCCTGGGTGACGCGATCGCGCCCCAAGATCGACCGCATCGCTTGTCCCTGGCTGATCCGCCGCTTTATCGATCCGGACGCGGTCTTTCTGTTCGTTGCGCCGTCGGAAGTCGAAGCCGTCGGCGAGCGATTCAACGCCGTCCCGTTCGATATTGAAAACGTCTTCTGGAGTCATCGCGGCGAGCTTTGCACGTTCGACGTGATGGTGGATGAATTCGGCCTGGGCACGCCGCCATTGCTTCGCCTGGCCGAGATGGTGCGCGCGGCCGATACCGGGCGGCTCGATCTTTCCCCGGAGGCGCCGGGGTTGCTTGCCGCCTCCCTCGGCCTGTCGCGGATGTACGACGATGACCTGGCCCAGCTTGAGGCTGGTATCATGCTTTACGACGCGTTCTATCGCTGGTGCAGGGACGCCACCGGCGAAACCCACAACTGGCCGACCAACAAGGCAAGGCCATGAGCGATGTTGCGGCAAGATCGCCGATTGGCAGTCAAGAAAGCCAGCACGGCATTTCCTTTGGGGAAGCGTTCCTGGTGTGGACCCGGGTAGCGCTGCTTAGTTTCGGCGGCCCGGCCGGACAGATCGCTGTCATGCATCGCATTATCGTCGAGGAAAAGAACTGGATTTCAGAGAGCCGATTCCTCCATGCGCTCAACTACTGCATGCTGCTTCCCGGTCCTGAGGCGCAGCAACTCGCCACCTATATCGGTTGGCTTCTGCATCGCACGGCCGGCGGCATCATGGCCGGCGGTCTGTTCATCGTGCCCGGCGTCATCGCGATCATGGGGCTCAGTTACATCTATGCCGCCTTCGGCAGCGTGGGCTTTGTCGAAGCACTGTTTTTTGGGTTGAAGGCGGCGGTGCTCGCCATCGTTATTCAAGCCGTCGTTCGCGTCGGCAAGCGCGCGTTACGCAATCCGGTCATGATCGGGCTTGCCGCCGCTGCCTTCATCGCGATCTTCTTTTTCAACGTTCCCTTTCCCGTCATCATCATTGCTGCCGGCGTGATCGGCTTTATCGGAGCAAGGATCGGACGACCTGAATTTGCCGCTGTCGAACATGGCGGGGGCAAGAAAGCCTCGGCGATTGACGCCATGCTCAGCGAGGAACTGCCGGATCATGTACGCCCAACCGTTTCGCGCGCCTTGAAAGTAAGTGCGGTCTGGTTGTCGTTGTGGCTCGTGCCCGTCTGCGCGCTGCTCATTTTGTTCGGCCAGGCAAATGTCTTCAGCCAGATCGCCCTGTTCTTCAGCAAGATGGCGATGGTGACGTTTGGCGGCGCTTACGCGGTCCTGGCTTACGTCGCTCAGCAGGCCGTCGAACATTACCATTGGGTGCAGCCCCGCGAAATGCTTGACGGGCTCGGGATGGCCGAAACAACGCCCGGGCCGCTCATCATGGTGCTGCAATTTGTGGGGTTCATGGCGGCATACCGCGATCCGGGGGCGCTATCGCCGATGCTGGCGGGCACGCTGGGCGGCCTGCTCGCAACCTGGGTGACATTCACGCCCTGCTTCCTCTGGATATTTCTCGGCGCGCCCTTCATCGAAGTGCTACGCGGCGACAAGGGGCTTGCGGGCGCACTGTCGGCGATCACGGCGGCAGTTGTCGGCGTCATTTTGAATCTATCGATCTGGTTTGCACTCCACACCGTGTTTCGGCAGACGCTGCCAGTTCGATCATTCGGGCTTTCGTTCGATGCGCCGGTCTTGTGGAGCATTGATCTTCCCGCGCTGGCTTTGGCGATCGCCGCTGCAATCGCGATCTTTCGCTTCAACATGGGAATGCTGCCGGTGCTCGCGGCATCGTGCTGCGCGGGGCTTGCACTGCGCGTGATCGGCGCAATCTGACGCAATCGCTGTGGGGCGAACCAACGAGAGGTCGTAACCATGAATCGAAAACTGGTACTTTCAGCTTTGGTCGCCGTGATGGCATTTCCGGCATTGGCGAACGCCGCGGATATCGATTGGAAAAAAGTCGATGCCGCATTGGGCAAGACGGCCGCAGTTACCGGCGAAGTCCACCGCTACGGCCTGCCCCGTTCCGATCTGCACGTGACCCTTGACGGCGTGACGATCAAGCCCGCTCTCGCGCTCGGCGGATGGGTCGCATTCGCCCCGATGCACGGTGAAGCGATGGTGATGGGCGATCTTGTTTTGCTCGAAACCGAAATTACCCCGGTGATGACAAAGCTGCTTGACGGCGGGCTGGATATCACAGCGATCCACAATCACATCCTGCGCGCCTCGCCCGCGACCTTTTACATGCATGTTGGCGGACACGGAGACCCCGAGAAAATGGCGACCGTCATTCACTCGGCTCTCTCGTCGGCCAGCAAGACGCCGTTCGATCCGTCCCCGACCACGGCCGGTCCCGCGCCCGCTGTCGATCTGGATACCGCGAAGCTCGATGCGATCATGCACGTCAAGGGCACCGCAAACGGCGGCGTTTATCAATTCGGCATACCCCGCCGCGATCCCATCATGGAAGGCGGGATGAAAGTAACCGGCGCGCTCGGCGGGGCAAACGGCATCGGCTTCCAGCCGACCGGTGACGGCAAAGCGGCGATCACAGGCGATTTCCTGGTAACGGGCGACGAGGTCAATCCACTGGTCCGCGCGTTGCGTGCGAACGATATCGAGGTGACCGCAATTCACAGCCACATGCTGGACGAGCAACCCCGGCTTTTCTTCATTCACTTCTGGGCAAACGACGACGCCATGAAACTCGCGCGCGGCATTCGCGCGGCGTTGGACAAGACCGCGGTCGCAACGGCGCAATGAGCGCCATTTGCAACCTGGAAAAGGAGGACGTCATGAAGCTATTGATCGCTGCGACCATCGCGCTGGCGGCATCCGGCGCGTCAGCGCAGGTGATGTCGAAAGGCTCGGTTACAAATATAAATGAGCCGAATGGCACGATCACCATTCGGCAGTCGTCCGGAGGCACCGTCGGCGCGAACGGTGCGGCCGCAACCGATGATTTCAAGGTGCAGGACGGCTTGCTGTTCAACGCTTTGCGGTATGGCGACAGGGTGTCGTTCGCCGTCGAGACGATCAATGGTGCAAAGACGATCACTAGCCTGCAAAAGGAATGATGTCGGGGTAGCTAGCCTCCCACGACGGATGCCGATGGCGTCGCAGGGCTCGTTATGACGCCACATGCAGGCAAAAGGCTCCGAACAGTCCCCACAGCAAGCCATCTCCGACGCGAAATTGCAGGACTGTTGCGCCGGGACTCACCGGTGCTTCGGCAAGACGGTACCGGTGATCTCTGTACGATCATCACCGGACAAGCGCCACGCCGCTAGGCCGAAATATCCGGTCAGCGCCAAGCCCAGTGCTATTAGAAGCGCAAAAGAAATCTGGCTCATCTCCTCGGCTCCGGCCCCGATGCCCCCAAGGTGGATTCACAGAAGAAAAGCACTTTTCGCTGAGTCGGGAAACGCCACTTCAGGATGCGGGTCCGGGCTGTCACGCCGCAGCAGTCTTGTCTTTCTTGTTTGCACCTCGCGCAACGATTCTTAGCGCATTGTCGGCGAGCGGACATTGCAGAGCCCTCGCCTCATCTCGAGGTGCCCGCATCCAGACGTCGCGTTCCTTACGTCAGTCTGTCCGGACGGTGGTCTGATGCGAAAGCCGCGAAGGCGCGTCCGCCCATTTCTTGCGAACTACCCGCATCGGAGGAAACGGCGTCCCGATTTTTCTGGCTTGGCAGCGAACACTCGTAGTGGTGCGCTTGAATGCACTGGCAGCGCGAATGATCGATAGTCCTTGCGCCACAAAATCTTTCAGGCGCTCATTGTCTGCTTCTGTCCAAGGCTCTTTCAAACGCACGATTTCTCCTTATTTTCTAGGCGTAACTTCGCCTTCGATCCTACGCGTCTTGTAGACGCGTTCGCACTTGGGGCATTCGAAGGTCAGCAAATCGGCCCCGGCGGGACCGGGTTCGATACGGGCCAGCATCATGCGGCCCTGGCACTTTGGACAGCGTGGCCGATCGATTGGAAGCAGTGACGGTTCGGCAAAATGGGCTAAAGGCATGCAATGCTCCAACGATCGGGCGAGAGCGAAAGAAGCTGATCATATACGCCAACAGACCGGCGGTATGTTCACTTGTGTACTTACGACTAGGCGGGCTCTCAAAAAAATCAGGCCCCGGATTGCTCCGAGGCCCGCCCCCCTTACGGCGCGTGGTACATCCGCACGCGCCACCATCAGTTTTTATATTGTCATGACGATCGCCACTGTCAAACTTCAAGGTGAAGGGCGGCCTTTTGCGCCTGCAAATCTTCGATAAGCGCTTTGACACGTTCGATGGTGATCTGATCGGCAACCGACGATGATAGTTTTCGATAGCGCGCGATCTTTTCGTCGATCTCGACACACTTCTCGCACATAGCCACTGGCCGCTTGTCATTGTAGGCATGGCGCGCCCACGCAATTCCATCGTCGGAACATAAGACGTTGGTAAGACGAAAATGTTCGGCCTGTTGCTTTAGAACGTTTCGAATTAGCGCCGGAATCGGGCCAGGCAAACGATCTAGCTCTGCGCGAACTTGATAGTTGAGATAGGCCACTTCCCATCGTGGCCCTGGATGGAGATTCGCAGGCCGTGCAGTTCATCGAGCCAAACGTTCTCGACCGTCCCAGCCTTTCCGTCGGTAAGGACCACGGCCTTGCCGACAAGCTCCGACTGCGCTTCCCCGAATGCACCGAGGATAGTTGATGCTAGAAGCTTCACAGTAGGCATGGGTGACACCGGAGTCGCAGGCGTTTAGAGCGGTCGGTGTTTGCATTTGAAAGGCGCGCAAGTCGTGACCGGCGCGCGGCAAACGGGTGTCCCGATGGGAACCCCTACTACGGAAGTTCGACCACCGAACACCGCGCGGGAATCGCAACTGCGTTGGGTTGGTAGGCGGCGAGAGATTCGAACTCCCGACCCTCTCGGTGTAAACGAGATGCTCTAACCAGCTGAGCTAGCCGCCCTCGCCCCCTGTTTAGCCTTGGGGCGCCTATTGGTGCAAGGTCGGATGCCGCCTACTCGGTCGGCAGGCCGGGCAATCCCTTGAGATCGTTGACCCACGGTGCGGCCGAACGACACCAGATTTGCTGCATCGGTTTGAGCCGGTCACGCTGACGGATACTGCCCCAGCGAATCCCCCAGTCGTCCGGGCCGCCCTCGCCGCTCGTAAACAGTGGGGAACCGCATTCCGCACAGAAGTGCTGAAAACGCGTATAGCCGTTATCGCCGGTCTTGGAGTAGACCTTGGGCGGCTTTCCCGTTATCTGGATTTGCTCGCCCGAACATATTACCGTCACCCTGTAGGGCGAACCGGTGAGTATCTGGCAATCCGTGCAGTGACAAATCGAAACCCGCTCCGGATCGATGTCCGCTTGATAGCTCACCAGGCCGCAATGGCATTGCCCGTCAATCCTCATCGCGTTCTCACTCCAAAAAGAAACGGCGCCCGAAGGCGCCGTTTTATCATTTTCTTTCTGGTTTGACTTAGTGGGCCGTCAGGCCGCCAGCCGCTTCATCTGAAGCGTCCGGCTTGACCGGCACCTTGGTGTCCTCTTCCCAGATGATCGGCACTGGCGGCCGCACCAAGGCCTGGGAGATCACATCGTCGAGGCGCGCGACAGGAATGATCTTCATGCCGCCCTTGATCGCATCGGAAATCTCCGTGAGATCCTTGGCGTTATCCTCCGGGATCAGCACCGTCTTGATGCCGCCCCGTGCCGCGGCCAGCAGCTTCTCCTTCAAGCCGCCGATCGGCAGCACCCGCCCGCGCAAGGTGATCTCGCCGGTCATGGCGACATCGTGCCGGACCGGGATCCCGGTCATGGTCGAAACGATCGCCGTCGCCATCGCAACACCGGCCGAAGGACCATCCTTCGGGGTCGCCCCCTCAGGCACGTGGACGTGGATATCGCGCCGATCGAACAATGGCGGCTCGATACCGAAGCCGACCGCGCGCGAGCGGACATAGGATGCCGCCGCCGAAATCGACTCCTTCATCACGTCGCGCAGATTGCCCGTGACCGTCATCTTGCCCTTGCCGGGCATCATGACGCCTTCGATGGTGAGCAACTCGCCACCGACATCGGTCCATGCGAGGCCGGTGACAATGCCGACCTGGTCGTCGCTCTCGATCTCGCCATAGCGATACTTCGGTACGCCGAGAAATTCCTCGAGCGACTTCTCGGTCACCTTCACCGACTTCTTCTTCGAGATCATCAGCTCCTTCACCGCCTTGCGGGCGAGTGTTGAAAGCTCACGTTCCAGATTACGCACGCCCGCTTCGCGGGTGTAGCGCCGGATCATCAGCAACAAGGCGTCGTCGTCGATCGACCATTCCTTGGAATCGAGGCCATGCTTGGAGATCGCGTTCGGGATCAGATGCTTGCGCGCGATCTCGACCTTCTCGTTCTCGGTGTAGCCGGCGATCCGGATGATCTCCATGCGGTCCATCAGCGGGCCCGGAATATTCAGCGTATTCGCGGTCGTGATGAACATCACGTTGGACAGATCGTTGTCGACCTCGAGATAGTGGTCGTTGAAGGTCGAGTTCTGCTCGGGGTCCAAAACCTCAAGCAGAGCCGATGACGGATCGCCGCGGAAATCGGCGCCCATCTTGTCGATCTCGTCCAGCAGGAACAACGGATTCGAGGTCTTCGCCTTCCGCATCGACTGGATGATCTTGCCGGGCATCGAACCGATATAGGTGCGGCGGTGACCGCGAATCTCGGCTTCGTCGCGCACGCCGCCGAGCGACACGCGCACGAACTCACGGCCGGTCGCTTTCGCGATCGACGTGCCGAGCGAGGTTTTTCCGACGCCGGGAGGGCCGACCAGGCACAGGATCGGTCCGGTCAGCTTGTTGGCGCGCGACTGCACCGCGAGATACTCGACGATACGGTCCTTGACCTTCTCAAGTCCGTAGTGATCGTTGTCCAGCGTGCTCTGGGCTGCGACCAGATCCTTCTTGACCTTGGACTTCTTGTTCCACGGGATCGACAGCAACCAGTCGAGATAGTTGCGCACGACGGTTGCCTCCGCGGACATCGGCGACATCTGGCGCAGCTTCTTCAGTTCGTGCTGCGCCTTCTCGCGTGCTTCCTTGGAGAGCTTGGTCTTGGCAATCTTCTCTTCCAGGTCGGCCAGCTCGTCGCGACCTTCGTCGTCGCCGAGTTCCTTCTGGATCGCCTTCATCTGCTCGTTGAGATAATATTCGCGCTGGGTCTTCTCCATCTGGCGCTTGACGCGCGAGCGGATACGCTTCTCGACCTGCAGCACGGATATCTCGCTCTCCATCAGCCCGAGCACCTTCTCCAGGCGCGCGGTCACGGACAGCGTCTCCAGAATCCCCTGGCGGTCCGCGATCTTGACGGCGAGATGCGAGGCGACGGTGTCGCCGAGCTTGGCGAAATCAGTGATCGCCTGAACCACGCCGACAACTTCGGCGGAGATCTTCTTGTTCAGCTTCACATAGCTTTCGAAGTCGGACACGACCGAGCGCGCCAAGGCTTCGGCCTCGACGGAGGTGGCGTCGGTGTCGGCGAGCGCGACCGCAGTCGCCTCGTAATAGTCGGCGCGGTCGGTATATTTTTGCACGCGCGCGCGCTCAAGCCCTTCCACCAGCACCTTCACGGTGCCGTCGGGCAATTTGAGCAGCTGCAACACGCTGGCGAGCGTGCCGGTTTCATAGATCGAATCCGGGGTTGGATCATCGTCCGACGCGTTCTTCTGCGTCGCCAGCATGATCAGGGCGTCATTCTTCATGACCTCTTCGAGCGCGCGGATCGATTTCTCGCGGCCGACAAACAGCGGCACGATCATGTGCGGAAATACGACGATGTCGCGAAGCGGCAGCACCGGATAAGAATGGCTTTCGCCGTGAACGATAGTTGGCCGAGGTTTCGGGGTCGTCATGGCCTATTCCTTTTGTTGTGCCCCCTTGCACGCAGCCCGCTATTTTGCGCAACCACCACAAGGTGCCGAGATGTTCCGGGATGGTATGGCCGCGTCACGGCCACCTGCCCCGGATCGTTGATGCGACGAATCTTCGGGATGTTTTCGTCACCGATAGCATTAGGTGGCTATCGGCTATGGGGGTGTCAAGTCGCCGGAAAATGCCCGCCAATCGGAGCTCGACGCGCGAAGATTCCTGCGTAAACATGGCCGCCGAAAGGCTCGGCAGCCGTCTCTTTTGACACTCAATCCGCACGCCCGGCGGAACGCGATCAAGCGCTCGCGCTGCTTTCCACGGCGCGGTCGGAACGATCGGCGTAGATGTAGAGCGGCCGAGCGGTTCCCTCGACCACTTCGCGTGAAATCACAACCTCTTCGACACCTTCCAGGCCCGGAAGATCGAACATGGTTTCGAGCAGGATGCTTTCCAGAATGGAACGCAGGCCGCGCGCGCCGGTCTTGCGCTCGATCGCCTTGCGGGCGACCGCGCCAAGCGCTTCGTCGGCGAACGTCAACTCGATGTTCTCCATCTCGAACAGCCGCTGATATTGCTTCACCAGAGCGTTCTTCGGATCGGTCAAAATCTTCTTCAGCGAAGCCTCGTCGAGATCCTCCAGCGTCGCGACCACCGGCAGGCGGCCGACGAATTCCGGGATCAGGCCGTATTTCAACAGATCCTCGGGCTCGACGTGGCGGAAGATTTCGCCAGTGCGGCGGTCTTCCGGCGCCAGCACCTGGGCTGCGAAACCGATTGAGGTCGAGCGTCCGCGCGCGGAGATGATCTTCTCCAGCCCCGAGAACGCGCCACCGCAGATGAAGAGAATATTTGTCGTGTCGACCTGCAGGAACTCCTGCTGCGGATGCTTGCGGCCACCCTGCGGAGGCACCGAGGCGACGGTGCCTTCCATGATCTTCAGAAGCGCCTGCTGCACGCCCTCGCCCGACACGTCGCGGGTGATCGACGGGTTGTCGGACTTGCGGCTGATCTTGTCGATTTCGTCGATATAGACGATGCCGCGCTGCGCGCGTTCGACGTTGTAATCGGCCGACTGCAGCAATTTCAGGATGATGTTCTCGACATCCTCGCCGACGTAACCGGCTTCGGTCAGCGTGGTCGCGTCCGCCATCGTGAACGGCACGTCGAGGATGCGCGCCAGCGTCTGCGCCAGCAGCGTCTTGCCGGAGCCGGTCGGGCCGATCAGCAGGATGTTCGACTTCGCGAGCTCGACGTCGTTGTGCTTGGTCTGGTGATTGAGCCGCTTGTAGTGATTGTGCACGGCGACCGAGAGCACCTTCTTGGCGTGGCTCTGGCCGATCACGTAGTCGTCGAGGACCTTGCAGATTTCCTTCGGCGTCGGGATACCGTCGCGCGATTTGACCAGCGAGGACTTGTTCTCCTCGCGAATGATGTCCATGCAAAGTTCAACGCATTCGTCGCAGATGAAGACAGTCGGACCCGCGATCAGCTTGCGGACTTCGTGCTGGCTCTTGCCGCAGAACGAGCAATATAGCGTGTTCTTTGAGTCGCTCGTGCCGACCTTACTCATTCCTCTCTCCGTCCGCCGTTCGACTTCGTCCGCTCGACCGTTCCAATCGGGCTGATGCCGTCATGGAGTTGTAGATAGAGCAAATTCCGTACCAAAAAAGACCTTCACCCTCACACACCGCCCGAATCGCGGTTAACTCGAATTCCCTCGTGACCATATATGATCACCCATAGCCAATCATGCTGACACCCGACTATCAAGAATTCGCTAACCGGGGCCGAACCCAACTCCGTGACAATACCGTGATTTGCGGCTTTGGCACGAGGAAAGCTGCCGAAATCGTCCGAACGTTGCGCGATTGTCACGCCACATCCGGCACGAAAGAGGAACTTTCCGCCTACAGGGGAGGAATAGCGCACCTCCCAAGGCCGGAACTGTGACCGACATCAAACACTGACGGCCGACACACCGGTGCTATGCGGCCTTCACGGCCGCCGGATCTTCCGGACGCCTGTCGATCACCTTGTCGACGAGGCCAAATGCCTTGGCATCGTCGGCGGTCAGGAACTTGTCGCGCTCCAACGCGTCCTCGATGGCCTTGTAGGTCTGTCCGGTATGCTTCACGTAAATCTCGTTGAGCCGCTTCTTCAGGTTCAGGATTTCCTGCGCGTGCAGCATGATATCGGTTGCCTGCCCTTGGAAACCGCCGGAGGGCTGATGCACCATGATGCGCGAGTTCGGCAGCGAGAAGCGCATGTCCTTCTCGCCGGCGGCGAGCAGCAGCGATCCCATCGAGGCCGCCTGCCCCGTGCAGAGCGTCGAGACCGCCGGACGAATGAATTGCATGGTGTCGTAGATCGCAAGGCCCGATGTCACCACGCCGCCCGGCGAGTTGATGTACATCGAGATTTCCTTCTTGGGATTATCGGCTTCGAGAAACAGAAGCTGCGCGACCACGAGCGTCGACATGCCGTCCTCGACCGGTCCCGTCAGGAAGATGATGCGCTCTTTCAGGAGGCGCGAGAAAATGTCGTAGGCGCGTTCTCCGCGGTTGGTCTGCTCGACCACCATCGGCACGAGATTCATGTAGGTTTCAACGGGATCGCGCATTTGTCACCCCAAGGTTTCGCATAGAGAGGGTTCGCATAGAGATAGAGGAAGGGCCGCGTAGAGGATTGCTTCAAACTCGACGAAGACGAACTTTCCAAGGCAGGCCGGAACTTTGATTGCCGAAGGAAGCACGTCGTCCCATGATGCAGGACTGGCAGAACAGGTCCACAGATATGAGACAATTTCCTGCCGACAAGACCGGCCCGACAAGACCGGCCCGACAACACGGCCCAACAGCGTTGGTGGACCGGGTGGGAGCCGATTCGCAAGCGGCGGTCACGGAGGCAAGCCCATTCTGCCGCTCATCGTTAATGTCGGCCTGACGCTGCCGCAGATCCGGTCGATCCCGGCAAATGGCGCCTGATACCGGTCAGGCCGCGCTCTTTTCCTCGTCTTCCTTGTAAAGCTCGTCGCGCGAGACCTTCTTTTCGGTCACGTTGGCAAGCTCGAGAATGAATTCGACCACCTTGTCTTCAAAAATCGGGGCACGAAGCTGGGCCAGCGCATTGGCGTTGTTGCGATAATAGTCCCAGACTTCCTTTTCGCGGCCGGGCATCGAACGCGCGCGCTCAATCACAGCGCGGCCGACCTCGTCCTCGGTCACGGTGATCTTGTTCTTTTCGCCGATTTCGGACAGCACGAGGCCGAGCCGGACCCTGCGATCCGCGATACCGCGGTACTCTTCCTTGGCCGCGTCCTCGGTGGTGTTCTCGTCGGCGAAGGTCTTGCCGCTCGACTCCATCTCGGCCTTGACCGAGTTCCACATCAGGCTGAACTCTTCCTCGATCAGCGAGGGCGGCGCTTCGAACTTGTGGGTCTCGTCGAGACGATCGAGCAGCGCCCGCTTGACGCGTTGCCGTGTCGCGCCGGCGTATTCCGTGGCCAGCCGTTCGCGGGCGGCCTCCTTCAGCTTTTCGAGCGATTCCAGACCGAGGGTCTTGGCGAACTCGTCATTGATCTCGATGTCCTGCGGCGCCTCGACCGCCGTTGCGGTGGTCTCGAACTCGGCGGCCTGCCCCGCGAGCTTGACGCTGGCATAATTCTTCGGGAACGACACTTTCAGCGTGCGGGTTTCGCCGGCCGCGATCCCGATCAACTGGTCCTCGAAGCCGGGAATGAAGGTGTTCGACCCGATCGTGACCTGGATGGCCTCGCCGGTGCCGCCGTCGAACGGCGTGCCGTCGATGGTGCCCTTGAAGTCGATCGTGACGCGATCGCCGGTTTCCGCCTTCGCCCCTTCGCCCTTCGGCGCGTAAGTGCGGTTCTGGTCGGCGATCCGCTTGATCGCCTCGTCGACGTCGGCGTCGGTCACCTCCGCGACCGGCTTCTCGACCGCGAAACTCTTGAAGTCGGCGAGCTGGATCGCGGGCACAACCTCGATCGCCACCGTGTAGGTGAGGTCGGACTTGCCGGACAGGATCTGCTCGACCTCTTTTTCCTCGGTCGGCATCGTGATCTTCGGTTCGGCCGCCAGGCGGAAGCCGCGCTCGGTGAAGATCTGGGTGTTGGTGTCGCGGATGGTCTGGTCGATGGTCTCGGCCATGACCGATCTGCCATAGACTTTCTTCAGATGGCTCACCGGCACCTTGCCCGGACGAAAGCCATTGAGGCGGACCTTGTCCTTCATGTCGACCAGGCGGGCATCCGCCTTGGCGTCGAGATCCGCTGCCGGAACGCTGATCTGAAATTCGTGCTTCAGTCCCTGCGACAGGGTTTCGGTGACCTGCATGGCGTCCATCTTCTTCTCGTTCGGCCGGCCTTATGGTCCGGACTTTGTCCATAATGATCGGCGCGAAGCAAAAAGCCTTGCGCCGGTGTGCGGCGAACCCCACCCCGATATCGGGAAATAAGGTTCTCCGGTGATCTCTGATGCAAACGCTCAAAGCGCTTGGTGCGGGCGGAGGGACTCGAACCCCCACAACTTTCGTCACTGGAACCTAAATCCAGCGCGTCTACCAGTTCCGCCACGCCCGCGTGGATTAGCATCAGGTCCGACCGCGATGCCGCGGGCGGCGGCTTATAGCACGGGCCCAAACCTTCGCAGCAAAAAAATGGCCTCTCTCAGCGTCGTTTCGGCGTCCAAGTCGGTGCTCAAGTCGGTGCTCAAGTCGCGCTGGACATCATAGTCCAAAAATGGTCCGCATCTGCCTCATGGCGAAGTGGATTTCCCTTCTCGACCGACGCGGCTTTCTGGCCGGATTGGGCACGGCCGTGGCGGTGCCCGGCTTGCTCTGCGGCGCCCGCGCCGAAACGCCGCAACGGCTGGCGCTTGCGGCCAAGGAAACTGCCATCAGCCTGCGTCCCGGCCAGCCCGACACGCTCGCCTGGTCACTTGCGGCTCAGCCCGCCACGTTCCGCTTCAAGCCGGGTCAGATCGATGTCACGTTCCAGAACGACCTGCCGGTCCCGGCCGTCCCGGATTGGCGCGGCATCGATGGCGTTCCAGCCGCCGAACTGCTGCTGGCGCAGGCGCCGCTCGCGCCTGGGACCAAGGCAGGATTTGCGGTTGCATTGCGCCATCCGGGCACCTGTCTCGTTGACGTCAGGCTGACCGGCGAGGATCAGGCCCGGCCGTCCCGTCCGCTTGCGCTGGTCGTCGAGGAAAATGAGCCGCCAACCGTCGACCGCGACGAGGTCGTCCTGATCGAGGATTGGCGGATTGGCGCCAACGGAGCTGCGATCGCACCCGGACGCGACCCGAAAGACGCGGCCACGATCTATACCGTCAATGGCATGCTCGCGCCCGACATCACCGTGCGAAGCCAGCAAAGGCTTCGATTTCGCTTCATCAACGGGTGCCAGCGGGCTGTTGTCGCAGTCAAAACGGAAAGCTTCGAGCTCCGAGTGATGGCACTGGACGGCCGCCCCGCCGAACCGTTCATGGCGCGCAACGGCGCGCTTGTGCTCGCCCCCGGCGGCCGCGCCGACGTGCTGATCGACGTGACCGCGCCGCCGGGCGCGATCGCCTCGATCCTGCTTCACGACGGCAAGGAGGCTCACCCCGTCGCCCGGTTGGTAACCTCGGCCGAACCGCCGGTCAGGCAGGCGCCGCTTCCACCCGCCCCTGCGCTCTCAACCACCGGCCTACCGGCGCAGCTCGACCTCAAAAACGCCGTGCGGGCCGATCTGGCGCTCAGCGGACAAGAATGGCTGCGGCCTGCGACTATTGCGGCCTCCGCGGCGCCCGCGTTCCAGGCCAAAGCCGGCCGCACCGTGGTGCTGGCGCTCGCCAACCGCGCCGATCGGGCCACGGTGTTCCATTTGCATGGCCACCATTTCCGGCTGCTCGACCGCCTCGACGACGGCTGGAAGCCGTTCTGGCTGGATACGCTGGCGGTCGAACCCGGACAGGCCCAGCGGATCGCGTTTCTGGCCGAACATGCCGGCCGCTTCCTGCTTGAATCCGCCGCCACCGATTGGGCCGCGCCACGGCTGATGCGATTCTATAGCGTCGGTTGAGAAGCGGCCGTCGCGCAACGGCCTGCATTCCCCGCAATCAGACGCGCGGCCGTCACCGTCTGGTTTGTCGACTGCCGTGGCTGTATGGTGCCGGCCGAGGAAACGACCATGCACAAGACCACGCCCGCCATTCGCAGCGTCAAGGCGCGCGCGATCATCGTGCCGCTCAAGCGGCCAGTGAAAAACGCCTTCGGGATCATCGAGGCGGCGCCCTTGGTGCTGATCGACCTTGCGACCGATCAAGGCGTCACCGGCCGCTCTTACGTCTTTGCCTACACCAAATTGACACTGAAGCCGCTGGTGCAGCTGATCGAGGACATCGGCCGTGATCTCACCGGTCAGGCCATCGCGCCGTTCGATCTGATGGGCTTGACGGATGCCAAATTCCGGCTGCTCGGCTGGCAGGGCCTGGTCGGCATGGCCGTGTCCGGCCTCGACATGGCGTTCTGGGATGCGCTGGGCCAGGCCGCCGGCAAGCCGGTGGTCGAACTGCTTGGCGGATCGGCGCGGCCGATCCGCGCCTATGACAGTTATGGCGTGGTCGATCCCGTCGCCGATGAAAGGGATTTGCGCCGCTCGTTGGAGCGAGGCTTTCGCGGCATCAAGATCAAGGGCGGCGACGGCGATGCGGCCAATGACGAGCGCGTGGTCAAGGGCGTCCGCGCCCTGCTCGGTCCCGACATCGCGCTGATGCTGGATTTCAACCAGTCGCTCGATCCCGCCGAGGCGAAGCGCCGCATCGCGCGCCTTGCGCCCTACGATCTCACCTGGATCGAGGAGCCGGTGCCACAGGAAAACCTGTCGGGGCATGCCAAGGTGCGCGAGAATTCGCCGATCCCGATTCAAGCCGGCGAGAACTGGTGGTTTCCGCGCGGCTTTGCCGAAGCGATCGCGGCCAAAGCGAGCGACTTCATCATGCCTGATCTCATGAAAGTCGGCGGCGTCACCGGTTGGCTCAATGTCGCGGCGCAGGCCGACGCCGCCTCGATTCCGATGTCGAGCCATCTCTTCGCCGAGGCCAGCGCCCATATGCTCGCGGTGACACCCACCGCGCACTGGCTCGAAGTATTGGATTTCGCCGGCGCCATTCTCGCCAACCCGATCGAGATCGTCGACGGCACGCTGACCGCGCGCGGGACTGGCCTCGGGCTCGAATGGAACGAGCCGGCCGTCGCCAGATACCTGGTCGATTGATCGGCGATTGAGCGGGGTAGCATCTCTGTTCGATCCCCTCGTGGGTGGCGGGTGAGAGCTTGACGGTGAGACCGAGCGTTCTTTGCGATCTCAGTGTGCGCCAAAGGGCCGCGTCGGCTACCGCTCCCGGGATGATAGCTTCAATGAAAAACAAACGCGGAGAGGGACGGCAAACGCCAGGATCAAGGAAGAGGCGATGGATGACCAATGGCAAGTGACTGGAAATGCGGCTGAGACATACCAGCGCGCGCTGGTTCCGGCTGTGTTCGCACCTTGGGCGCCGCAGGTAATTGCACTTGCCGATCCTCAACCGGGTGAGCGCGTGCTGGACGTCGCATGCGGTACGGGTTTGATAGCGCGGCTCGCCGCCGAACGAGTCGGCCGGTCCGGGAATGTGACTGGTCTCGACCTAAATCCCGGGATGCTATCTTTTGCTGCCTCCATCACGTCTCCTGATCCGACTAGCGCGCCGATCATATGGCGTGAGGCCAGCGCAACAAACATGCCCCTCCCTGACGCAGCATTCGATGTTGTGTACTGTCAGTTGGGACTCCAATTCTTTCCTGATCGGCCGGCCGCGATGCGCGAGATGCATCGCGTGCTGGTGCCCGGCGGTCGCCTGGGACTCATGGTGTGGCAGGGCATTCAACACAGTCCCGGGTTCGAAGCTCTGGCCGCTGCCCTTGCGCGGCACGTAAGCACCGCGGCAGCGGGCATCATGCGCGCTCCCTTTGGGCTCGCCGAGGCCGAACAGTTGCGGGCCCTGGTGGCTGCGGAAGGTTTCCGCGACATAGCGATTCAGTCGGTTGCAGGCACCGTTCGCTTTCCGTCAATCTCACGATTCGTACAGGACTATGCGCGCGGCTCGCCGCTCTCAAGCCATGTAGCCAATGTCTCGGACGACGCTCGTGCGGCCCTGGTCAGCGAGGTAGGTGACCAGCTGATGCCTTATGTTGCCGGAGACGCGCTGGCGTTTCCGATCAAGGCGCACCTGGCGAGCGCCAAGAAGCCAGCATAGTGCATGGAATGGCGGCTTTCTCGAATTTGCGCCAAGAACTCAGCGACTATTGAATGGACCGCCATCAAGCCGATGCTTCCGAACAAGGCTTCGGCGTTCGGCGTGCAAATGACCGTTCACTCAATAGTCGATGCCGAACTCGTCATAGAGGCGCCGGAACACCGCCGGCATCACTTCCGACAAATCTTCCGCGATCAGGCCGGGGCCGGCCTCACGCGCGG